>JAKPUX010000407.1 GCA_029554865.1 bacterium | reverse complement strand
TATGCCGGCCTGAACAGGTCACGAGTCAGGCCGCTGCTGAGGTCAGGCCGACAGGCCTAATCGCGCAGAACGAAGGTCACCTTCATCACCACTCTGTATTCCACAATCTTGCCATCCTTGACTTCCACTTTCTGATCCTTTATCCAGGCGCCTTTGACATTGTCGAGGGTTTTGTCAGCCCGGGCGATGCCCTGGGCGATGGCGTCCTCGAAACTCTTGGGTGAGGAGCAAATGACCTCGCTGACTTTGGCTATACTCACGTCGACCTCCTTTTAATTAGGAACCATGTTCAGACCTGACCTGGCTTTGCATCAGTCTTGGACTGCAGTAAGTGTGCCGCTCGCCTGGGACGAACGGAGAGCTGATCAGGAGTGTTCTCTTTATAGTACAAATCCGGGGGGCAGGATATTCCGGCTGCTCTCTCCTTGACCGATTTCGCCGGCAGGCCCACCCCTGTAAAAAGACCTTGATTTTCCCTATAAATGAGGCTAACTTATCGTTTTAAAATATACCATACAGGAATCGGGAAGGCGGTACCCTGAGCTTTTTGAATAGCAAGCCGGATCGGGACAGGAGCACAGCACCGGCGCATATCACCCTCCTCGGATCGCGGGTCGACGCCCTGCCTTCCTATGAGGCGGTCTGTTCAGCCCTGCAGGCGCATCTGAGCGCGGGCACGACCGCGCACTATATCACCGTCAACAATGCCCACACCATGGTCGAGGGGGCGCGGCGGCCTGAATTTCAGCGCATCATCAACGAGTCGCTGCTCTCCCTGGCTGACGGCCGGCCGCTCTCGATCATCGGCTGGCTCAAGGGGGCACGAAAGATGCACCGCATCTTCGGACCGACCCTGCTTGAGGAGGCGCTCGACCGGGGCCGCCAGGAGAAGATCCGCCATTTTTTCTTCGGCAATACCCCTGAGACCCTGGCCCGGATGGAGAAGGTCATCCAAAAACGCTATCCCGGAACCGTCATTGCCGGCAGAATCTCGCCCCCGTTCAGGCCCTTCACCGAGGCCGAAAACCTGTCCTGGCTGGAGGAAATGCGCCGGGCCAGCCCGGACCTGATCTGGGTCTCCCTCGGCGCGCCCAAACAGGAGGAGTGGATCTACCGCCACTTTCGCGCTCTCGACCGCGGGATCTTTATCGGCATCGGCGCCGGCTTTTCCTATCTCGCCGGCACCATCAAACACGCTCCGGGCTGGATGAAGTACATGGCCCTGGAATGGTTCTACCGGCTCCTCCAGGAACCCAACCGCCTTTGGCGGCGTTATGTGAAAAACAATACCCTTTTTATTCTCTATACCCTGCGCGAATTGCTGACCGGCACCCTCCCGGGCGGACGCTCCGCATAAACGGAATAGCATGAAGCAAAGCCCTTTCTCGTTCAGCGCAATGTTCCAGGCCGCCGCCGACTTTGGCTCGGTCCTGGTCGCCCTCTATCTCAGCTACTGGCTGTGGGAGCTGTCGCCCTTCCGCCTCAACCTCCATATCATCTGGCCGACACCCCTGCAGGCCCTCCTGGTCAGCCTCTTCTTCATCTTTCTCTTTTTCATCCAGGGCGGCTATGAGCGCAAGAGCAGCATCCTCAATGTCCGCGCCCGCAAGAACCTCATCAGCGCCATGCTGCTCGGCTGCGCTCTGGTCATCGTCTACTCCTTTTTCACCCGCAAGATCGCCCTCGGCCGCCTGCAAATTTTCTATCTCTTCATTCTGATGCTCCTGCTCATCACCATCCAGCGTCATCTCTTCGACAAGCTCCACACCCTGCTGCTGCGCCGCGGCATCGGCGCAAAGCGGGTGCTGATCTTCGGCGCGGGCGACACCGGCGAGCGCATCGCCAGGGCGTTGCAGCGCTATCCCAAGATGGGCTACCTGCCGGTCGGATTCGTCGACGACTACAAGAAGCAGGGGGAGGGAGAGGCCCGCGCCCTGCCGATTCTGGGCGGACTAGCAGAGCTGCGGACGATTGCGGCCGAGAGCGACGCCCGGGAGATCATCATCGCCATCCCCTCGGCGACGCAAGCCCGCATGCAGGAGGTGATGAAAGGCTGCGCCGCCGTCCGCTTGCCCTACCGCTATGTGCCCAACCTCTACGACACCGCCATCCAGCGCATTCGCACAGAGGTGATCGACGGGGTGCCGCTTTTCGATCTCGCCCACCTCCACTATTCGCCGCTCTCGGCCCTGGTCAAGCGGCTCCTCGACGTGGTGCTCTCCGTGCTGGTCATCCTCATCAGTGTGCCCCTGGTGCTGTTGATCGGCCTGGCCATCCGTCTCGAGACTCCGGGTCCGGTTTTTTTCAGGCATCTGCGCACCGGCAGGGGCGGCAAATCCTTCATGTTGTGGAAATTCAGGACCATGTACAGCGATACCGATCCCTACGCGATCCATCCCCACAGCCGCCGCGATCCGCGCATCACCCGGGTGGGCTGGCTGCTGCGGCGCACCAGTCTCGACGAGCTGCCGCAGTTCTGGAATGTGCTGCGTGGGGAGATGAGCGTGGTCGGGCCGCGTCCGGAGATGCCCTTCATCGCCGGACAGTACACCGAGCTGCAGCGCGAGCGCCTCAATGTGCGACCGGGGATCACCGGACTCTGGCAGATCTCGGCCGACCGCGCCGTGCCCATTCACGAGAACATCGATCACGACCTTTTTTACATTCAGAACCAGTCACTGCTGCTGGATCTGATCATCATCGCCAAGACCTTCTGGGTGGCGATCGCCGGTTTGGGGAGGTAAGATGGCGCGCAACATTGAAATCAAGGCCCGCATCGGCGGCATCGCGGAGATGGAAGCCCGGGCGGCGGCCCTGGCGGACCGGGGCCCGATCATTATC
>JAKPUX010000134.1 GCA_029554865.1 bacterium | reverse complement strand
CGGTCCATCCTGGATCTTTTTCATCAATTCCTTCTCCGTCTCTTGCAGCCAGGTCTTGACCTCTTCGGCTGTGTGCAGGGTCGTGCTGGCAAGACGGACAGTTTGCGTTTTGGGCTCCAGCAGTCGGGCCGCCGCGAGCTGGACAGCGGCGAATTGCTGCGACAGGGCCTGGGTCCTGGTCCGCCAGTCAGCCAGCGATATCTCTTTGAGGCTTGCCAACAGAGCGGCCTCATCACCGGTCTCGATTTCCGGCACACAAGCCACGCCATGGTCACTGAGGATTTGCTTCTGCTGCGCCGGGGTTAACCTGGCCCATTCCGGATTGCGCTGCAGCGCCTGCAGCAACTCTTCGTAACGCGCCTTGCAGGCTTCATGCTGCTCTTTGAGGGCCTTGCGCAGCAGAGAGAGCAGTTGCTGACGCAGGGTCTGCAGGGGATTGTGCTCTTCCAGCAGCCGGCGCTCTTGCCGGATCGCCTCGAGCTGCTGCTCTATCCCGGCAATATCCAGATCGCGGCCGTGGAGCACGAGTTTTTGCATGGCGTGCCAGACAGCCATGCGCTGCTCGGCCAGATCCGCGAGTTGCGGCCAATCGCGGAGGTTTTGCTCCAATACAGCCGACTGGGCCAGCAGTCCCTGGAGCTGCTCATTTCCCGCCAGGGTGCGCAGCGACTCGAGGTGTGCTGCAGCGGGTCTGGCCGGCAGGGGTGGCTCTCCGCCGGCGCGCTGGGCGAGATCGGTCAGATGCGCGATGAATTCAGCCGCTTTTTCACCCTCCTGGCCGGATTTGCACGGGATGGAGGCGATCTGGTATAATCCACGCAGTTTGATGCGATCCAGGGCGCTTAGGGAGGCGGTTTCCACGCGAAAATCGGTCATAGGAATGCGATTCTGGTCCAGTTGTCCGGCCCTGAGGGCGTCGCCCTTGTAGTTGGCGCGGAGGTGGTTGCAGGTATGCAAAACCATGAGGCTGGCATCGATGGCATCGCGCGGCCACCCGTATGGGGCGTCCTCAAATTCATTGCGGATGTCGCGGCCTGATTTGCCGGCGCCGATTCTGCCCGTAATGGCGGCGCAAACAGGATGCCTTGCGGCCGCATCCTGCCAGCCGATGGCTTGCAGCGCCGCCTCGTCGCCCCCCTTGGCGCGATTGATCACACTGGGCCAGCGCGAATCATCCGCATCGTGGAAATGCGGAAAGAGGCGGTCCAGAGAGGCTTCGGCTGCGCGGCGCACTTTTTCGATCAAGTCCAGTTCAAAGCGTTCGTTGCCGCCGCCCTGAAAGACTTTGGCATTGTTGACCACCTCCTGGATAATCCGTTTGCGCATATCCTCGGCGGCGGAGAGCCTCGTGGCCATGGCGTCGCGCGCATCGCGGCCTTCATCGGTGCTGGGCGTGCCCTTGAACTCGAGGGTGCGCATAGCCGCTTCATGGTCGATGATCGCTTTTTTTAGATCATCGGCTGAGGCTTTGGGTATATAGACATAGATAATCGGACTCTCGGGACCGTCGGCTCGGGCGTCATCGACAACGCTTTTTTCGTTGTCGCCCCAGCCATCGCGGATCCACACCGGAATCTCATGGCCCTGGTCCGCAGGCCGTTCCTGGCCGTAGTGAATCAGCAGCTTGCGCGGATGCTTGCTTTTGCCGTGCAGCAGTTTTTGTGCGCTGAGGAGCTTGTCGCAGGCCTCGCTGAGCAGATTGGTGCGTTTCTGCGAGAGGGAGGTAAGGTCACTGGCGATGCGGGTCTGGCGATTGCGGAATTCGCGGTCCCATTCAGCGCTCTCGCGCGTCTGCAGGCTGTATTCATCATCCAGTTTGATCAGCTTGCCCTGTTCCGTCAGTCTGTCCAGGACCAGGGGGATGCGCTGGCGCAAGGAAGCGCCGTCACGATCCAGGTCCTGGATGAGCAAGTCAGCCAGCATTACCGGGGTCGCGCGCACGCCGACATCGGCGACCTGCTCGCGCGGCAGCTTGCGGATGAGAAAGATCAGGCTGCAGAGGCGTTTGGCGAGCACACCCTCCGGGCTGCCGTCATCCAGTCCCTGGATGGTCTCGTCGATCTCGCGCAGCAGCACGCCGGATTGGAGCATGGTGGCGCGCTGCGCGTCGAAAATAAAATCCGCCGCTGTGACAGTGCCGATGGGTTTTTCGGCGATCTCGCGCACGGCGTCATAGACCACGCGCAGCTGGGTGCGCAATTGACTGGCTGTGCCCGGAATGTCGACCGCGCGCAGCACACTTTCCCAGAATCGGCGGCGCACCGGCAGCAGCGGATAATCGTCGACAAAGGTGCTGCGGTCTTCGCTCTTCGGAGCGATGCGGGTGCCAATCAGGTGGCGATCGATCTCGCCGGAAAAAGTCTGGAGCAGGCTTTCGACG
>JAKPUX010000133.1 GCA_029554865.1 bacterium | reverse complement strand
GAACTGGCGCCGCGCGTCGCCGCGGCCCTGGATGGAGCCCTGGCCAGCGATTGCATCGCCATCAGCTGGCAGGAGGGAGGCCTTACGGCCCAAAAGCCTCTTTACGCAGGCAAGGTCGTCGCTAAGGTCGTGCTTGCGGGGGATCTTCAGATGGCTTCCCTGCGCCCCAATGTTTTTACGGCCAGCCTCTGCCGTCCCGGTGCAACTGCGCCGGTGGAGCCCCTCGCCCTGCCGCCCCTGGCCGGCCGGTCCCTGCTCAAGGAGGTGCGCAGAAGCGATTCGGGGCGCCTGGATGTGAGCGAAGCCGATGTCATCCTCTGCGGCGGCCGCGGCATGCGCGCCCCCGAGAACTTTGTCCTCCTCGAGGAAATCGCCGCCCTGCTCGGCGGCGCGGTCGGGGCAACGCGGGCGGTGGTCGATGCCGGCTGGCGGCCGCACAGCGAACAGGTGGGGCAGACGGGCAAGGTGGTTTCGCCCTCCCTCTATATCATGTGCGGGGCCTCGGGCTCCATCCAACACTGGGCTGGCATGTCGGGTTCCCGCTGCATCGTCGCCGTCAACAAGGATCCCAACGCACCGATCATGGGACGTGCCGATTACAGCATCACCGGCGACCTCTTCGAAATCCTGCCCCTCCTCAAGGAAGAGATCGCCCGCCTTCGCGGTTGACCGCAGCTGCAGGCGCCCTTCCCCGCCGGCAGGGTGGTGGAGGCCGGTGCGGGGGGCTTAACCTTTACATTCCAAACGGGAGGTTCAGGTGCTGAATTGGACTGGCAGAATCGTGCTTCTGCTGCTCATCACGGGTGCCCTCTGGTGGTTTTACCGGCAGATCGCCCTGCGCATCGCACTGATCCGGCTTGGCAAGCGCGAGCCGGTGCGTTGGGATCGTCCTCTCGAACGGCTCGCCTGGATGACGGGCCGGGTGGCCGCACAGATCTGCGCCATCCGTCAACGCCCCTTCACCGGTGTGATGCACGCCTTCGTCTTTTGGGGATTTGTCTTTTTCAGCATCGCCACCATCAACCATGTCGGAACGGCTTTCCGCCCCGGCTTTTCCCTTCTCGGCCACGGCCGCCTCGCCGCTCTCTGGTTTCTGGGGGTTGACCTCACCGCCCTGTTCACCCTCATCGGGGTGATCGCGCTGGCCATCCGCCGCTATCTGGTGCGGCCGGCGGGGATCGCCTCGCCCCTGCCCATCTCCCGCTCCCCCCACAGCGCCCTCATCCTCGCCCTGATTGCGGGCCTGATGATCACCTACCTGCTCAGCCAGGGGATAGAGATCACCCTGCGCGGGGAGAAGCCCTTTGCCTGGATGCCGATCTCGGCGGGTCTGACGCCCCTCTTCGCCGGGATGATGCCAGTACAGCTTGCAATCTGGAATCATCTGTTCTGGTGGTCCCATATCCTCATGATCCTGGGATTTCTGGTCATCATCCCCGGCAGCAAACATCTGCATCTCCTCTCCGGCCCGGTCAATCTCTTTTTCCGCAGCCGCGAACCCGTCGGCACCCTGCAGCCCATCGACTTTGAAAAGTGCGAGCAGTTTGGGGCGGCCACGATCACCGATTATCCCTGGAAGAACATCAGCGATCTTTTTGCCTGCATCGACTGCGGCCGCTGTCAGGATCTCTGCCCGGCCTACGCAACCGGCAAGCCCCTCTCGCCAAAGGTGGTGATGATGAGCCAGCGCGCCTACGCCCTGGCCGAGTCCAGGGCCCTTCTCGCTGGCCAGGCGCCCTCTGCGCCGATCGTGCCCGCTGCCCTCAGCGAGGATGAGATCTGGTCCTGCACGACCTGCGGGGCCTGCATGTCAGCCTGTCCGGTGCTCAACGAGCATATTCCCGCCATTGTCGATTTGCGCCGAAACCGGGTGATGATGGAGAGCAGCTTTCCCCAGGAGCTCCAGGGCGCCTTCCGCGGCCTCGAGACCAACGCCAACCCCTGGAACGCCGGCAGCAGCACTCGCATGGAGTGGGCGGAGGGACTGGAAATACCGCTTATGGCCGAGATCGGCGAGGCGGAATACCTCTGGTATGTCGGCTGCGCCGGGGCCTTTGATGACCGCGCCCGGGCGATCAGCCGCAGCCTCGCCCTCATTCTCCGCCACGCGGGCATCCGCTTCGGCGTGCTCGGCCTCGAGGAGAAATGCTGCGGAGACCCGGCAAGGCGCACCGGCAATGAATACCTTTTTCAAAGTCTGGCCATGGAGAATATCCAGATCCTGCAGCAGTACAAATTCAGGTATCTGCTTACCTCCTGCCCCCATGGCTTTCATGTCTTTCACGACGAGTACCGCCGTTTGGGTGCTGAGTTCGAGGTCGTCCATCACAGCGAACTGATCCGTCAGCTACTGGCGGAGGGGAGGCTCCGGCTAAAGGAGGGCGGGTCCGGCCGCATCACCTGGCATGATTCCTGCTATCTGGGCCGCTATCATCAGATCTATGCCGCGCCGCGCCAGGTTCTGACCACTCTCAACGGAACGCCCCCCCTGGAGATGGCCCGCCATCACGAACGGAGCTTTTGCTGCGGCGGCGGAGGAGGTGGCATGTTTATGGAGGAGCGCCTCGGCAGCCGCATCAGCCACAGCCGCATTGCGGAGGCCGTCGCAGCCAAAGCACAAATTGTCGCCAGCGGCTGTCCCTTCTGCCTGACCATGCTCGATGATGCCATTCGCGAAAAAGGGCTCGCAGAGCAGATGCGGACGGGCGATCTCGCCCAACTGGTGGCGGAAAGGCTCGCCGGGGATTACCCGCATCCTGTATGACTTTTCCCCGAATGTGACAAAAAAAAGGGCTGCCTTTGGGCAGCCCTTTTTTTTAATGGCGTCTACGTCTAGCGCACCAGGGTCATACTTCTGATCGCCTTGAAGGAGCCGGCGGTGAGGTGGTAAAAGTAGACGCCGCTGGCGTGGTTGAGGGTCCGCCAGGAGGCCGAATGGAAACCGGCGGGCTGGAACTGGTTGACCAGAGTCTCCAGTTCTCGGCCGCGCAGGTCATAGACCTTGAGCGTGACCTGAACCCCTTCCGGGAGCTGATAGCGGATGGTGGTCTCCGGATTGAAGGGGTTGGGATAGTTCTGCTCGAGGGCGAACTCTGTGGGCAGAGCCTGGAGTGCAGCCGCGGCGCTTTCGGCGACCGGAACGGCATCGGCCTGGAAAGCGGCCTGGGCGGCGACCGGTTTCGGGATGATCACGCCGTTGACCGAAGCCTCGACCACGCCCTTGTTCTGAATCGAGCAGGTGTAGGTGCCCGGATTGGCGCTATCTTCAGTCAGCCCGGTTCCCATAACGAAGCGGGGATCGCCGTAAAAGCTGTCGGTGTTGAAGCTGTAGACGATGATGTCATGATGGGTCAAGCCGGTGATCGGGCTGCCCAGGGCATCCTTGATAGTCATGGAGACGGTCTCGCCGCTGACGGTCAGGGTCGACTGCCCCGGATCGGCCAGTTTGGCCTCGAACCAGACCTCAAACTCGCCGATGGCGGCGTAGGTGTACGCCAGGGGGGCCGTGACCATCAGCTTGACGAAACGGGCATCGATCGGCTCGAAGCTCCAGCTCATCCAGTCATCGTGGAGCAGGGCGGGGGTGTTGACATTGTTGTTCCTGGTGGCGGCGAGCACCTCGGTGAAGGTGACGCCATCGGTGGAGACCAGCACCTTGAACTCCGTCGCCTGCTTCTTGAGATTGTCGATGCCGGTATCGGTCATCATCCGCACCTGATTGACCTTGCGGACGGACTGGTCGGTGAACTCGAAGATGGCCCAGGCGGCGCCGGAGGCATCGGCGGCCACTTCGGCCGTGCCGTCGTACCAGTAAAGATCGCCGTCGACTGCGTTGCTCCAGGAGCCGGCGCTGGTGGTCGGCGAACCGCTCACCACCTGCAAATGGCCATAGCCGCCCGGACCGTAGACGCGCATCATGTCCTCGAACTCCTCGGTCTCGACCGGGCCTTCCAGGGTGATGTCATAGTTCTTGCCGGGACCGGCAGGGGGCACGACATGACGGTAGAGGTAGGAGGGATGGTCCCAATCCGAGCGCTTGTCGAGATCCAGCCACCACTTGTAGCTGGTCAGGGGCTTCATCGAGGTGAAGCGCGCCAGCAGAGGGGCCTGGCCGACGTTGATGTCGGAATTGATGTTGGCGACCTGATCGACATCGGGCTGGAGAACCAGTACGGTGACCTCGGCGCAGTCATTTTCATTGTTGAGGTCGGGAATCAGCCCCGCGACCCTGCAGCCGCTGTTGGTGATTTCGGTTCCTTCCGGCACATCGGCATCGACGAGGGCGTAGACGCGAACCCGCTTCTCCTGGTTGCGGAGGATGGAGCTCAGGGTCCAGGTGACCTTGCTGCCGTCAAAGCTGCCGCCGTGGTCGGCATACTGGAAGGTTAGCCCGGCGGGGAGCACATCCTCGATGACCACATCCTCGGCATCGGCATCGCCGCGGTTGAAAATCTGGATGACGAAGCGGTAGACCTCACCGGCCGTGACTGTGGAAAGCTTGGGGCCGCCGTCAGCCTCGCGCACCCATTTGGCCGCCACTTCGATGTCGGCTGTGAAATCGTCGTTGAGAATGCGGCCGCGGGCGCGGCTGTCAATAATTTCCAGTCCATTATCAGGGCCGAAGGCGGCGCTGCTGAGATGGACGAAAAAATGCTCATCCGGTTCGACCTTGTTGTCGGCTACATAAATGATGCGGATCCGTTTCATGGTTTCGCCGGCGGGAATGACCAGAGTGCCACTGGCGGGTTGATAGTCATTATCCGCAGCCAGGGCGGTGCCATCGGAGGTATAGTAATCCACCAGGACATCCCTGTCGGCTGGATTGGAGAGCTCGACCCGGAAGCGGCCGCGGTTTTCGTCGGGCACATCGTTTTCGGGGCTGTCGCCCTCATCCGCACCGTCGTTGACGATTGAAACCGTGGGCCGGGGATCGTTATCGGTGATGGTTCCCGTGGCGCTGTTGTCGAGCACAGCGATGGGCAAATTGCTGTTTTCGGTCCGGGCGCTGATGATGGTGACGGTGAAGGTCTCGCTGGCCTCATAGATGTTGTCATCGATGGTGAGAACAGGCGCCAGACCGCGGTTGATGGCGTTGAGGGGTATCGGCACGGTGCGTACGCTCGCATCGGGGCCGGAATAGTCGGCCGGATAGGCGGCGGTGCCGGGGGTGATGGTGTAAGTGACGATGATGCGCTCGCCGGTATCATTGGCCCGGTCGAGCTCGACCCGCATGTAGAAATCGGGGTCATCCTCCGGGCGGCTGAGATCCGGAACATTGACGATCGAGGGCAGATTGACCTGCGCCAGACCGGCGACGGCGTAGAGAAACATAAACGCGAAGACGATAGCACTTTTCTTCATGGTGCCTCCAATAGAATGAATGAAAATGATGCCGGCCAGCGCAGCGGCGAACCCTGTCGATGGATGGATTCAGAACAGCCCCGCGCACACAAACCGGAAACGGCCGAAATGGGCGTAGACAAGTCCCACACGGCACGATGTTGATTCCCCTGGTCGTGCTGAGAAGAGTTGCGAACAAAATCAGTTGGCTAGGTACTGCGGATAAAACTGAGGAAGCTGCGGTGCTAAGGATGCCGTTGCGAGGGTGTGATCACTTGTGGTGCTCTTGATCATATGAACAAATATAAGGTAATAATATTCCAAATTAAAGTAATATTTTTAAATAATCGTCATAAAGAACGACATTTATTTTAATATTTACAATGCACTTTACATTCCTAAAACCCTGGCCTGCTATTTGCTTTCAAGGTTGTAATCGGCGCCCCGGCCGGGCAGCCACCTGAATAAGATAAATAAATACAATACTCACGCCCCCGTCGTCAGCACACCTGTGGCGGTGAGGCCACACTATGTGAGGGGTTCATGAAACACTATTTCCTCTGTTTGCTGCCGTTATCCCTGCTCTTTTCATTTTCGCTGCTGGCCCAGCCAGTGGACCACCGGCGCCTCATCTACAGCCATCCCCTGACCTCGGCCGCTCCGGGCTACGGGGAGGCCATCTACAACACCGACGGAGAGTTCGACGCGGTCAAGGGCTGGCAGGCTGTCCATACCACCAGTCAGCTGCAAATCCACCTCGCCAAACCCCTGCCCGCGGAGGGGACGTTGGCCATCAAGGTGACCAACTTCAATCCGGCCGAGCAGTGGGTGGATGACCTCAAGCTGCACATCGTCAATCTCTATTCCCGGCTTTACACCAACAACAAGGAGATCTTTGATACCGACGGCTCCTGGATCCAGATCCGCACCGGCAGCGGCTACTCCACCATGCCGGGCCGGGCTGGTTTCAAGGTGCTGGCTGCAGCGCGCGGCATCGGCACCCGGGATGAGGTCACCTGTGTTGAGGATTACCTTTGGAAGACAAGCCGCATCTACGAGTTCCGCATCACCTGGACGAGGGGGCGTGTCTACCTCTTTCTGGACAACAACCTGATGGCGGAGCTCTCTTTTTTGGGACAGATCGAGCCCTTCAAGTACATTCTGATCGGCAAGGATAATCTGATCTGGGGCTATTGTGCGCAGCCGGGACCCTGGTATTTCGATTTGCGTATCTACGAAAAGGGGGAAGCAGTGGTGGAGGATCGGGTGCCACCCGCCGCGCCGGCCCAAGTCACTGTCCGGCCGCTGGCGGAGGTCCGATAGGAGGGAGGAGGCTCAGCAGCAGTTGCGGCTGCCGCCGAATCCGACGATGAAGCGTTCTTCGAAGAGATAATGGGCGTAGTCGATGAGAAGCTCGCCGTACATATTGGCGACCTGATTGATGCGGTCATCCCAGGTGATGGTGGTTTCGCCGACCTGCATCTGATTTGCGGTGTGGGGTTCGATATGGGCAGCCTCGACCAGGCTGAGCTTGGGGCCGCCTCAGCCAAAGCCGGCGATGACGACCTGATAGAGACGCGGTCCCTTTTCCGCAGCCTTGAGGAGGGCTTTTTCTGCACGTTCGGTTAATTTGATCATTCCCGCCTGGTTCTCCATATTATTCTTCACGGGCCGTGTACCGGCCACCTGCATTCGTTATGCATTCAGATTATCAAATTTTCGCCAAATAAGCAAGCCTTTTCGTCGCTCCCTGATGCTGTGTCCGACGAAGTGCGGCGCGGATGCATCCGTAAAAAAATTAAAAAGTACTTGATATAGTCTCGCTGATTATTTATACTAAACTATGCGCGCCCATCTGGTTTGGATCGACCTGGCGAATCTCTAAAGTGGGAGTAGCAGGTGAAAGTTCAAACGACGTGTCCCTTTTGCGGATGTGGCTGTGGAATGCTCCTGGAGGTGGAAAAAGGCGTGGTACTGGCCGCCGCGCCGCAGCGAGACCACCCTGTCAGCCGGGGAACCCTCTGTATCAAGGGGTGGAACGGCCACCAGCTCATCCATCACCCCGAACGCCTCACCCAACCCCTTCTTCGCATCAACGACTGCCTCAAACCCGTCAGCTGGAACAAAGCCCTCTCTTATGCCGCCCAAAGGATCACCGAACTGCAGCAGGCCCATGGCCGGGACTGTGTTGGAGTAGTCGGTTCCCTCAAGACGGTCAATGAGGCCTCCTATCTTCTCGGCAAGCTGGCGCGGACGGTGCTGCACACCCCCCACCTCGATGCGCCGCTTCGTTTTGACCATGCGCCCTCCCTGCGCGTCCTGCGCGAGCAGAGCGGCTTTGCCAATGCGGCCGCCGCCCTTGCCGACATCGAGAAGGCGGGGGCGATCCTGGTCATCGGCGCCGATGCCAAGGCGCAGAACGCCCGCGCGGGCTCCCTGCTCCTCCAGGCCGCCAAACGGGGTGTCCCGGTCATTCAGGTCGACCCCCGCGAGCAGGAGCACAGCCGTTTTTTCCGCCTCCATCTTCGGCCCCGGCCCGGCACCGACCTCGCCCTGATCAACGCCCTCAGCCATATCCTGCTCGCAGAAGGCTGGCAGGCAGAAGGCCTTGCCGGGCTGGCCAAGCTGCGCGATGACGGCCTCGAGCGCTTTACCCCCGCCTATGCCGAGAGTGTCAGTGGCATCGCGCAGGATGATCTCCGCTCCGCCGCCGGTCTCATCGCCAAGGCTTCTTCCCTGCTCATCCTCTTCGGCACCGGAATCACCCAGCAGGCCAACGGTACGGCCAACGTCCGGGCCCTGTGGAATCTCGCCCTGCTCACCGGCAGCATCGGCCGCGAGGGCGGGGGGCTGCTGCCGCTGTTGACTGCCAACAACAGCCAGGGGGCGGTCGATACCGGCCTGATGAGCGAGTGGGGGCCGGGCCAGCGCGATCTGCAGGAGACGGCGGTCCGCCGGGCCATTGAGGCGGCCTGGGGCGCCAGCCTGCCCGCCGAAAAGGGTTTGACCCTCCAGGAGATGATCGATCACGCCGGCGGCCGCATCCGCGCCCTCTACGTCGTCGGCGAGAACCTCGCCTGGAGCGCTCCCGAGAGCGCCAAAACATCGGCGGCCCTCGACAAACTCGATTTTCTCCTTGTCCAGGATCTCTTTCTGACCGAGACCGCGGCGAGGGCGGATCTGGTCCTGCCCGCCGCCAGTTTCGCCGAGCAGGAGGGGAGCTATACCAGTCTGGAGCGCCGCCTCCAGCGCGTGCGCCGCGCCATCGCCCCGCTCAGGGGCTGCAAACCCGACCTCGAGATCATCCAGCTTCTGGCCGGGGCCCTGGCTGCGCCCTGGCCCCTGCGCAAGGCCGAGGAGGTCTTTCTCGAGATGCAGCAGCTTATGCCCTGCTACGGCGGCATCAGCTGGCAGACCATCGGCCATCCCGGCGGGGTGCTCTGGCCGGCCCACACCGACGATGAAGAATGCACCCTCTACCGCAAGCTGCTCGGCGATCGCCAGGGGGCGTTCACCGAGGTGAGCACCGGCCTCCCCTTCGGCGATGAGCCCGATGCCGACTATCCCTTCACCCTGATCACCGGCCGCCCCCTCTTCCACCGCCGCACTGGCACTCTGGTCACGCGCTCCTTCACCCTCGACAAGGAGGATCCGGTCGCCACCATCGAAATCAACACCGATGACGCCAGGGCGCTTAAACTGCGCAGCGGCTGGCCGGTCATCGTCAAAAGCCGCCGCGGGGAGGTGCGCCGCACCGTCGTCGTCACTCGCGCCGTGCCGCCCGGGACACTCTACCTCCCGATCCACCACAAGGACGGCCTGAGCCAATCCCTGATGCCGTCCATGCTGGAACCGGAATCGGCCATACCGCAGATGAAACTGTGCGCCGCCAAATTGGAGATGGTTTGATGCAGGCAGGAACACGGCTGGTAGTCAACAAACAGGTTTTTCTCGACAATCTCTCCCTGTGCATGCAAAAAATGACGGTAATCGGTCCGCAGAAGCTTCGCGGCGGTGAGGTGACCTTTGGGCCGCTTCGCTCATTGCGCAGGCTTACCCTTGATTACGTCAACGATCTCGATCCCCTAAAACGTTTTTTCCTCCCCCAGCGCGAGGTGCTATTTGCCTATGATCTCTCCGGCAAAAAGCCCCGGCTGCTCCAACCCGAGCAGGAAAAGCCCCGCCTCCTTTTCGGCATCCGCTCCTGCGATGTGCAGGGACTGGCCCATATGGACGGCTTTTTCCAGGGCGCCTGTTACGACGAACTCTACTGGGCGCGTCGCCGGAACACCCTGATCATCAGCATGGCCTGCAACCGCCCCAATGAGAGCTGCTTTTGCATCTGCTGCAATGGCGGCCCCTGGCTGGAGAGCGGCTTCGACCTGCAGTTGACCGATCTCGGCGAGGAGTTTCTCATCGATATCGGCTCGCGCGCCGGCCGCGTCTTTCTTGAGGAGCGGCCGATGCCGGCCGTGACAGCCTCCAGGCGCCATGAAACCCGCCGGCGCGAGCTCATGGAGGCCTGCGATGCGCAGATGGTCCCGACCGCCTATCTCGCCAAGGCCTGCATCCAGATCACCAACAACCGCGTGCGCGAGGAGCTCTGGGAGGAGATGGGCTCCGAATGTTTCAGCTGCGGGGGGTGCACCCACGTCTGTCCCTGCTGCACCTGCTTCGATGTCGTCGACTGCCCTGAGGGAGCAAAAAGCGGGACCCGCGTCCGCTGCTGGGATTCCTGCCAGTACTCCGGCTTTACCCGCGAGGCCTCCGGGCATAATCCGCGCGCCCGCGCCAAGGAACGGGTCAAACGCCGGTTCTATCACAAACTGAGCTACGCCTATATCCAGCAGGATGGTCACCCTGGTTGCGTCGGCTGCGGCCGCTGCATCACCGTCTGCGAGGCCTTCGGGCTCCTCGATATCAGCGCGGTGGTCAAGCGGCTGCGCCGGGATGGACAGTGAGCCTATGGAAAACATCTATCTGCCCGACCTCGCCGTCATCGACCGCATCGTCGATGAGACCCATGACATCAAGACCTTTACCCTGCGTTTCGCTTCGCGCGAGCTGCGCAAGAATTTCCGCTTCAAATCCGGCCAGTTCGTCGAGGCTTCCATCTTCGGCGCCGGCGAGGCCCCCTTCGGCTTCGCCTCCAATCCCAACCATCCCGAACATTTCGATATCACGGTTCGGGCTGCAGGGGTGGTGACCCGTGCCATGCACGCCCTCAAGCCCGGCGATTATATGGGCATCCGCGGCCCTCTTGGCAACCATTTCCCCCTCGAGGAGGTCAAGGGCCAGGATATCCTCATCATCGCCGGCGGCATCGGGCTTCCGCCCCTCAAATCCCTGATCGACCCGATGCTCGACTGCCGGGGCGATTTCGGCCAGTTCATCATCCTCTACGGCGCGCGCACGCCGGCCGACCGGGTGTACAAACCCCTGCTGCAGGAGTGGAGTGAACGCGGCGACATCACCCTGCTCCAGACCGTGGACACCCCTGATGCCGCCTGGAGCGGTCCGGTGGGGGTGGTGACCACCCTCTTCGAGAAGATCAAGCTGGCGGTTGACCGCACGGTGGCCTTCACCTGCGGTCCGCCCGTGATGATCCGTTTCGTCATTCAGGAGCTGCTGGCCATGGGCTTCGCCGAGGAACGCATCATCTCCACCCTCGAGCGCTACATGAAGTGCGGGGTGGGCAAATGCGGCCACTGCGCCATCGGCCACAAGTATATCTGCGTGGACGGGCCGGTCTTCTCCTGGCGCCAGATCAAACGGCTGCCCGAACGATGAGCGGGGAGATGAACAGGGGAGAGGTGGAAGAGCCTCAAGCCGCGAGTTATCCCCTGCGTCCGATCTCGGGGAGAGTGGTTGTCCTTGGCATCGGCAATCCCCTTTGCGGTGACGACGACCTCGGCTGCGAAACCGCCCGCCTCTTGCAGGCCGGAGGCTTCGACCATGCCCTGGTCTGCGAGGAGGTGCCCGAGAATTTTACCGCGGAGGTCAAGGCCCTGCAGCCGCGCGAGATCATCCTTGTCGATGCCGTCGATTTCTTCGCGGCGCCTGGGGATATCATCTCCCTGCGCCGGGAGCAGCTGCGCAGCGACCGTTTCAACACCCACAAGCCGGCCCTCGGCCTGCTCATGCACTATCTCGAGGCTGAAACCGGCGCGGAAGTGACGCTCATCGGCATCCAGCCGAAAAACCGGGCCCTGCACGCCCCGATCAGCCCGGAGGTGAAGGAGAGCATCACCCATCTGGCCATGCTCCTCGCCGGCCTGACCCTTCCGGTCGGTCCGATACCGGTATGATGCGCGGCCGGCCCCCTGTGCGCAGGGGGCCGGCTTATCAGCGAAAAGGAAAAGCACGATGCCCAGCGTGATTCTCTTGTTGATCCTGCCTCTCTTCGGAGCCGTGCTCTGCGCGCTCCTGCCCGCGCGCCATGCCGACAAATGCGCGATCGGCGCGACCGGAGGTATGCTGCTCAGCCTCGTCTGGCTGCTGCTGGCCAGACCGGGCGGGAACTGGCAGAGCCTGCCCCTCACCTGGCGATGGCTGCAGGGCTCTTTCCGCGAAGGACTCTTTGGCTTTCTCCTTGACCCACTTGCCCTGCTCCTGCTGCTGGTGGTGGTCGTCCTCGGTTTTCTGGTCGTGCTCTATGCCACCGCCTACCTGGGCGCGGGCAACCGGGAGCACGCCGACGTCACGGGCAAATCCCGCCACCACGCCTGGCTGCTGCTCTTTATCACAGCGATGATCGGCGTCGCCCTCTCTCCCAATCTGCTGCAGCTCTATCTCTTCTGGGAGATGACCACCCTCTGCAGCTGGGCGCTGATTTCGCATTATCGCAATCCGGAATCGCTGCGGGCTGGTTTCAAGGCCCTGCTGATGACCTTCTCGGGCGGTCTCTTTTTCGCCCTCGGGCTGGTCCTTCTCTATGTCCACACCGGCAGCTTCGCCTTCGATGCCCATTCCGATCTGGCCCCGCGCATGCGTCTGTGGGTCTTTCTCTCGTTTGCCGTCGCCGCCTGGGCCAAATCGGCCCAATTCCCCTTTTTCACCTGGCTGCCGGATGCCATGGCCGCTCCGACCACGGTGAGCATGTATCTGCACGCCGCAGCCATGGTCAAGGCGGGGGTGTTTCTCATGGTGCGCCTGGCCCTGGCTAATCCCGGCCTGCCCTGGACGGCGGGACTCGTCGTCGCCGTCCTGGCGGTGGTGACCATGCTGGTGGCGCTCTGGCTCTTCTTTTTTCAGGATGACCTCAAGAAGCTGCTCGCCTATTCGACCATCGCCCATCTCTCCTACGTTTTTCTCGGCGTAGGGGTGGCGATCATGGGCAGCAGGCTGGGCGCCTATGCAGGGGCGATGCACATCATGAATCACAGCGTCGGCAAGGGACTGCTTTTTCTGAGCGTCGGAGTGCTCAGCTACACCGCTGGAACGCGCCGGATCTCTGAGCTGGCCGGGGTGGCGCGCCACTCCCCATTGGCCGCCATCGCCTTCATGGTCGGGATGCTCGCGATCCTGGGCGTGCCGCCCTTTTCGGGTTTCTGGAGCAAGTTCTATCTCATGGTAGCAGCACTCAAGCTGGGCGGGGCCGCCGGCTGGCTGCTGCTGATCCCCTTTGCCCTTGAAATTGCCGTGGCCTTTGCCTGGTTTCTGCATATCGGCCACAAGGTCTTTTTCGGACCTGCCTCAGGTCATGCCGCCAAAGCGGGCGCACTTCCCGGCGTTATGGCGGCTGCCCTGATCATCCTGATGCTCCTCACCCTGCTGGCCCCCTGGGCGGCCATGCAGCTGATGGGGGCGATGGGCTTGTAAAAGGAAGGCTCTGCCGTAATCCAACGCGAGGATCTGTAAGATGAATGCATTCTTCTCCGCGCAGGGATGTTATCTGGCTGGTGCGCTCCTCGCCCTGCTTGTGGGCGGAAAACGCAAGGCGGTCGGCTGGGTGGCCTTCGGGGCGGCTGCGTTCGGCACCCTCTTCATCCTGACCGCCGTCCTCGGGGTATTCCGGGAGGGTCCGGTCTCGAGCGGGCTGCCGATTCTGCAGGTCCCCGGACTGGGTGCGGCCCTGATCTACCAGATCGACTATCTCAGCGCCCTCTTCCTCGCCATCATCGCTGTCGTCAGCCTTCTGGTCACCCTCTATGCCCAAAGATTCATGCAGATCGCCCATTATCGCGCGGGCAGCCTGCGTTATTTTTACAGCATCCTGCTCTTCTTTTTCGCGGCGGTGCTCAATGTGGTCGTCGTGGCTGATCTCTTTTTCTTCTTCGTCTTTTGGGAGATCATGACTCTCACATCCTATCTCATGGTCATTTTCAGACAAGAAGAGCGCGTACGGCTGCGGGCGGGGTACAAGTATTTTCTCATCACCCATATCGCCACAATATTTCTCTTCATTGGCGGCATTCTCCTCTATCGTCTTTCCGGCTCTTTTTCTTTCTCCTTTCTCAAAATGGCGATGGCGGAAATGCAGCAGAGCCAGCCGGGACTGCTTCATTTCGTCCTGGGCTGCTTCTTCCTCGGATTCGCCACCAAGGCGGGCATCCTGCCCATGGGCGACTGGCTCCCGGATGCCTATCCAGCGGCTCCTGCCCCGGCCAGCGCCGCTTTCGCCGGCTCGATGACCAAGCTGGGCATTTACGGCCTCGTCCGCGTCTTTTGCGGTTTGCTGCCCCTCTCCAGCCACACCCAGATCTGGGGCCTCATCATCGCCCTTTTCGGCGCGGGTTCCATCCTGGTCGGAACCATGACCGCCCTGGTGCAGGAGGATGCCAAGCGGTTGCTCTCCTTTCACGTCATCGGCCAGATGGGCTATATGTTTCTCGCCATCGGCACCGGGCTCTATTTCCTGCGGACGCAGCCCGTCATCGGTATGATCGGGCTGGGAGCGGGTATTTTTCACCTGATTAATCATGTCAGCTACAAATCATGTCTTTTTTTCAATGCCGGTGCGGTTTTCTACAAGACGGGCACGCGGGATATCAACAAGGTCGGTGGCCTGGCGAGGGTGCTGCCGGTCACGGCGGCGACAGCCATCATCGCCTCGCTCTCGATCGCCGGCATACCGCCCTTCAGCGGATTTGCCAGTAAATGGCTGATCTATCAGGCCGCCCTGCGCGGCGGCTTCAGCGTTCCCGTTTTCATCATCCTCGGGCTGATCGCCATCTTCATCTCGGCCGTCACCCTTGCCTCTTTTGTGAAATTCTTCGGCGCGCTTTTTTTCGGCAAATACGAGGATAACGGCAGCAAGGCCAGGGTGGGGGATGTGCCGGCAGCCATGCGCCTGCCGCAAATCATCCTCGCCGCTCTCTGCATCCTCTTCGGTCTTTTGCCGCAGCTGCCGCTGGGGTGGGTTTACCGCAGCATCGCCTATCTTTTCCCGCCGGGATCGATGCCGGCGGCGGCCTCGATCTATGGCGGCGGCCTCCTGAATGGCCTCTCCCTGAACGTCGCCGGCAGCACGGCCGCATGGAACGCCCTCCTCCTGACCGTCATCTTTGGCCTTTGCGCCCTGCTGGCCTGGGGGCTCTTCCGCGCCGGCGGCGCCCGGGTGCGCTCCGTCGAAACCTGGTACTGCGGGGAGGAGATGAGCGATCGGGATACGCGCTACCGAGCCCATGGCTTTTATCTCCCCTTCAAGCAGATCTTCCGGCTCCGCATCGGCCGTTATGAACGGCCCGGCATTTATCCGACCATCACCTGGCCGAAAAGGCTCTTTAGAAAGGAACCGGCCCTCAACCGGGCCATCGACCTCGATCGCTGGCTCTACCAGCCGCTGGCGCGCTCGGCGGTCAGGCTGATGCGGCGCTTCAGCGCCACCCACAGCGGCGTTCCCCATCTATATCTGTTATGGCTGGCGGCCGGAGCGGCGCTGGCCCTGATTATCCTCTATTCCTTTTCCGGCGGCAAGTAGCAGAGAGGAGGCAAGCTTGGCCATGACTGTACAGGAGATGGCGAACCATCTCGGCAAGGAATTCGGCGCCCGCATCCGCCACAGCGAGATCCCGGTCCCCGATATGCTCCTGCTCCACATCGACCGCAGCGACAGTGTCGCATTCAACCGCTACCTTTTCCATGATCTCTCCGGCCGTTTTGTCGTCGCTGTCGGCACCGACTATCGCAGCGAAACCGGCGGCTACCTGGTCGATTACGTCTACTCTTTCGCAGAGCACCACCTCTTCATCACTCTGAGGCTGAGTCTGCCGGCCAAGGATCTCTGGATCGAGGCCATCACCGGCTCGGCGGATATACCGGCGGCCAACTGGGCGGAGCGCGAGATCCAGGACATGCTCGGCATCCCCCTGCGCAACCATCCCGACCCACGCCGGCTCATGCTCGCCGACGACTGGCCGGCGGACCTTCATCCCCTTCGACGGGATATGCCCCTGCAGACCTACCCGGACAAGGCCGCGGGGATGACGCCTGTCTTCAAGGAGCCGCCCGAGGGGGCGACGGTGGTGCCGATCGGACCTTTTTTCCCTGTGCTGGAGGAACCGGCCCAGTTTCGCCTCTTCATTGAGGGCGAGAGAGTGGTCGGCGGGGATTACCGCGGCTTTTACAACCATCGCGGGGTTGAAAAGATCGCCGACAGCCAGCTCAACTATAACCAGGTGCCGTTCCTCGCGGAGCGGATCTGCGGCATATGAGGGTCGGTGCACAGTACGGCGTACTGTCAAGCAGTAGAGAAAGCAGCAGAAATTGAGGTCCCGGCCCGCGGCCGCTTCATCCGCGTCATCTGTCTGGAGCTGGAGCGTATCCAGAGCCATCTGCTCTGGCTCGGCATCGCCGGCCATATCATCGGCTTCGATACGGTGCTGATGCAGGCCTGGCGCATTCGGGAGCCGGTGATGTGGCTTTGTGAAAAGATCACCGGCAACCGCAAGCTGCTGGGCATGAACCTGGTTGGCGGAGTCCGCCGCGACGTGCCCAGGGGGATTCATGACGAGCTCCTCGAGGTGCTCGCCCGGGTCGAAAAGGAGAGCACCGCCGTCCTGGCGGCCATCGCCGGCGACATAACCCTCAAGGCGCGCTGCGAGAAGGTCGGCGTCATCAGCCCCGAGGAGAGCATCGCCTTTGCCCTGCTCGGCCCCACCGCCCGCGCCTCCGGCATCTCCATCGACATCCGCGTCGACCATCCCTATGCCGCCTATCCCGAGCTTGGCTGCGAAGTCATGGTCGAGCAGGGCTGTGATATCTGGTCGCGGGTCCTGGTGCGGCTGCGCGAGACC
Source organism: bacterium (assembly GCA_029554865.1). Taxonomy (GTDB): domain Bacteria; phylum Zhuqueibacterota; class Zhuqueibacteria; order Residuimicrobiales; family Residuimicrobiaceae; genus JAKPUX01. Next base: position 3,735 of record JAKPUX010000133.1, on the reverse strand, counting down.
CTGGAGGCGATCCGACTCGTCCGCGATGCTCTGCGCATGATGCCCGACGGCCCGATCATGGCCGACATGCGCCAGCCCATTCCCCCCGGGCGGATCGGCCTTTCATCGGTTGAGGCCCCGCGCGGCGAAACCCACCATTTCGTCATCACCGGAGAAGAACAGCGCCCCTACCGCTGGAAGGCGCGCGCCCCCACCTTCCAGAACCTGCAGGGCATCCCGGTGATGGTGGCCGGTGAATATATCGCCGATGTCCCCATCGGCCTGGGCAGCATGGATCCCTGCTTCTCCTGCACCGAGCGGCTCGAGACCATCGATGTGCGCAGCGGCGAGGTGCGCACCTGGAGCAGGGAGGAGCTGCAAGCGCTCTATCGCCTGAGGCATGGATTGAAGGAGCCGCTATGAACAGTTACCTGTTGGCTTTCGTGCAGATCCTTCTGGTGCTGCTGCTGGCGCCCCTCTTCGAAGGGGTAATGCGCAAGCTGGTGGCTCTGGTTCATTCCCGCATCGGACCGCCCCTGCATCAGCCCTATCTCGATCTCCTCAAACTGCTCGGCAAGGAGGAACTGGTCACGGCGCCGCATCCCCTTTTCCGTTACAGCGCCGTGCTTGGGCTGGCGGCTATCCTGACCACTGCCGTCCTTATCCCCATCGGCATGCTTCCGCCCCTGGAGAGCGCGGGTGACATCCTGGTCTTCATCTACCTCATCACCCTCGCTGCGGTGATGGTGGTGATCAGCGGTGTCACCTCCGACAGCCCCTACGCCGCCATCGGCGCCTCGCGCGAGGTGATGATGCTGTTGACCGTCGAGCCGGTCATCCTCATCGCCCTCATCAGCATGGCGGTCAAGGCGGGTTCAACCCGGTTCGGGGAGATCATGGCCTGGCAGGCTGCCCATGCCCCCACTTTTTCAACCCTGATCGCGGGACTCACCCTCTTCATCGCGATCGTGGCACAGATGGCGCGTCTACCCTTCGATATCGTCGAGGCCGACCAGGAGATTATGGAGGGCCCCTTTGTCGAGCAGAGCGGCCCCAAGCTGGCCCTCTTCAAATGGATGATCTACGCCAAGCAGTTCATCTTCGCTGCGGTTTTCATATCGGTTTTCATCCCCTGGCCGGTGGTCCAGCCGGCCATCCTGAATCTGCTTTTGACCCTGCTCAAGATGGCGGTGCTGCTGCTCATCGTCGGCGTCGTCCACGTCGTCAATCCGCGGCTGCGCATCGATCAGGCCGTGCGTTTTTTCCTCGCCCTGGTCGTCATTGAAATCGCCGGCCTGGCCCTGGCCCTGGTCGGCTCATGAGAGGTACACACTGAGACTGGCAGGCTGATACTATGCTCAAATCCAAGTTTAAAGAGGCCCGGATCTGCTTCAGCAATTTGCGCGTCACCCTGCCCTATCCCTTCGGGCCCGGCTCCGAAGTGGCCGAGGGATTCCGCGGCAAGATCGATGTCGACGCCTCCAGGTGCATCGGCTGCGGCGGCTGCGCCAACGTCTGCCCCTCGCGGCTGATCCGCTGCCACGATGAGGGCGACCAGACGCACATGGAGTTCATCCTTGACCGCTGCACCTACTGTGGACGCTGCGCCGAGGTCTGTCCGGAGGGGGCGATCACCATGACCCTGCTCTTTGAATCGGCCACCGACGACAAGACCGACCTTTATATCGAGCAGCAGCTCTACATGCTCACCTGCAAGCGCTGCGGACGCTGCTTCGAGACCGAAAACGCCATCGACCGTATCCCCACGCGGCGCATGCGCAAGGGGCGCAACTATGTCGGCTCCTCCATGCCCCACGGCGCGCCGGGGGAGAGGGAGGCCTCATGATCACCGGCCAGACCCTGCTCACCCTGTCGATGGCGATCCTCATCACCGCCATGGCCACTGTCGAAATCCGTACTCTGCGTATTGCCGCCTGGGGCTATCTCGTCAATTCCCTGCTCCTCTGCCTGCTCATCGCCGCCTGCGGCCGCCTCTACGGTAATCACGGCCTCTATCTCTGGGCAACGACCTGTCTGATCTTCAAGGTGCTGCTCATCCCCTGGCTGCTGCTCCGTTTCGCCCGCGGGCTGCCCCGCATCGAGCACAAGCCGATTCCGGGCTTTGTTCTCTCCATGATCCTGATGACGGTGATCATTTTTGTGCTTTTTCAGGTTTTTCGCGGCTCAATCGCCGGGGTGGCCCCCTCTGTACGCGAGGAGCCCCTGCGCAGCCTGTTCGCCGGGGCTGCGACCCTTTTCAGCCTCGGGATCTGGACCCTGCTTTCGCGCCGTGATCTCATCAAGATCGCCATCGGCCTCGCCCTGATGGAGAACGGCGTGCACATGATCCTGCTCGCCCTCGCCCCGCAGCTCAGGGAGAGCACCATGATCGGGATTCTCATCAATGCTGCCCTGGCCGTTTTTATGCTGCTCTATCTGGGGGCCGACATTTACAGGGTTTTCGGCACCACCGATTCGGCGCAGCTCTCAGAGCTCAAGCGATAACGAGGTGACCATGGCACAGATCGATTCCATACTCCCCCTGCTCCTGATTCTCTGGCCTCTTTTGGGCGCCCTGCTCCTTCTGCCCGCCGGCAGGCTGCGCTGGGGCCGGGAGGCAGCGGCCATCCTGGTCATGATTGTGGAACTGGCCCTCTCCATCCGCATGGCGGCCGCCTCCCTGACCGGCCAGGTCCTGATCTCCGGCGCCGGCCTGCGGGCGGACGGCCTCAGCGCCCTGATGGGACTCCTGATCAACGGCGTGGTGCTCCTCGTCCTCATTCAGGCAGCGCGCTATATGCGGAAAGAGGAGGAGCACGGCCTGGCCAATCGCAAGAGCCTGCTCCTCTTCTACATCCTCATCCTGATCTTTACCGCCGCGATGAACTGGACGGTCACCACCAATAACCTCATCCTCCTCTACGTAGCCATGGAGGCCTCTACTCTCGCCTCGGCCCTGCTCGTCGCCTTTTACCGCAAAAGGGCCTCGCTGGAGGCGGGCTACAAGTATGTACTGCTGGTCATTGTCGGCATGAGCTTCAGCCTGCTCGGCATGGTGCTCCTCTACGCCGCCGCCCAGCCCCTGCTCGGCGCGCAGGCGCTTCTGCTCACGCATGTCGGGCAGGTGGCGCGGCTGGTTCCGAAGCCTATCGCCCTCGCCGGAGTCGGACTGATGACGGTGGGCTTTGCCACCAAGGCTGGCGTGGTCCCCTTTCATGCCTGGCTACCGGACGCCCACTCCGAGGCCCCCACCCCGGTCAGCGCCCTTCTCTCCGGCCTGATCATCAAGCTGGGGGCCTACGGCCTCGCCCGCACCGTCGCCATCTTCGCCCCGCTTCTGAGCGGTATCGCCCCCTTCATCGCCCTGCTCGCCTCGGTGAGCATGTTCACCGGCATAATCATGGCTCTGGTGCAGGATGACCTCAAGCGCATGCTCGCCTTTTCAAGCGTCAGCCAGATCAGCTATGTCATCATCGGATTGGGACTGGGCACCCATCTCGGGATCTACAGCGGGCTCTTTCACATGGTCAACCACAGCCTGATCAAGGCCCTGCTCTTCCTGAGCGTAGGGGCGGTCATGTACGCCACCGGCGGGGAGCGGCGGATCTCGCGGCTGGGGGGTCTCGCCGCCCGAATGCCGGTCACCTCATTCTGCTTCATCCTCGGCGCCCTGGCCCTCGGGGGGCTGCCGCCCCTGAATGCCTTTTTAAGCAAGTTTTCGCTCTTTCTCGCCCTCGGCGAAGCCCATCTCTGGTG
>JAKPUX010000126.1 GCA_029554865.1 bacterium | reverse complement strand
GACAAAACATTAAGAAACCGACTCGAACGCACCATCAAGGATGCGCGTGATATTGCCGAGGACGCCGCCCGCGCCGCGCTGGAACAACTCGGTGTGGGAGAAGCCGCGCCCTTTGCCCACCTGAGCGAACAGGACCGGGAGCTGCGCCGTAAACTGCGCGTCCACGGCCGTCAACTGGGCGATTCCCTCAATGGCGGCAAGATCCAGACCATGGACCGCCTGATCGAAGAGGTCGCCTACGAGCACTGGCACCGCATGCTATTCGCCCGCTTCCTGGCCGAGAACAATCTGCTGATGTATCCCGACCCGGACGATCCGGTGGCGGTTACTCTCGAAGAGTGTGAAGACCTCGCCGCCGATGAAGGCGCGGCTAACGGTTGGGAGCTGGCCGCCCGGTTTGCCGCCCGCATGCTGCCGCAGATCTTCAGGCTCGATTCGCCGGTTTTCCAATTGGCCTTACCACCCGAACACCAGCAAAAATTGGAGCGCTTGGTAGCTGACCTAGAGCTTCCGGTCTTCACCGCCTCCGACAGCCTCGGTTGGGTCTATCAATTCTGGCAGGCTAAGAAGAAGGACGAGGTTAACGCCTCCGAGGTCAAGATCGGCGCACGGGAGCTGCCCGCCGTTACCCAGCTCTTCACCGAGCCCTACATGGTCAGCTTCCTGCTCGACAACTCCCTCGGAGCCTGGTGGGCAGCAAGACGGCTCACCGAATCGGATTTGAAACACGCCAGCAGCGAAGAGGAACTGCGCCGCAAGGCGGCCATCCCCGGTGTGCCGCTGGATTATCTGCGTTTTGTGCAGCAGGAGGACGACACCTGGACACCGGCGGCCGGAACCTTCGACGGCTGGCCGGAGCAGCTCGCCGACTTGAAGACCCTCGACCCCTGCTGCGGCTCGGGCCACTTCCTGGTGGCAGCCTTCCTGATGCTGGTGCCGATGCGCATGGAGCGCGACGGTCTTTCCGCCAGGGAGGCGGTGGACGCAGTGCTGCGGGAAAACATCCATGGCCTGGAACTGGATCAGCGCTGCGTGGAGCTGGCCGCTTTTGCCCTGGCGCTGACCGCGTGGAAATACCCAAATGCTGGTGGCTATCGGGTGTTGCCGGAATTGAATGTGGCCTGCTCGGGTTTGTCCGTGAGTGTGGCGAAAGAGGAATGGAAACAGCTCGGTCTGGGGAAAAAGAACCTCACCATCGCCCTCGACTGGATGCACGATACCTTCAAGGATGCGCCGGTGCTGGGCAGCCTGCTCAACCCCGCCAAAACTGATGCCGCCAAGCTGGTGCAGTGGGACGAACTCTCCAACGCACTGGAGCAGGCGTTGAAGCAGGAGCAAAACGAGGAACAACAGGAGGCTGCTGTTGTT
>JAKPUX010000113.1 GCA_029554865.1 bacterium | reverse complement strand
CCGCACCGGGACCGGCTATTCCACGGGCGAAGGGGTGGCTGGTTTCAAGATGCTGGCCGCCCCGCGCGGCATCGATACCCGCGACGAGGTGCGCATTATGGAGGATGCCACCTGGAACCTGAACAAAACCTATGAATTCCGGATCACCTGGGACAAATCGTCGGCCTCGGTCTATCTCGACGGTCAAAAGTGTTACACCCTTCCCTTCAAAGGTCAGGTGGAGATGTTCCGTTATATTTTCCTTGGCACGGATAATGTCTATGTCGCCCAGCCGGGGGTGATTTACAGCAATCTGCGCATCCTCGGCGAGAGTGATACCGCCGATGTATTGGCTGACAGGGTTCCGGTGCAGCAGCCCCTGCGGGCGCGGCTGCTGCCGAATTATCCCAATCCCTTCAATCCCACCACCACCCTGGCTTATGAGGTGCAGGAGAGTGCTCACGTCACCCTGCAGATTTACAACCTCTTCGGCCAGTTGGTGGCCACCCTGGTCGATGCAGAGCGCGCCCCGGGCTCCTATGAAGCAGTCTGGAACGGCGAAGATCTGCTCGGGCGGCCCGCTGCGGGCGGGGTTTATTTCTCGCGGCTGGTGACGGCCAACGGCCAGAGCACCCGGAGGATGACACTGCTCAAGTGAGACGGCAACGGAAACAAAAAAAAGTGCGGCGCAACGGCGCCGCACTTTTTTTTTATCATAAAACGGAGAAATCGGGGAGAGAAAAAAGGCTCCAGTCCGGGCTATTTCCCTTCGATCTCATCGGCCAGCTTGCCGGCATCATAGAGCTTGCGCAGCCCTTCGATGATGAAGGCGCTGTGCACGGCGACGCAGCGATTGGCGTTCTCATCATAGACCGAATCGCCAACCAGGCTCTCGATATTGCCGTCAAAAACCAGTCCGACCAGCTCGGCATTGCGATTGATCACCGGCGAGCCGGAGTTGCCGCCGATGATATCAGCGGTGCAGACGAAATTGGCGGGGGTGGAGAGGTCGAGATCCTTCTGGCGGTCCCAGAAGCGCGGCGGCAGAGCCCAGGCGCCCTCCTGATCGAAACCCAGGGCGCGGTCATAAAGGCCGTAGAGGGTGGTCTTGTAGGGGGCTTTGGTGCCGTTCATCGGGTAGCCCTTGACGGCGCCGTAGGAGAGGCGCAGGGTGAAGGTGGCATCAGGATACATGTTTTTGCCATAGACCGCGAAACGGGCATTGGCGATCTTTTCTGAGGCGGGGGTGAGCAGAGACTCGGTCTCCTTGCGGGACTTTTCCTGGCGTTCGCGCAGCATGGGCTCGAGCTCGCGGATCACGACGATGAAGGGATCGGTCGACTGGGCGACCGCCTCGGCGCCGCCTTCGAAGAGAGCCTTGCGCACATCGGGCTTGTCGAGGGTGGTGGCCGCGATCATCTCCTGGGCAGCCTTTTCGGCACTTCGCCCCTTGAGGACGGCGGAGACGATGGGATCGGCGGTGCCGGCCTTGTCGACGGCCATCTGCAGCATCGAGGTGAAGATGGCCTCCTCCAGATCCTTGTAGATCGGGGCGGGCGAGAAGAGGCGCAGCTTGGCGCGTTCCAGCTGGACATCATGATAACCGTCGAGGCGTTCCATATCCGGTTTTTTCCGCTCGGCGGCGGCGAAGACCAGGGTCTGGGCATAGCGGGCGAAGCTGGAGCTCAGTGCGAGGCTGCCATAGGAACGGGAACCGAATTCTTTTTTCTGTTTGGCGATCACCTTTTCGATGGTTTTCCAGCCGTCGCCGTAGGCCTTTTTCCACTCGGGATTGGCGTTGACCCTGGCCCGAAAGGCCTCTTCATCGGCTTTGGCCTTGGCCATGAGCTTGGCATCAAGCAAACCCTGGTACTGGCCGCCCAAGGCCTTTTTGCTGTTCTCCAGACCGAAGATCTGGCCGAGAGCGCGGCGTTCCTGCTCGGGTCCCTTTTTCGAGTAGGAGCGGAGGACATCAAGACGCTTCTGAATCATCTCCAGGGACATGGGATAGCTATAGTCCCGCTGCATCTCCATCATCGCATAGGTGTCGAGGCGGCTGGTGCTGCCGGGATGGCCGGAGACGAAGACCAGTTCGTTGTCAGCGGCACCAGCGGCGTTGAATTTGAGATAGTCGGGGGTGCTAAGGGGTTGGTCATCCACATAGACACGAAAGAAGGCCATATCGAGATCATAGCGGGGATAGGTAAAGTTGTCGTCGTCGCCGCCCCAGAAGGCGATCTGGCGTTCGGGGGCCATGACCAGGCGGATATCGGTGTAGCGCTTGTACTGGTAGAGCCAGTACTCGCCGCCGTTATAGAGGGAGACCACATCGCAGCGCAGGCCGGTCTTGTCGCTGTACTCTTTCTCGATCCTGGCCTGCTCTTCCTTGCGCGCCTTGAGGGCGTCGGCCGGTTTCATGCCCGGCTTGACCGCACCGGTGATGCGGCTGGTGACGTTGACCATTTCGACGAGTACGTTCAGCTCCAGATCCGGGCACTTGGCCTCCTGCTCCGGGGTGGGGGCGTAAAAGCCGGTTGCGACGAAATTTTGCTCGGCCGTCGACATCTTTTGCAGCTGTCCCATCGCCACATGATGGTTGGTCATGACCAGGCCGTTGGGGCTGACGAAGGAGCCCGAGCCGCCGTCCATAAAGCGGACGCTGGAGAGGCGGACGTGGTCCAGCCACTCTTTGGTCGGGGTAAAATTGTATTTTTCCTGCAGCTGTTTGGTCGGGGGATTGTCGAAGGTCCACATTCCTTCATCGGCTGTGGCCAGAGCAGCCGAGAGGAGCAGGACCATCGCCAGGGTGGTGCGGATGATGCGGTTCAAGTTTGCCTCCTGTATTTATTATGAGATTAGGATTTCCCCATTAGAGTTTAGACGGATGAGAAGCGAAAAGGTTTCAGGAGAGGGTTTTCAGCAGCTGTTCCAGGGCATCCTGATTTTCGGTCCATTCGGTCACCAGCCACTCGAGTTCGGATTTGATCTGGGCATAGTCGCGGGTGAGCTGAGCAGCGAAATCGCCGTTTTTGTAGCTCTGAGGGTTGGCGAGCTGGGCCTCGAGGGTGCTCTTTTTCTCCTCGCGGGCCTGGATTTCGGCCTCGATGCGGGCGATGGCCTCTTCCAGCCGGTTGCGCTCGCGGCTGATGGACTGGCGGGCCTCAGCCTCCTGCCGTTTCTGCTCCTTGCTCTTGCGCGCCGGGGCGGCCGGCTCGGGATAGGCCTCGCGGAGTGCCATCCGGGCCGCCTGCAGCTCAGCGGCCGCGCGGGCGGCATCCGCTTCGCGCTTGGCGATATAGTCCGAATAGTTACCCTCATAAAGGGTGAGATGGCCCTCCTTCAGTTCGATTACCCGGCTGACCAGCTTGTCGAGAAAGTAGCGGTCGTGGGCGATGAGCAGGAGGGTGCCGTCGTACTCCTGCAGGGCCTCCTCAAGGGCCTCCTTGGCGCGGACGTCGAGGTGGTTGGTGGGCTCATCCATGATGAGGAAATTGACCGGTGAGAGCAGGATTTTGGCGAGCGAAACGCGGGCTTTTTCACCTCCGGAGAGGACGCGGATCGGCTTGAAGACATCCTCGCCATGGAACTGGAAGAGGCCGAGAATGTCGCGGATGCGGGGGGCGAGGGCCTGTGCTGTGGTTGAAGCCACCGCCTCATAGGCGGTATGATCGAGGTTGAGGGCGTCGACCTGATGCTGGGCGTAGTAGCCGATGGTGGTGCGCTCGCCGATGCGGATGGCGCCCTCCTGGGGCTGGATCTCGCCGCAGATCAGGCGGGTGAGGGTGGTCTTGCCGGCGCCGTTGACCCCGACCAGGGCCACCTTCTGGCCGCGGTAGATATCGAGGTCGACCTCCCGCAGCACCCAGGGCTCGGCGTAGCGAAAACCCATCTTCTCGATATGCAGCACATCCTTGTAGCTTGATCCGGCGACGCGGAGACGGAACCGGATCCTGGGCGGCGGCGGAGGAGGCAGCTCGACCTCCTCCATCTTGTCGAGCATCTTGATGCGGCTCTGCACGGCCGCAGCTTTGGTCGCCTTGTAGCGAAAGCGGTTGATGAACTTCTGCTGGCGTTCCCGCTCGTCCCGCATCGCCTCCCACTGTTTAAGCAGCAGCTCTTCACTCTGCGCCTTCTGCTTTTCGTAAAGATGGTAATTGCCCGTGTAATGGGTGAGGACCCCGCGGTCGAGCTCGGTGATCTCCTGGGCGAGGCGGTCGATGAAAAAGCGGTCGTGCGAAACCAGCACGATGCTGCCGGCGAAGGAGAGCAGATAACTCTCCAGCCATTCGAGCGAGGGGAGATCGAGATGGTTGGTGGGCTCATCGAGGAGGAGGAGGTCAGGGTTCTGGAGCAGCAGGCGGGCGAGATAGACGCGCATGCGCCAGCCGCCGCTGAACTCACTCATCGGGCGCTGATAATCCCCTTCACTGAATCCCAATCCTGTCAGGATCGCCTTGGCTTCGTTCTCGATGGTGTAGCCGCCGAGGGCGTCATAGCGCGTTTCGAGGGCGCCAAGGCGTTCGAGCAGCTTTTCATCATCCTCGGTATGGGAGTTGAGGATGGCATGCAGTCCGGCGATCTGTTCCTCGAGAAGGAGGATCTCCCCCTGGCCCTCGAGCACGGTGGCGAGGATGGGACCGCTGCCTACGGCGATCTCCTCCTGGGGTAGATAGCCGATGGAGTACTCCCTCGGTTTGATCATGGCGCCGTCGTGCGGCGTCAGCTCGCCCTTGATGATGCGCAGCAGGGTGGTCTTGCCCGCGCCGTTGGGGCCGATGAGGGCCACCCGCTTGCCGGGATTGATGACCCAGTTGACCTCCTTGAGCAGCAGGCGTTCGCCAATATAATAGGAAAGGTTTCTGATCTGAAGCATGTTGGGCAAATAGGGTCAGGATGATATGGCCATATCGCTCGCATTCCGCGGCGGTGGGATTGAAAATCAATCCATTAAAATAGCAAAAAATAGGTTGGGAAAAAACATAATTCTTGGGCTGCCGGGAGGGGCAGGATCGCACGGGGGCTTGCGGAGAGGGCTCTTCGGGGTGAGGGGTAAAAAAAATCCCGCCCGAAACCGCCGGGCGGGAAGTGGAGCCTGTGTGATGGAGCTCTATTCGAAGGCTTCCGAAACCTTCCAGACCTCCCAGACCTTGCCGACCAGATCGGGGCCGGGAGTGAGGACCTTCTTGCCCGGCTTCCAACCCGAAGGGGTGGCCTGGGTGCCCTTGCTCGCGCGTACGAGCTGGAAGGCCTGGATCTGCCGGAGGGTTTCGGCGACATTGCGTCCAACCGGCGGAGTGAGCACTTCGTAGCCGACGACCACGCCGTCCGGATCGATCAGGAATCTGCCGCGATTCTCAACGCCGGCATTCTCGTCGTATACGCCGTAGGCTGCTCCGACCTTGCCGCCGCCGTCGGAGAGCATGGGGAAGGGAACGCCGCCTTTGACCATCTTGGAGAGCTCGTGGTCGTTCCACATTTTGTGAACAAAGTGGCTGTCGACGCTCATGGAGAGCACCTGCACACCCAGTTTCTCGAATTCTGCTGCTTTTTCGGCGACCGCCGAAATTTCGGTCGCTCAGACAAAGGTAAAATCGCCTGGATAGAAGCAGAGAACAACCCACTTCCCCAGGTAGTCTGACAGCTTGACATTGATGAATTTCCCCTGCTGGTAGGCCGGGGCGGTGAAATCGGGGGCCTTGCTTCCGAGTTTAAGCATGGGCTTTTTCTCCTCTTTGGGGGCTGTTGGAGCCGATTCGGGAGGCGGAGCGGTCTCTCCGACAGGTCCTCCTGTCGGTCGCGCGCAGCCAGCCTTGACTTCTTCTGCCATGGGCTTTCCTTTCAAATTAGTGTCAACAGGTGTGCCTTGCAGAGGCAGAGTGGATGATGTGTAATCTTACGAATATCTCCTTACAACGACAAACCTTTTATTTTTTCGCCCTGAGGCGAGCCGGAGGGCGTGGCTTTATCGAAAGAGCAGAGGGGCGAACTCGTTGAGATAGAGCTGCCAGTTGATCCAGGTATGGGCTCCGGCCGTCTCCTGGTAGGTCACGGTAAAGCCGTGCCTGCGCAGCATCTCGATGGTGGCGCGGGAGGTCTCGAGCAGAAAATCCTCGCGGCCGGTGGCGAACCAGAGCAGTTTAAGCCCTTTTTTGACGGCGGGATTATCGAGCTGGGCGGCGTATTTCTCCTCCCAGGAGGGTCCGGCCGTGGCTTCGCCGGTAGCCGGATTGGGTTGGATGCCGATGATGCCCGAGCTGAAGACCCCGGCATAGGCGAACCGGTCCACAGTGGGGATAGCGATGTTGAGGGTCTGAAAACCACCCATGGAGAGGCCGGCGATGGCGCGATGTTTCCGGCCGGGCATGACCCGGTAGCGGGACTCGACCAGGGGCATGATGTCGTTGGTGAAGTCCATGACGAATTCGTCGACCATGGTCTTGGCGAGGTCACCGCGGGGGGCGCCCCAGATGAAGGGGCCGGTATGGCCGGCGGGCATGACCACCACCATCTCGACTGCCTTGCCGTCCGCGATCAGGTTGTCGAGGATGAAGCCGGCGCGGCCGACAGTGCTCCAGGAATCATCGCAATCCCCGGCGCCGTGGAGCAGGTAAAAGAGGGGATACTTTTTCCTGCTGTTCTCATAGCCGGGCGGTGTATAGACGTGCAGGCGGCGGAAGCGCTGCAGCGAGGCGGACCAGTAGGTCACCTCGGCGAGGGCGCCGTGGGGGACATTGCGGGTATCCATAAAGGCCGCACCCGGCTGATGGAGCAGGCTCCAGGTATTGCCGTTCGATTCGCTGGTTTTCGGATTTTTGGGGTCGATGGTGGTGAGGCCGTCGACACTGAAATTGTAGCGGTAGGTGCCCGGTTCGACGGGCAGGGTGATGTCCCAGATGCCTTCAGCGGAGCGGGTCATCTCCTTGCCGGTCCAGCCCAGGCTGGGGAGATCCCCGCCTGCCAGTTTCACCATTTCGGCGTTGGGGGCATAGATGCGGAAGAGCACCTGATTTCCGGGCAGAAACACCGGGGTCTGAAGGGTGTCTCCGGGTGAGGGCTTCCACTGGGCATGGGCGGCCGGCGAGAGGGCGGACAACAGGAGGCCGATTGCCGTCAGCATGATCATACGGGTGGTGGGTGTGGGCATGGGGTGACTCCCTGATTTGAAATGAACAGCAATGTAGATTATGGCGGGGTTGGGTTACTGCGGACGGGCTTGCCCCGCAGCGGCCGTCCGGCCTTCCAATTTAGTACCTCTCCGGCGAAAAAACAAGTCCAATCAGGTGGAGGCGGCGCCTTCCTTGCGGGCAGTTTTGCCTTGACTGTAAGTGCAGAGATTGCTAATTTGCGCCTGTAAAGAGAACACCAGGTTTAGCATAGGCGGGGCCTGCCCATGGGATCGGAGAACAAGTTCAATCTGCGCCGCCGCGCGGCGAGTTTCGGTTATGCCTTAGCCGGGATCCGGCAGATGCTGCAAACCCAGCACAATGCCTGGATCCATCTGGCTGCCACGGTACTGGTCCTCATCGCCGCTTTTATCTA
>JAKPUX010000108.1 GCA_029554865.1 bacterium | reverse complement strand
GATCGGGGTGGTCGGAGAGCTTGACCGCCCAGATTTCGCGCCCCTCCACCGAGCGGCCGATGGAGGTGAGGCGCATGATGTCGGGATAGCTCTCGGCGAGGGCGGCGAGTTCGTCGCCCAGCTCCTGCCAGGTGTGATAGGCCCCCATATCGCCGCTCAGGGCGGTTTTGGTTTTGGCCAGGGCAGCGGGGGAGCCGAGCGGCTCGATCCGTAAGCCTTTACTTTGCAGACGGGCCTCTTCGGCGGGGGAGAGGACCGCGTCGACGAATGCCCCGCTGCGGCGTGAGGCGAGGTCGAGCCCCATGGCTTGCAGCTCTCTGATTTCTTGTGGATCTTCGAGATGGATGCGCACCAGGCGGCGGTCGCCGGCGTGCAGGGCGGTGCAGAGCAGCAGGAGGATGAGGAGAAGGGGCTTTTTCATGCAGTAAGGTAACATGCGGGGGATTGCCAGTCAACAGAAAATTGGCGGCGTGCAGGCGCTGCTGCTGCGGAACAACCCTGCATGCACTCAACGAGGCGAAAAAGGGAAAAAATCGCCTCGGCACTCTTTTTGCTTGCGCCGCCTTGGCAAAATCGCTATCATCGGGTAGGGGAAAAGCCGGCAGGGGCGTGTGAGAATTCCGGGTGGGAGCGAGAGGGAGCCGGTTGGCGCGAGAAGAGCCGGCAGGGGCGTGTGAGGAACCCGGGTGGGAGCGAGAGGGAGCCGGCGGGAGCGAGAAGCCGGTGGGAGGAGGCGGAAACCAGGGCTGCAGCGAAGATGAGGGAGAAAGCCATGGCTGAATATCCCAACCGCATCACCGACTGGCCCGAGGAGGAGCGGCCGCGCGAACGGCTGCTGCGCCACGGGCCCGACGCCCTCTCCGAAGCGGAGCTGCTCGCCATCATCCTCCGCGTCGGCGCAGGCAAAACCACCGCCGTCGATCTGGCGCGTCGGCTCATCAGCGAGTTCGACGGCCTGCGCGGCCTCGACGCCGCCCCGGTCGCCTCCATCCGCCAGATCAAGGGCATGGGCGACGCCAAGGCCTGCCAGGTCAAGGCCGCCCTCGAGCTGGCCAAGCGCTTCAGCCAGCAAAAGTCGAACCGTCAGGAGGTGCGGGTGCAGAACTCCGGGGAGGTCTATCACTATCTGCATCTGCGTCTGCGCGACCTCTCGCGCGAGGTCTTCCAGGTCCTCTTCCTCACCACCCGCCACGACATCGTCGCCGACAAGATCCTCTTCGAGGGCTCTCTGACCGAGAGTGTGGTTTCGCCGCGGGAGATCATCACCGAGGCCCTGCACCATGCCGCCGCGGCCCTTATCCTCGTCCACAACCACCCCAGCGGGGATCCCCATCCCTCCATCGAGGACAAGAAGGTGACCGACAAGATCATCCAGGCCTGCCGGCCCTTCGACCTCGCCGTGCTCGATCATCTCATCATCGGCCGGGATTCGTACTACAGCTTTGCGGACCAGGGGCTGATCGCGGCGGGATAGGGCGGCGCCGGTCTACTCCGGCGCGCAGAAGCGCACCCGCTCATAGTACTCCAGGCTCTGCGGGGCGTAATAGCGGTCGGTCCAGCGGTCGTCCGCGGCCAGCACCAGCCGGCCGGGCGTGCCGCCGCCGCTGCGGGTCTTGATGTTGTAGCGGAAGCGGTAGTGATCGTAGAGGCGCATCATCTCGGTCACATAGATGTCGGCCGCCGCGGTCTCGCCGCTGATGATGAGCAGGTTCTCGTCGTTGCTGGCCGAAGCGCTGCGCGAAAAGTTGTTCGAGCCGGTGATGACGGTGGGGCTGGCGGTGCTGAAATCGGTGACGATGGTCTTGAGGTGGATGAGGATGTTGCCCTCCTGGCCGGCGTAGGATTCCTTGAGAAAGCCCTCCAGTCCGCTGGCGAGAAAGGCGGGGGTGACGAAGCGGGCATGGCGATGGGTGCCGGTGATGCGCGATTTCGTGTTCTGCAGGCCGTAGCGGATGACGTCATCATCCTCACCGCCGAGAAGGGCCTCCTCGATCTCGTCGAGGAGGTTGAAGGCGGTGCAGAAGACGAGGTCGCGCCTGGCCCTCCGGATGATTTCGGCCACCTCCTGGAGGTCGGTGAGATGCGAGCGCGGGCTGAAGAGCACCTGCGGGGCTGCCCCCGCCATGGCGGGATTGGTGTTGTTGATGTATTTGCGGGTGTCGCCGGGGGCCATGCCGTTGAAGAGCCGGTCGAAAAGCTCGAGGTAGCGGGCGGCGATATCGGGGTCCTCCATGATGTGGAGGACGTTGGCCTGGCGGTAGACGGCGTTGGCGGTGAAATTGGTCGAGCCGGTGAGCAGGGCGGCCGGAGCGCGGCTGCCGTCGCCCTGGAGGCGGCTGAGCACGCAGAATTTGTGATGAAAGATGGCGGAGGTGATGCGGCGGGTCTTGATGTGGCCGGGCAGGGGTTCGAGGGTCTGCTCGTTGAGCGCGGTCTGGGGATCCTCGCTGCGGCCGTGATAGATGATGCGCACGTGCACTCCCCGCTCCATGGCCCGCGCCAGGGCGGCGACGGTCTCGGGCAGCTCGATCTCGTAGACGGCGACGTCGAGGGCCCAGCTGGCGTCGAGGGCCTGGTCGAAAAAGGACTGCAGCCGCTCATAGAGGCCGCGCGAGAGCCACGCGCGCGCCTCGGCCTGATCCGGAAGATCAGGATTGGCATTGCCAAAGCGGCGGGCGTAGGCCTGGCTGGCCGCCGCCGCACGGTTGAAGATGATCTGGTGCCGCCCTTCCAGCAGCGACTCGCTGCGCAGCTCGACCTCGGGGCCGTCGAGGTAGCGCAGCTTGTCCGGCCGGCCGTAGACGCCGTGGATTTTATAGCGGTAGGGGGTGTTGGCGTAGACCGAATAGTCGGACCAGCGGAATTTCTGG
>JAKPUX010000103.1 GCA_029554865.1 bacterium | reverse complement strand
CATGAGCAAACAGGAGGCGATCATCCGCATTGCTAAAAAGTTGCTCAATCGCCTCCGCTATGTCTGGATTAACCGGAAACCCTATGTAGTAGCCGTTTGCTGACAAAAAACCGAGCCGTCCATAACCGCGTGCTATTGTGGACCGTTTGCGTCTCCCACTGCAGCGCTTTTGGTCTGCTTTTTCGAGAATGCGGCCACAATGCTCTTTCATTTAATAGCCATAATGCAGCGTCCACCTTTTATCAAGACGACTGTTTATAACAGTTTGGTTGAAGTGACGCGCCCGGTTCAAGCAAGCTCTTTTCGTCGCCTTTAAAACTTTTTGGTTTTTTAGAAGCGAGGGGAGATCTGCATCCAATTTGTAAAAAATACCAATAAACGCTTGCTTTATTACATAACGGTGGGAACGAGATGGATGGGGGGCCCGCCTGCGCGCCAGCCGGGAGCCGGGTGGGAACGAGATTGATGGGGGGCCCGCCTGCCCCGACCCTCTGGTGCCTACCCGGCCGTCTTCCTCGATGGGGACGAGATTTAAGTCCAGCCCGGCACCTCCCCGCGCATTTTCCTTTTTCTTCTCCTCCAAATCGCTTATATTATCGCTGTCATCCTCGCACCGCCATCATACACTGCAAAGGGCCCATCCATGAAACGAATGATCGTCCTGACCAGCCTGATCCTTTCCGCCAGCGCGGGCGCGCAGGCCCAGACCGCCACCCTCGAGGCCACCCTCGAGCTGCGCACCATCGACGGCGTCACCGTCCCATACCAGAACGGCATTCCCGTGCCGGCTTTTGAGAAACAGCAGCGCACCATGATCCCCCTGAGCGGCCCCTGGCGCAAGGAGCGCTTTTACGCCAACGACGCCCTCACCCTGAGCAGCCGCGCCGCCGCCATGCCCGCCCTCCTCAATGAGGCCAAAGGCCGCGAGGGCCGCGATTTCGACGACAGCGCCTGGGCGGTGAAGAGCCTGCCGGCGGTCGAAAACCAGATGATGAGCTATGAAGCCCAACCCGAATTCTACGAGGACGGGGTCTGGTACCGCCGCACCTTCGAGGTCCCGGACAGCCTGCAAGGCCGCTACATCAAGCTGATCTTTTACGCTGTCAACTATGTCGCCGACATCTGGGTCAACGGCCAGTACCTCGGCTGGCACGAGGGCGGCTATACCCCCTTCGCCTTCGATGTCACGCCGGAGCTGGAGTACGGCAAAACCAACACCATCGCCCTCCGCGTCGACAACCCGGCCTGGGGCACGCGCAAGGACATCGTCCCTTTTTACAGGGTGGACTGGTTCAACTATACCGGGGTGATCCACGACCTCTACCTCGAAGCGAGCGATCCGATACATGTGGTGCGCAGCGAGGTGGTGCCGCAGACGACCGCCGGGGAAATCCTCGTGCGCACCGTGGTCAGTAACCAGGGCGAGGCTGAGCGCAGCGCGAACGTGCAGATCGAAATCTTCCGGGCGGATGTCACGGCCGCCAACCAGATGAGCGAGCAGGCCGCCGAGCTGACCGGCGCCCCGGCCGCCTTCTCCGGCAGCGCGGAGGCAAGCCTCACCCTCCCCGGCTATGGCAGCCGGGTCTGGCAGACCAGTCTGCAGATCGCCGATCCCGCCCTCTGGTCGCCCAAAACCCCCAACCTCTACATCCTGCGCGCCACCGTGCGCCGCGACGGCCTCATCATCGACCGGTTCCACACCCAGTTCGGCATCCGCACCGTGGTCGTCGACGGCAACAAGGTGCGCCTCAACCACAAACCGGTCTTTTTCACCGGCGTCGCCCGCCACGAGGATCACCCCCTCTACGGCCGCAGCATACCGGTCGCGGAGATCTTTAAGGACCTGCAGGGGATCAAAAAGAACATCAACTGCCAGTTCCTGCGCACCGGCCACTATCCGAATCACCTCGCCACCTATCTCTTCGCCGACCGCATCGGCCTCACCATCATGGAGGAGATCCCGGTCTGGTGGTACGACGACCCCGAGCCCTGGCTCATCCAGAACGAGCAGCGCCATATCCATACCCAGATGATGCGTGAGATGATCTTCCGCGATTACAACCGCCCGAGCATCCTGCTCTGGAGCACCTGCAACGAATGCCGGGATGTGGACAACCGCAAGATCTTCATCGAGGGCGTCAATAATGAACTCGACACCCTCTACCCCGACGGCCGCCTTGTCAGCCAGTCGGCCGCGGCCGACCGGCCCAGCACCCGCTACCCCGGCACCGACGCCTCCCAGCGCGTCTGCGACGTGATGGGCTGGACCATGTATTTCGGCATCTTTCACGGCGGCACCCCGGGCCCCGGCACCGCCGCCTTTCTCGACAGCGTCGCCTCACAGCTGCCCGGCAAGCCGGCCCTCTGCACCGAGTACGGCTACTGGTCCACCCCCACCGGCAGCTCCGAGTCCACCCAGCTCAAGGTGATGCGCGAGACCTTCACCTCCCTCGAGGCGCGCGGCGCGGTCAACGCCACCGGGTCGGTGCGCGAACAGGGCATGCTCATGGCCGCCACCTGGTGGTGCGTTTACGACTGGTACTCCAGCTCGCAGGGCGCCCAGGGGGTCAAGGAGTTTCAGACCATGGGGCTCTATCACATGGACCGCGCCACCAAAAAGCAGGTGACCCCGGTGCTGATCCAGCGCTATCTGCCCTACACCATTCACAACGGTACCACCGTTGGCGTGGAGGAGGAGCCCGGAGCGGCGGCCCTGCCGGAAAAGATGCACCTGGCGGCCAACTATCCCAATCCCTTCAACAGCCGGACGGTCATTCGCTACGAGCTGAGCCAGGCTGCGGAGGTGCGCCTCGACATCCTCAACCTGCGCGGCGAGGTGGTCGAGACCCTGGTGACGGGCCGACAGCCCGCGGGCAGCCACGAGGCGGTCTGGCAGAGCCGGGCCCACGCCAGCGGGCTCTATCTGGTGCGGCTGCAGGGCGCCGGCGGGATGCAGCTGCGCAAGATGACCCTGCTCAAGTAATCACAGCCTCCCCCCTTCACCGGCATACGGCCGGCGGCAAGGGACCAGGGCGTCATCAAGGCCCGCAGCCCGGGCCTTGCTTTTTATTACGAGGAAACCATTTTGCCCATCCAATATGACACCTCTTCGGCGCCCGCACCGGGCCGCTTCGATTTCAACCGCACCATCGCCCAGCACCTCCGCCGCAAAAAGGCGGCCTCGCTGCTGAGCCTCGCCTATCCGGAAGAGCTGGAGGTCAAGCAGGGGGCCCTGGAGCAGTTCTGGGAACAGCACCGCCTCCCCGGCCGGCCGGAGCAGATCGTCGCCTCGCCCATGCCGCGCCACTACCGCACCACCAGCAAGCGCCGCATCGTCGTCCATCAGGGCCGCATCACCGCCGAACTCGACAACATCGAGCTGGAACCCCTGCCCGAGCAGTCCCATCTGACGCAGCTTGAGCCCGAAGCCCACCGGCAGATCTACGATCTCCTCCTCGGCTACCTGGAAAAGCCGGCCTACCGCGAATTTGCCAAACACGTCAATTTCCTCATCATCCGCGGCACCTACGCCGAGCACAGCGTCATCTTCAACGTTGACCAGTTCGACGCCGAGGTGGTGCGCAAGGGCAAGCTGCTCGCCGTCCACCTCCAGGAGAGTCCTATTCCGATCCTCTCCGCCTATATGTTCCTCGACCCCTCGCGCTCGGATTATTATCTCGAGAGCCGGCGCCCCGACGAGCACGTCATCTTCAAGAAACTCTTCGGGCCGGAGAGCCTCAGCATTGAGGTCGAGGGGCGGCGCTTCCACTACGAGCCGACCGGTTTTTCCCAGGTCAACCTGGCGATGGTGCCCGAGCTGGTGCGCGTTGTGCGCGAACTCCTGCCCGGGGATCCCGGCGGCATGCTCATCGACCTTTACTGCGGCTACGGCCTCTTCGGAATCAGCCTGGCCGAGGCCTGGGCCGGCGTGGTCGGGCTGGACGCCGCGCCCGGGGCCATCCGCGCCGCTGAAGGCAACCGGCAGCACCTCCTGCCCGATGCGAATATCGTCTACTCCACCACCTCGATCGACGGCCGCGCCCTGCGCCGCCTCCTGCCCGAGCCCAACGAGCTGAAAGAATACGTCATCCTCGATCCCCCGCGCTCGGGCACCCGGCACGGGGTGATCGCCGCCCTGGCCGGCCGCAAGCCCGCCGCCGTGGTGCACATCTTTTGCGGCATCGAGCAGATCCCGCGCGAGGTCCCCGACTGGCTCCACGCCGGCTACCGCCTCGACCGCATCGTCCCGCTCGACCTTTTTCCCGGCACCGCCAACCTGGAGTGCTGCCTGCTCTTCACTCCGCGCCCGCCGGCGCCGCCCATCGAGCAGCATGAGGTCAAAGAAAAGCCCCACTTTGTCCACAAGGGCAGAGTGGAACGGACCTACAAAAAACGCCGGGAGGGTGATGCGGAGAGGGGCGGCCCGCAGCGCAGGGAGAGGCAAGGCGGGGATGAAGGAGCGGAGCGGCCGCGCCGTCGCCGCGACGACAGCCGGCCTGCACGGCCCTACCGGGGCAAGCCGAAGGACGGCTCCAAACCGGGCGGCAAGCCCGGGCGGCCCTACCGGGGCAAACCGGAGGACGGCTCCAAACCGGGCGGCAAGCCCGCGCGGCCCTTCCGGGGCAAGCCGGAGGACGGCTCCAGGCCGGGCGGCAAGCCCGCACGGCCCTACCGGGGCAAACCGGAGGACGGCTCCAAACCGGGCGGCAAGCCCGCACGGCCCTACAAAGGCAAGCCCACCGATCGCAAGGGCGGCCCCGGGGGCAAGAGCGGCGGCTACGGCAAGGGACGCAAAGGCAAACCGGTGGACGCCAAACGCAGCTTCGGCCGCAAGGGACCGGGCAAATGAGTCCGGCGCATCCCGTATTTCGCATCTGCACCACCCTGGACGATCTCGCCAAGGCCTTTATGGTGCGCGCCATCGTCTTCATGGAGGAGCAGCAGGTCGCCTATGCCGAGGAGGTCGATGAGCTTGAGCACAGCGCCCTGCACATCCTCGGCGAGATGGCGGGCGAGCCGATGGCGGCCGCGCGCATACGCTTTCTCGGGGAATACGCCAAGCTGGAGCGCATCGCTGTGCGCAAGGCCTGGCGCGGCCGCGGGCTCGGGCGCGAGCTGGTCGAGTACATGCTTGAGGTC
>JAKPUX010000098.1 GCA_029554865.1 bacterium | reverse complement strand
GACAGCGCTGGCCTTGAGATTGTAGGTGCCGGGGGGTATGTTGATGATGAAATACTCGCCCTCGACGCTGGCGGCTGCACCCATGGCAGTACCGTCGATCATGATATTGGCGCCGATGACCGGCTCTCTTTTTTCATCGATGATCTTGCCGGAGATCTTGCCCGTGGTCTGGGCGAGGAGAAATCCCGGCAAAATGCAGAGGAACAGAAGCAGTCTGGATTTCACAGGAGCGCACTCCTTTTTCGCTTGGTGTTACAGTCAGCCGTGAACCGGAAGAAGCCGCCGGGCTGGAGGCGGCGTTGCAGTTGATGCCGCTTCCAGCCCGAACGGATTGATTCATTTGAGAAGCATCATGCGTTTGACGGCGGATTTGGTTTCGGTCGTCAGCCGGTAGAGATAGATGCCACTGGGCATGCCGGCCGCATTCCACTGCGCCCTGTGGAGGCCGGCGGACAGCGCACCGTCGATCAGGGTCGCCACTTCCTCGCCCAGCATGTTGTACACCCTGAGGGTGACCCGCTGCGCAGCGGGGAGGCTGAAGTGGATGGTCGTTGCCGGATTAAAGGGATTGGGCGTATTCTGAGCCAGGGTAAACTCTGCCGGCAGGCTGTTCGGTGCGGCGCAGTTCACGCCGGTCGTCACCGGCCACCAGCGGTCATCGCCCAGATAGATCGGCGCGCCATCGTCGTCGAAGAGGATGGCGGGCGAATCGAGGGCATAATGAAAATCGCCGTTCTGCGGATCAGCAAAATGGGGATCCATCTGGATGGCGATGTTGATGAGCTGGAAATCGGTCGCACTGCTCCCCAGGTCGATATCCCGGGTGTTGAAATAGAGCAGGTTTTCGACGATGGAGTGGGTGCCGTAGACCCTCGTCGGGGCGTAGGCGGTTGTGGGCTCGGGATAGACGACGATGGAGTTGGAAATGACCGAATAATCGATGTAATGGGCCATGATATTGTAGCTGCCGCAGTCATAGGCGGTGACTTTATTGACGAAGAATTCCGGGTCCTTGGTCGCCACGTCAGAGTCGGAGCCATCGACGTAGATAGCCTCAGCGTTGATATCCCAGAAAGTGGTGTTCTCCACCTTGAAGAGATTGACCGAGCCGGTCGGGATTACGGGATCATTGAAGCTGATGCCCATCTTGACGATATGGGCGAAGAGGCAGTCCTGGACCAGGAAGCTGTCCACAACCGCAGTGGGATCGCCAAAAATGCCGAAGCCGGTCGATCCGGTGGCATTGCCAAAATTGAGCAGATCGCTCTCAAGGACGGCAAGGTTGTAGCCGGAGGTCTGGGGCTTGGTAACGATACCTTTGGTGGTGGGCACACCGCCGAGGGCGCCGTCGAGGACAACGCCTTTCAGGGTCAGGCTGGCGGAGACCTCGATCATGGCATCGGTGGCATCGGAGCTGATGACCGGTTTTTGTACCAGCTCGTCCGCGGCCTTGATGGTGAGCTTTTTATCGACGATCAGCTTGGCCGATTCATGGTAGAGACCGCCGTTGCTGGTGAGGATCAGGGTCTGGCCATCGACGGCCGCCGCCAGGGCTGTGGAGAGGACATTTTCGCCCGCTGCGAGGTAGACGATCTCCGCGATGTTCTTCGGCCACCAGCGTTCATCGCCGAGGTAGATGGTCGTGCCATCTTCGGCAAGCAGCGCGGCCGGCGAGGTCACCGGGTAGGAAAAGTTGCCGTTTTCAGGATCGATGAGTCCGGGATTTTCCTGGGGCAGGACATTGATGAGCTGGAAATCGGTGGCGCCGTAGCTGAGGTCGATGTCGCGGGTGTTGAAGTAGAGGAAATTCTCGACCCTGGAGTGGGTGCCATAAACCTTGGACGGGGCATAGCTGGTGTTGAGTTCGGGGAGGACGACCAGGGAGTTGGTGAGCACGGAGTAATCGATGTAATGGGCGATGAGGTTGTAGCTGCCGCAGTCGTAGACCGTGACCTGGTTGATGATGACCTCAGGATCCTTGGTGTCCATTTTGGAATCGAAGGCATCGATGTAAATGGCCTCGGAGTTCATGTCCCAGAAGGTGCAGTTGTCGACCTTGAAGAGATTGACCGAGCCGGTGGCGGTGAGTGGGTCATTGAAACTGATGCCCATATCCATGATGTGGGCGAAATAGCAGTTTTGGACGAGGACGGAATCGACGACCGAGCTGGGGACGCCGAAGATGCCGAAGCCGGTGGTTTGGGCCTTGTCGGAGAAGTTGAGGAAATCGGTTTTGAGGACCTTGAGATTGTAGCCGGTGGTGTTCGGGGCGTTGGTGATGCCGACGGCGGTGGAGTCGGCGCCGAGCGAGCCGTCGAGGATGACGCCGTCGAGGGTGAAATCAGTCGAGAACTCGATCATGGCGTCAGCGGCGCCGGAAACCAGCATGGGTTTTTGGGTCAGGCCGCTGGCCGCCCTGATAGTGAGCTTTTTGTCGATAACCAGCTTGGCGGTTTCGGTGTAGAGGCCGCCATTGGTCGTCAGTTCGATGATATCGCCGGCTGTCGCGGCGGCGACAGCGGCAGCGAGGCCGTCCGTGCCCGCAGGCACCTGGACGATCGTCTGGGCAGGCAGAAGGGAAGCCAGCGAAGCCAGCAGAATCAGCAGTAGAAGTGCACTTTTTTTCACGTAACTCCTCACTTTTTAAGGATTATTAACCGGGCAGCCGGCAGCTGCCCTGACTTTGCACGGGTGGGCGCGCGACCGGATGGTCCGCGCGCCCGCTGCCTTGTTATTTCAGGAAAACCATTTTTTTAACCTGGTCAAACGAACCCGACTGCAGGCGGTAATAGTAGAGGCCGCTGGGCAGGGTTGAGGCATCGAAGAGAACCTCATGCCTGCCGGCCTGCTTGTTCTCATCGACCAGGGTCAGCACCTCACGGCCGAGCAGGTTGTAAATCTTGAGAGCAACCTTGCCGGTGACCGGCAGGCTGTAGGCGATTTTGGTCGCTGGATTGAACGGATTGGGATAGTTCTGCTCTACGGCAAACTCCACGGGCAAGCCCGAGGCATCGCGCTCCATCCCGGTGTTGATGGGGCGATCATAGCGGGTTCCCCTGGCATCGAGGGTCAGGCTGTCGATGATGACACCGTTCAGGTCGATGCTCTCGAAGTGCATCCGGTCGCCGTCCACCCCAAACTTGACATAGTTGACTGTCGATTTGGTTTTGCCTACCCACCAGCCGGATTGTTCGGAGTAGGTAGCCGCGCCGAAACTGCCGACCAGCATCTGCAGACGGCCCTGGCCGGGGGCGCTGCCGTATTCTGCGACCGCCGAGGAATCGGAGACGTTCAGGTTGATCGGCTTGGATCGGGTATAGGTATGATCGTGGCCATTGAGGATGACATCAACGCCGTAATCGTCAAAGGTTTTCCACCAGTAGGGAATCGCCGAGTCCATCTCGCCGGCATGTCCGCCGCTGGTGAAGAAGGGGGCGTGGAAATAGACCACCGTCCAGGTGGCGGTATTCTTGGCGAGCAGATTCTTGAGCCAGGTCCACTGCGTCGAGAGGGAGGCCTCCGACAAGAGGCAGATGAAAAGGGTATTCCCCTGCTTGAACGAGTACCATTTTTCATTGCCCGGCAGGACCAGCTGGTTCATCACCGCATTTCCCGACTCGGTGTCGTAGTAGAGGTGGTTGCCGTGGGTGTAATAGGTCAGGGTCTTTTCCAAATATTCCCTCCCCCAGAAGTAGTATTTTTCCCACAATCCGGGATAGAGGGAGTTATCGATGATATCGCCGACGTTGATGTAGAAATCGGCCTTTTCGGCGGCGGCCATCGAGGAAATTTGCTGGAATTCTTCTGTGCCCGCCTGGCAGTCGGCGCCGACGATGAAGGTGAACCTGGTGTCGGCCGTGTCGCAGGCGGTGGTGAAGTTCATGCGTTTGCCCCATAATTCATTGAATTTGAATGAATAATAAATCGTGGAGCGCGGCTTGAGACCGGGAAAGGTATAGTCAAAGAGGTATTCGGGCTGATCGCCCAGCTGGTAATTGTTATAGCGAAAACCCGGAAAGGCGCCCTGCTCAAAGGCCTCGGTGTAGCCCCAGCGGATGGAGTCGGCCTGATTGAGATTTTTCCAGGTGATGGTCAATCCCTTGAGGGAGTTACGTTTGGTGCCCCAATGGATATTGGCGGGCAGGTTGATACCCGGCCACCAGCGGTCATCGCCAAGGCGGAGGAAATCACCATCCTCGAGGAAGAAGACGGCCGGGGAGTGGACGGTGTAGGAAAAGTCGCCATTCTCCGGGTCCACGAGTCCGGGGTCACCCTGCGGGACGATGTTGACGAGCTGGAAATCGGTGGCGCCGTAGCTGAGGTCGATGTCGCGGGTGTTGAAGTAGAGGAAATTCTCGACCTTCGAGTTGGTGCCGTAGACCTTGGTCGGGGCGTAGCTGGTGTTGAGTTCGGGGAGGACGACCATGGAGTTGGTGAGCACGGAGTAATCGATATAGTGGGCGATGAGATTGTAGCTGCCGCAGTCGTAGACCGTGACCTTGTTGATGGTGACCTCGGGATCCTTGGTTTCCATTTTGGAATCGAAGGCATCGATGTAGATGGCTTCGGAGTTCATGTCCCAAAAGGTGCAGTTGTCAACCTTGAAGACATTGACCGAGCCGGTGGCGGTGAGGGGGTCATTGAAGCTGATGCCCATATCGAGGATGTGGGCGAAGTAGCAGTCCTGGATGAGGACGGTATCGACGACCGAGCTGGGGACGCCGAAGATGCCGAAGCCGGTGGTCTGACCTTTGTCGGAAAAGTTGAGGAAATCGGTATTGAGGACCTTGAGGTTGTAGCCGGTGGTGTTCGGGGCATTGGTGATGCCGATGGCAGTGGAGTCGGCGCCGAGCGCGCCATCGAGGATGACGCCTTCGAGGGAAAAGCCGGCGCCGATCTCGAAGATGGCGTCAGAAGCGCCCGAGGTCAGCAGCGGCCGCTGTTTCAATCCATCAGCGGAGCGGATGGTGAGTTCCTTGTCGATCACCATTTTATGGGTGTTGTCATAGAGACCGCCATCCGACACCAGCATGATGGTCTGGCCGGCGACAGCCGACGCAACGGCATCGGCAAGGGTGTTTTCGCCGGCGAAGACGAAGACGTACTCGGAGTTGTTCTCCGGCCACCAGCGCGGATCGCCGAGGCTTTTGCCGTCATCTCCGGCGCCGATGGCGGGCGATCCGGTCATGAGGGTGAAATTGCCGCTGACAGCGCTGGCGTAAAGGGGATCGACCCCGGCCCAGACACTGGTCAGCTGGCTCTCCACCGCCCCGGCCTCGAGGCTAACCTGGTCCAGTCCGTTGTAAAGGAGATTGCTGATGCGGGAGTTCAGGCCGGCGATGATGCAGACCGAACCCGGCGAGCCCCCCGAATTGGTTATGATCGTATTTTTGATGACCGCCCCATCGATATCGCGGGGGTAGATATTACCATTGGCCGCATCATGGATGGTCACATGGTCGACGACAAATTCAGCTTGTGGATTGGCGTCGATGGCGGACGACTGCAGATAGATGGCATAGCCGCCGATATCCCAAAAGGTGGAATTGGTGCAGAAGAAATGTTTGACCTGGCCCGGAGCGATGGTGCCGTCGCTGAACTGGATGGCCTGCTTGATGATATGCGAAAATGTGCAGCCATCGATGATAAGGCTGTCCAGTTGATTGGAATCCTCGCCGTAGACGGCGTAGTCGAAATTGACGAAATCGCAGTTGAGGAGCTTGAGAGTATAGCCCAGCTGCAGGGCATACCACTCGGGTTCGGCGCCGCGGATGCCGACCTCACGGGCGCCGCCGGCGACCGTGCCGTCGACGTAGATGCCTTCGAGGGTGAGGTCGTCGGCCGTCTGCAGCAGGGCCCATCCGCCGGAAGCGGACCAGCGGGGCTTGGTGGTTAACCCGGATGCGGCGCGGATGGTGACGGGTTTATCCTTGATGATCACCAGATCGTTGCCTTCGATGTACTCGCCGCCGTCGGTGGTCAGCTCGATGATATCGCCGGGGGCTGCCGATTCATAGGCGGTAGAGATGACATCCGAGCCGGCAGGCACCTGGTGAATGGTTTGGGCGAAAAGAGATGAAACTGTGATTAACAAAATCCCCGCAAGCCACAGATACACTTTTTTCATTAGCAGCCTCATGTTTAGAATGGAATGGAGGGGTGATGATTGTACCTCTATAGCCCTCCCTGGCAGACCTGACCGCGCAGGGAGGGCTGGGGAGGAGGTTTGCTATTTGAGAAGCACCATCTTGCGAATCGAGTTGAACTGGTCCGTCTGAATCTGGTAAAAATAGACGCCGCCGGACCACTGGGCGCAGTTCAGGTCGATTTGGTGATATCCGGCCTGCATCTTGCGATCCACCAACACCGCCATCTCCTGCCCGAGGGAATTGTAGATCACAATGCGGACATGACTCTCTTTGGGGAGGGCATAGTTGATAGTGGTGCCGGGATTGAAGGGATTGGGGTAATTCTGCTTCAGCTCAAATCGGTCGGGCAGGGGATCACTCTTTACCTCTCCGGCGCCAGTGGGAAGGGTATAGAGCCATACCGAGGCCGCGCCAAGCTGCGAGTAATTGGGGACCTCGTCATAGGCGAAAGCGGCGTAATAGTAACTCTGGTAGAGCATCGCTGTGGAATCGACGCAGCTTTCGGCCGGGCCCTGATAGATCACTTCACCATCGTTGATGCTCTCCGGGAAACGGTCGCTCCGGCGCAGCACGATGACACCCTGGAAATCGGGGGCCGGCGAGATCTCGCCGGTAAGTTTGATGTCGTCGATCTCGGCGAAGCCGCTGCCGGCGTTGGAAGAGGGGATAATAAAGTCGAAACGGGCCATGTTTTCGAGATCGAAGGTGCGATCCATGTTGGCGTGCCAGGTCAGCGCCGAAAACAGACGCAGATCGAGGACCGCATGTTTCCACTCCCTGGAAGTCAGATTCAGGGATTCGGAATACCACCAGTCGTCGTTCTTGCCGTTGCGATCGTTGTCTTGCTCGACGATAAGCCGTAAAGCCCGGCTCGAGCCGTCGCCTCGGTACCAGAATTCAAGATAGGGCGTGGAACTGATATTGGGAAATCCGGGTACCGAGAGGACCCCAGCATATTGATCCCAGGCGACGGTGATGCTGTAATTGATGCGCAGCGCATTGCCATGGCCCTCGGGGCCGGCGACGAGCTCGAGGGAGCCGGTGGCGGTGCCGTCGTTCTCCCCGACAAAGCCTTCGATGTCAGTCTCGAACGAGGCCAGAGGCACCTCGACATGCTGGGGGTCGGTTGGATTCTGCCAGGAGAGCTGCAGTTGGGTCCTGCTGAGCAGTGTGCCGGCCAGCGCGGTTACGGCGGGTGGAGCGATGACATCTGCGATGACGTCGATCTTGCCGCGGGAGAAGCGTTTGACCGGGGGATTCTGGGTGTCGCGGATGACAGCGTAAATGTAGTACGATCCCGGCGCAACCTGGGAGACGTCCCAGTCGAAATAGTTCAGCGAGTCATCCTCACTGATGTTTTCGGCGATCAGTGTGCCCGGGCTGCTGAGGTCCGCGGTGTAGTAGAGGTTGATGCTGGCGTTATCATCGGGATCCGAATCCACCCAGCGCAGGCGGTAGATGTCGCTGCTGCTGTCCTCGATACCGTCGGGTTCGGAGAGATAGATGGTCGGCGGCGGGGTGCTGCTGGTGGTGAAGGTCGCCGAATAAAAGATCACGCCGGCGGTGTCGCGGGCCGCCAGAGTGACCAGATCACCGTTATCGCTGACATCGACTGTTGAAAAACCCGGCTGTTTGGAATAGAACATGCTGTAGGGTTTGTCGACCAGATTGAGGTCGGTGTCATAAAGGCTGAGGTTGGCGCAGCCGGGACGGACATAGTTGACACCGGCCTTGTAGAGATGTTCAAAGCTGTGGTCGTCGCCGGCGAAGGCGATGATGCGCTTGCCCTGGGCGGCATACTTTTCGTACAAGGGCAGCAGATTTTCCTTCTCGGTCGCGGACCACTGGCCATGGTAGGCGGTGGAGAGGACGTTGGTGTGGGAAAAGATGAAAATCCACTTGGTGTCAGCGTTTTTGATCTCCTCCTCCAGCCAGGTCAGCTGCAGTGAGCCGGCGAGATAGGAGGGGCTGTACTCATCACCATTGCTGTTGATGGCGATGATCTTGACGTCGCCGTACTCCATGCTGTAGTAGGCCTCGGGGGTCTCGCCGTTCTCGGCATGGGTTGGCAGCGAGAAATAGTCATAATAGACTGACGGGCCGAAGGCGGTTTCATGGTTGCCGACCGAGCTGATCACCGTGATATTGTCGAGCAGGGGTTTGCCCGGGTTGAAAAAGCCGCCGTTCCACTCATCGCGCACGCTGCCGTCGTTGACGAAATCACCGATGAAGACGGTCAGGTCGATAGAATCTTGCGGCGCGCGTTTGGCGATGCCCTGCCAGAGATTGTAATGGTTTTCGTGGATATCGCTTATGGTCATGAGGCGGAAGGGCGTGCCGCGTTCCGGCGCGGTCCTGGCCTTGTTGATATCCACGCTGACGTCGGTGCCGTTGCCGACGCGATAATAGTAGGTGGTGAAGGGCTGCAGGCCGGTCAGGGTGACCTCGTGCATGATGCCCTCGCCGGGAATGAGCCAGCCATCGGCTCCGGTAACAGTGGTGCCCAGCTCCGGAGTGAGACCGTATTCGACGATCGAGGCGGGCGGGTCATTTTCGAGGGTTTCCCAGACGATGCGCACCGAGGTGGTGGTCGGGGACATGCTGGCGGGACCCTTGACCAGCTGCAGTTCATTGGATTTCTGAGTGGAAACGCCCCAGCGCGGATCGCCGATGGTGGTGCCGTCATCGCCATAACCGATGGCCGGAGAGTTGCTGTAGAGCATGAAATTGCCCGTTTCAGGATCGACGAAAAGAGGATCGACGCTGAGCAGATTCTCGCTTTTGCCGGTATGCAGGTTGATTTTCAGATTAAAATAGAGGGAGTTTTTAACCAGCGAATTGTCGCCATAGAGGTAAAAAGCCGTGCCTTTTACCGTCGAGGCGGCGGCGATGGTGTTTTTGATCAGTGCATTGTCGATGTAATGGGCCAGGAGGCCATAGGAATCGAAGGCGTCATAAAAGGTGCAGTGATCGATGAGGTAGACGGGACCGGGGGTGGAGAAATTGCCATCGTGGTCACGGATATAGACCGCGTCATCGCCGATCCTGGCCATGGTCGAGTTGACCATGTGGAAATACTTGACGGTGCCGATTTGGGCCGCAGTGCGTCCGCCCAGGTAGATGCCCTCGCGGGCGATGGAGTTAAAATAGCAGCTCGAGATGACCAGCGAATCCACCTCGCCCTGATAGAGGCCGTCATAGATGGCATGACCGGTCGTGCTGCTCTCGCCGCCAAAGTTGAGAAAATCGCACCCCGTGAGGATCAGATTGTAGCCGCTCGAATCGGTGGCGATGCCGCCGGCCGCCTGGAGCGCGCCCTTGCCGCCGTCGAGAACGACGCCGGTCAGGGTCAGTCCGGCCCGGGTGAGGATCAGGTAGCCGCCGTCATCGGAGGTCCAGACCGGTGGATTGACGATGCTCTCGGAGGGTTGAATCGTGACCGGCTTGTCGATGACTACTGTGGAGGACTCGACGTAGAGCCCGCCGTCACTGGTCAGTTCGATGACGTCGCCCGGATTGGCCGCGGCCACGGCAGCGGAGATCTGATCCCTGCCCGCTGCGACATAGATGCGGCCGGACAGTCTGGGCCACCAGCGCGGATCGCCGAGGGTTTTGCCGTCACTGCCGGCATGAAAGGCCGGTGTGGCCTCCAGGAGGGTGAGATCGCCGTTGGCGGCGTCGGTGAAGAGGGGATCCACATTGTCCATAAAGCCGGAATAGCTGGCACCGGATCCGGAGACCGGGGCATTGAAGACCAGGGTATTCTCGACGACGCCGCCGTTGAGGTTGAAGGACTGTCCGCCGCTGATCGTGCCATCGGTGGCAAAGATGGTATTGCGGATACTGACATCGGTGACGCCGCTGTTGGTGCGGATGCGCTGGCAGTTGTAAAAAGTGACGTGGTCCAGTTCCAGACGGGGACTGACTGTCGGCGAGCTCTTGGCGTAAAAATAGATGGAAGGCTCGGTCTTTTTCATGTCCATGAAGGTGGAGTTGCGGATGGAGAGGCGCTTGACCACGCCGGGATCGATGGTGCCGGCTGGAAAATAGAGGGCCCGGTTGGTGGCTTTTTTAAAGAGCGAGTTGATAATAACCAGGGAATCCAGAGCGGAGGAGGAGCTTCCGTAGATCATGTATTCGAATCCCTGCAAGGTACTGTTGACGATTTTGATGGAATAGCCGGCGCTGCCGGTGGTGTTGATGGCCCTTTTTACGGCTTCCTGCCCGTCCAGAGTGAGGCCCTCCATGATCAGCGTACCGCCAACGGTCATGAAGGGTGAGGCCTCGCACTGCCAAACCGGCGAGGTGATCCCGGCCGCAGCACGGATGGTGATTGCCTTGTCGGCGGTGATTTCCATGG
>JAKPUX010000094.1 GCA_029554865.1 bacterium | reverse complement strand
CTATGTCGCTTGCCAGACCAGGGCCGGGGAGGCTTACCATGATCGCGAGGGCTGGACGCGCAGGTCGATCCTCAATACCGCGCGCATGGGCAAATTCTCCTCAGACCGTTCCATTCGCGACTACTGCCGGCAGATCTGGCAAATCACGCCGGCGTCGCCGGCCGGGGCATGAAAAGGCTCCCCGGTGCGAAGGGTTATGGTCCGGCTGCCTTATCCGCTGGAGGCTGTCTCTTTCGGTGCGATGGGCTGTGAAGCTGTCTAGAAATAGAAGAGATACTTCAGTTTGACTACGTTGACCCGGTTAACCATGTGCAGGCGGTTGGGCAGGAGCTGCTCCTCATGGTCATATTCGTTGCTGCGGTCCTGCACTTCATTGAGGGCGAAATAGAGCCAGCTTTTGGGACGGAAGTTGTAGGAAAAGAGGAATCCGCCGATCACCCGTTCGAGGTGGCCGGTGGTGCGAAGGTAAAGATTGTCGACGTAGAGCCGCATGTTCAGGTTGTTGACCGGTGTCCATGAGAGATAGGGGCGCGCGTTGAAGGTGATCTCCTCCACAGCCCCCGCCGGATTTCCCTCGAAAAAAATATCCGCCGAACTCCCCAGTGCTAGGATTCTGGCCGCCTTCCAGTCGATTTCACCGCCCGCCCAGCCATAGGAGGCGAGGTAGCCGCGGGAGAAATTGTAGGTGCGGGAATAGCCCCCGTAGAGGTTGCCCTCCCAGACCGGGGAGAGGTTGAACCAGGAGGAGAGGGTCGCCTCGCGGTTGTTGTAGAGGACCCCCATGTCCCTGGAGCGACCGGCGGTGACGCCGATCTCAAAACCCCAGTTTTTGCGGAACTGCATGTTGTAGCCCAGTGCGGCCATGCGGTCGGCATAGCCATCGACCTTTTCATGGTTGAAGAGGCCACCGCCGTAGACCATGATCTGGCTGACGGCGCCGGTCTGCAGCCGCCAGACCGGCCCGGTTAAAAGAGCGCCGTTCCAGGTGCCGCGCCAGGGGACGAAGCCGACCTCCTGGATGTCGAATTTTTCCCCTACATAGCGCGAGCGCAGCCCGAGAATCCAGGAGGTTTTAGGCATCCAGAGCCCGACCGAGGCGGCATAATCGCCCTCATCGTTCCTGTAGGAGCGGGCAATTTGATAGGAGAGCTGCCAGTCCGAGGCGCGGAAAGCCCCGTCCAGGTCGACCACCCCGTTGTTCTCATCTCCGCTGTTTCTCCCCACATAGAGCATGCCAACCGACGAGTTGCCCATCACCTGTTTTTTAAGCCTGACAGAGCTGTAGAGGGCGGCGGGCTCACTGCCGCTGGCTGTTCCCTCCTGGAACTCTTCTCTGCCGGTGGCGGCGATGAAACCACCATACTCCCAGCTGTTGACCCTGCCGAAAGCCTTGCTGCCGACGAGGAGGGGCACTTCGCTGCCGTCGGGCAGTTTGCGGCCGATGCGGCGGGAGTAAAAGAGCTCCATTGGGGAGTAGAAGCCGCTCTCACGCTGCTTGCCGGAGGGCATAAAGACCTCATTGCCCTCGGTGAAGAAGGGGCGGCGCTCGGAGTAGTAGGTTTCATAACGCGAAATATTGAATTCAAAGGGATCCGCCTCGATCTGGGCGAAGTCCGGATTGCCGGTGAGCTGGAAGGTGAGGCGCTGGGATGGGTTATAAAAGAGATCGACGCCGGCGTTGGGGGAGAAACTCCAGCCATCGCCGCGTTCCTGTTCGGCTTTGGTCAAGCCGACCGGATAGATTTCGAGATTGATGACGTGGACTGCTGGATGATAGTCCGTGAAGAGGAGCCGGCCGAATTTGGAGATACGCTGACCTTCGGCCTGATCGTAGGGATTCCAGTAGGTGTCCTCCTGTTCCGTGGCGCTCCAGCGGTCAAAGTCGAGGCCCCACTCGTCGAGTCCTTCGCCGTACTGGATGGAGCGGTAGGGGATTTCCATTTCGACGGCCCAGCCCCAGTCGTGGATGCGGCTGGCGGAGAACCAGACCCCGTCCCAGCTGTAATCGCGGTTTCGGGCGTCGTCGAGCAGGCGGCAGTCGGCGCGGCTGCCGCCTGCGTTGACCGCGAACTTGTAGGCCGTGCGGCGGTCGCTGAAGGTGTCGAGCATCAGGGAGACGATATCGCCGCTGAAATCGTCATGTTTGCCGGTGTTGCGCTGGATGTGTCCAGGCTCATCCTGGCAGAGGATGAGACAGTAGAGATTTCTATCGTCGGTGAGGAGTTTGGCAATCGTGCGGTGCAGGGGAGGCCGGGCGTAGTAGGGCTGGAGCTGGAAGAAATCGCCGGCTGAATCAGCGTTGGCCCAGGCCGGCTCGATGAAGCCGTCGATGATAATGGGTCCGGAAGCCCTGTGCAGCTCGAT
>JAKPUX010000084.1 GCA_029554865.1 bacterium | reverse complement strand
GCGATAAACACCTTCTGCCCCGGGGCGGGTCGCCCAAACCGGGCGGCGTAGAGGTCCGTGATGTCGCTTTGCCCGTTTTGGCTTGGGCCCAACAGGCCCAGGTAATAGACCCGGCGGGGTTTCATCCGGCCCGCACTGCATGGTGGCTGCCCAAAGACCATAATGTCTTCATGGACGGCTCCGACGTTGAGCCGCAGTCGAACTCCGTCTTCCGCGACATTGACGATCTCCAACCCGGTGACGGGATTGGGGCCGAAGACCACCGGGGCGGGCGGTTCCTCCACCGGCGCCAGACCCAGCCCTCGCAGGGTGCTGTTGATCTGAACGCAGAACTGCTGCCCACTAAGGTGGGAATATTGCCCCATCCAGGGCCGGCTGGGAACATGCAGCGCCGCGGCGTTCCAGCGCTCGCGCTGCGCTTCGGTGAGCTTGAGACCCCACTCCCGTGAGGAAATCCCAAAATACGACCGTGCGGCCGCCTTGCGCTCCGAGGGACGGTCCCGGGGAACGGTGCGCCGCCGGGCGCACACGCCGAAGGGGGATTGGTAGTAGGTTTCCGCGCCCAGACTGCCCGTGCGCGGAGCGGATAGTATTTTCATAATGTGTGTCCTCTCTAATTGTTGTTTTAATTGTCTGCCTCTTACGGCCCGGAGGCGATTCGACTTCCCGCCACTCCTTGGGCTGGAAGTCCGCCCCGAGGTAATACGGGAAGGCTGGCGGGCGGAGGGTCTTCGCGCAAGGGCAATTTTTGGGGGTTGGCGGTAGCGGGCGAACCCTTTGTTATCGGTGCCTGAGTTTCTGTAGATACGGGGGAAAAGGTTTCTCTAAACCCCAAGCCGCTTTTTAGGTTGAGGGAGCGGGGATGAAAGCGTCTATCAATTCAAATCGGCCGGCTGACCCTGGGAGCAATGTTGCCCGGCGGATGTGGCTAGCCGGCGCGAGATTGCCGAAATTGCCCGCTTTGCCACCTTCTTGACGCAACGCCAGCGCTACCGTTTGACATTGCCGCGGAAGAAGGGGACCCAACGCTTTTACAAGGTGCCGGGCTATGCCGTGTTTTATCAGGTGCTCTCGCGCATGGACCTCGAAGCCCTTGCCACGCTGCAAGACACCCCCCTCCGAAACGCTTAACCGCCGTCCAACTCGCAGCCTCAACCTCCCCGGCTCATGATCTAAAAAACAAAAGGCCCTACCCCCAAAGCATCCCCTCACCATTTCGTGCTTCCGTTCCCCGCCTCACTGGCGTATCCTTGCTTGATGCTGTTCGACCGTCAACGCCTGCTCTTGACCATGCTGGACGCCCTCGGCGAGCCGGTAGCGAACACGGATTTCCAGAAACTGCTGTTCCTCTATACCCAGCAGTGTGAGCCGTCGCCCAGCTACCAGTTTGTCCCTTACAAGTTCGGCGCATTCTCCTTCACCTCCTACGCCGACAAACGCCGCCTCACCGACGCCGGCTTGCTCGTCGATGACGAGAACCACTGGCGCCTCACCACTGCCGGTCGCCAGCTCGCCCGCAAG
>JAKPUX010000077.1 GCA_029554865.1 bacterium | reverse complement strand
TCTCGGCAGCCGCGAAAAGATCCGGGAAGCCGGCCGGCTGGTCTGGTATCCCGCCGAGGCCGATGTCTCGATCCGCCCGGGCTGGTTCTATCATGCTGAACAGGACGGGCAGGTCAAGAGCCCGGAAAAGCTGGTCGATATCTTTTACGGCTCGGCCGGGCGCAACTGCGTGCTGCTGCTAAATATTCCGCCCGACCGCCGCGGCCTGATCCACGAAAACGACGCCGCCGCGCTGCGCGAAATGCGCCGGCGCCTCGATGCCACTTTTCAGAGCAATCTCCTCGCCGGGGCGCGCTTGTCGGCCGACAGCGGCAGCGACCCGGGCGCGGCCGCAGATGGCAGCCTGAATACAAGCTGGCGCGCCGGCGATGGCCGCCACAGAGCCATCCTCACTGCCGACCTGGGCGCCAGGAAAACTTTCGATGTGCTCGCCCTGCAGGAGGATATCCTCACCGGGCAGCGGATCGAGGCCTTTGAGCTGCAGGTGGAGGAGGACGCCCGCTGGCGCAGCGTCGCCTATGGCACGACTGCCGGCTGCAAGCGGCTTCTCCGCTTCCCGCCTGTCACAGCCGCCAGGGTGCGGCTGGTGATCAGCCGTTCCCGCACCGAGCCGGCACTGGCGGAATGGGGGCTCTACAAGCAGCCGCCGGAAGAGGAACTCAGGGCAGCGGGAGGCCCTGTGGGCAAAAAGAGCGACATCCCCGGCCTGGCTTTGAAACAGGAGGCATCGCCGCCCCTGTTATTGGCCCGCAGGGGAGGCTCCTCCTACCGCATTGTGCACCCTGAAAAGGCGTCGGCTGCGGAGCAGCGCGCTGCGGGCCTCCTGCAGGAGTACATGCGCAAGTCCACCGGGGCCGAGCTGCCCGTCGTCAGCGAGACCTCACCGGCAACAGAGCGGGAGATCCTCATCGGCGCCGTCCGCCGTCTGCCTGCACGCCTGGCGCAGGTGCAGAATCAGCTCTCCGGGGATGCCTTTTTCATCGGCCACGAAGGGCGCAAGATCATTGTGCTGGGGGGAGCGGATCGGGGTGTGGTCTACGGCGCCGTCCATTTTCTCGAAAAATACCTCGGCTGCCGCAGGTATACCCCCGAGGTTGAGGTGGTGCCCCGGCATGAAGAGCTGAGCCTCGCCGTCGCCGAGGAGATTCAGGCGCCCGCCAACCGCTTCCGCTCCATCAACACCCGCTTTGCCCGCGATCCCGGCTACAAGGAGTGGCTCCGCCTCGATGAGGTCCAGGATATCTACGCCCGCGGCTGGTACGTCCATACCTTCGACCAGCTGGTGCCGCGTGCGGAGTACTTTGCCGATCATCCTGAATACTATTGCTGGATGAACGGCAAGCGCATCCACGATCAGCTCTGTCTCAGCCATCCCGAGGTGCTGCGCATCACCCTTGACCGGCTGAACAAGGCGATGGCGGAGCAGCCCGATAAAAAGTACTGGTCGGTGAGCCAGAACGACAATTTTTCCTACTGCCAGTGCCCCGCCTGCAGTCAGGTCATCGCCGAGGAGGGCTCGCCCGCCGGGCCGGTCATCCGTTTCGTCAATGCCGTGGCGGCGGCTTTTCCGGACAAGGTCATCTCCACCCTCGCCTATCAGTTTTCACGCCAGGCTCCTAAAGTCACCCGTCCGGCTGAAAATGTCCATATCGTCCTTTGCACCATCGAACTCAACCGCAGCCAGCCCATCGAGAGTGATCCGGGCAGCCGGGATTTCGTCCGGGATATCGAGGAGTGGTCGAGGTTGACGAAAAACCTCTACATCTGGGATTATGTTGTCCAGTTCACCAATTTTGTCAGCCCCTTTCCCAATCTGCACGTGCTCCAGCCCAACCTGCAGTTCTTTGTCCGCAACGGCGGCTACGAGCATTTTCAGCAGTCCAATGGCCAGTCCGGGGGCGAGATGGCGGAACTCAAGAACTGGCTCATCGCGAAATGGCTTTGGGACCCCGATCTTGACGCCGATTCCCTGAAGGAGGATTTCCTGCGCGGATATTACGGTCCGGCGGCGCCCTTCATTCAGGAGTACGCCGCCCGTCTGGAGGCGGAGCTGCTCCGCTCCGGTGACCGGCTGGACATCTATGGCTCTCCGGTCTGGCATGCGGGGAGCGTGCTCTCGGCGGAGAATGTGGCGGATTACAGCCGGATGTTCGACCAGGCTGAAGCGGCCGTGGCCGGGGAGGAGGCGCTGCTGCAGCGGGTGCGGACCGCGCGCATGCCCCTCCAGTTCGCGATCATGGAGATCGGCAAGAACGACCTCTTCGGCCCGCGGGGCTGGTACCGGGAGGAGGGAGGAAGCTTTCTGCTGCGCCCGGAGATGCGCGGCCTCCTGGAGGAGTTTTATGCCGCCGGCAAAAGCGCCGGGCTGCGCCTGGTCAATGAGAGCGGCTTCACCCTCGATGACTATTACCGGACCACCCTGCGCTTCATCGAGTCCAGGGTGGAGGGCAACCTCGCGTTCCGCAAAACAGTGAGTGCCGATCCCCCGCCGAGCCCGAAATACGCCGGCGGCGATCCCGGCGTGCTCACCAACGGGGTGCAGGGGGCGAGCGACTACAAGGTGCACTGGCTCGGCTGGGAGGGGGTGGATTTTCAGGTCACCCTCGACCTCGGCAG
Source organism: bacterium (assembly GCA_029554865.1). Lineage (GTDB taxonomy): Bacteria > Zhuqueibacterota > Zhuqueibacteria > Residuimicrobiales > Residuimicrobiaceae > JAKPUX01. The sequence continues at coordinate 7,761 of JAKPUX010000077.1, read as the reverse complement.
CCCCGCCTCACCGGCACGCGTCCGTCTGGCCACCCTCTACGATCCCAAGAGCTGGATCCTCCATCCCCGCCGGGTGACCTGCCTGGCCTCGGCCGACGGCCTCCGCTTCGAGCCCGCCGGCAGCCTGACTGTCGAGGGAGAGCAGCGGCAGGAGGAGAAGGTGCGCGAGTTCCTGTTCACAGAGCTGCCGGCCGGAGTGCGCTGGCTCCGCTTCGAGGTCGAGGGCACCAAACAGCTGCCCCACTGGCACCCCTCTGAGGGCGGGCTTTCCTGGGTCTTCATCGATGAGATCGTGGTCGAATCGCCGGCAGGAGCCGGCGAAAAAGAATGAAATGTGTGCAGCAGCTGCGGGAGCACTATCGGGAACCCCGTTCTTGAGAGCGCCTGGCAGCTGTTGCAACCCGGATAAGCATGAATAAAAAGAAAAGGAGGACAACAGGAGCGATGCGCGCACAACTCGACCAGTTTTTTAAGCTCTCCGAAAACAGCACCTCCATCCGCACCGAATTCATGGCCGGGCTCACCACCTTCATCACCATGGCCTATATCATCTTCGTCAACCCGGCCATCCTCAGCATCGCCGGCATGGACAAGGGCGCAGTATTTACCGCCACCATCCTGGCGACGGTCATCGCCACCCTCATCATGGGGCTCTACGCCAACGTCCCCTTCGCCCAGGCCCCGGGCATGGGACTCAATGCCTTTTTCACCTTCACCGTCGTTCTGACCATGGGACTGAGCTGGCAGCAGGCCCTGGCGATCGTCTTTCTCTGCGGGGTGCTCAATTTCATCATCGTGATCACCAACATCCGTAAGATGCTCATCGAGGCCATCCCCGAGTCCCTGCAGCACGCCATCGGCGGGGGCATCGGCCTCTTCATCGCCTACATCGGCTTCAAGAACGCCCATCTCCTAGATTTCATGACCGAAGGAGTACACGTCCTCAGCTCGACCCTGCGCGAGGGGCGCATCGAGCAGGTGCTCGCCAAAGACGTCCTGCCCTCACTCGCCCGCTTCAACGATCCGGCCACCCTGCTGGCCGTGACCGGATTGATGCTGACGGTGCTGATGCTGCTGCTGCGCTGGCGCGGGGCGATCCTGCTCGGCATCCTCGCCACTACCCTGATCGGTCTCACCACCGGCATGGTGCACTGGCCCGAGCTGGCGCTCAGGGATTTTCTGCCTCCTTCGCTGGGGCCGACCTTCTTCCAGCTCGACCTGGCCGGGCTCTTCAGTCAGCCGGATAAACTCGCTTCCATTCTGGCGGTGATCCTCGCCTTCAGCCTTTCGGACACCTTTGATACCATCGGCACCTTTATCGGCGCCGGGCGCAAGGCGGGGATCTTTGACCGGCACGATGACGAAAAGCTGCGCAGCGGCAAGGGGATCTCTTCCAAGCTCGACCGTGCCCTTTTCAGCGACGGCATCGCCACCTCGATCGGCGCCCTGCTTGGCACCAGCAACGTCACCAGCTATGTCGAAAGCGCGGCCGGCATCAGTGCGGGCGGGCGCACCGGACTGACCTCGGTTTTCACCGCCCTCTTTTTCCTGCTCGCTCTCTTCGTTGCCCCCCTGGCCCTGATCATCCCCGCCTCCGCCACCGCCGCCGCCCTCATCGTCGTCGGCATTCTCATGATCGGCAGCATCGGCGAAATCAAATGGGGTGATCCCGATCAGGCAGTGGCCGCCTTTTTCACGGTCGTGATGATGCCCTTCACCTACAGCATCGCCAACGGCGTCGCCGCGGGCTTTATCTTTTATGTGCTCACCCGGATCGTCAGGGGCGAGGCGCGCAAGGTCCATGCCCTGATGTACATCGTGACGGTGCTCTTCCTGGCCAATTTTGTCATCGGAGCACTGAAATAGGCTGGTGAAAGGGAACTGCGGCTGCCTGAACCGGGTTGAAGTACAGGAGGCCGGCCGGGCGCCGCACGAACACCCTTGCGGCTGTTGGGTGCGGGAATGGGCAAAATTCAACAAAATATGTGATCTGCATCTACGCAATCAGCCGTGAGAATGGGTATACTACATGAAAGCAGTACCCTTCTCGAAATGCATCCAATAAGGAGAGTCCCATGAAAAAAAGTGCGGTTCTGTTGCTCCTGCTCATCGCCCTGCTGGCATTGCAGAGCGATGTCTTCGCCCAGCTGTATATCGGCCCGCGGGCGGGTTACTACAAGACCAAGGATGCCGATGAGGGCCAGATGTACGGCGGCGCGGTGGCCCGCCTCGCCCTTGGCGGTGTAAGCATCGAAGGGGCCATCGATTACCGGCAGGAGGAATTCGAGGGTGGATTGATGACGATGCGCAGCTGGCCGGTTCAGGCCTCGGCGCTGCTCTATCCGCTTCCTTTCCTTTACGGCGTCGCCGGTGCGGGCTGGTATCACACCACGCTCGATTACAATGCAGACAAATTCGAGGAACTCGGCAGCAGCGTCGTTCCCGAGGATGAAACCACCAGCACCCTCGGTTATCATCTTGGCGCCGGCCTCGAGGTGCCGCTCAGCAGCATGCGGATGACCGTCGATGTCCGCTATGTCTTTCTCAACTATGATCTGGATGAGATCGAGAACCTGCCCGAGACCGACCATGATTTTCTCGCCGTCACCCTCGGCCTGCTCTGGGAGCTTTAACAGGGCGCTTGCGAGCGGGGATCCCCCCTCGTTTCCGCCGATCACCTCGCTTCCCGCCCGCAGCTGCGGGCGGGAAGGCTATTTGAAGAGGAGGCCGTCACACTTGTGAGTTATTGAAGAAAAGTATTGGAAATTAGAAATTTAATTATTACCTTATTCTGTTACAAAATGCGCGATGTCAATTCATAACATCCTAAACCACTGACGTTATTGAATGCGCGATGTTGATAGATAGGTAACCTCGTCCTGCCAGCGAGTCAAGCTCACCAGATCTAATCTGCAGCCCTACACATATCCTCTCTGCATCCCTCTGACATCCTCATACTTATTGACTCAAAGGAATTACCATGAGTTTTGCACAATTCAAACTCGATTCCCGTTTGAATACGGGAATCAAGGCCGAGGGCTATGTCATGCCCACGCCGGTCCAGTCCGCCTCCATCCCTGTGATTCTGAGGGGGGACGATATGATCGGAACCGCCCAGACCGGCACCGGTAAAACCGCAGCCTTTGTGCTGCCCATTCTTCACCGTCTGCTTTCAGGGCCACGCCATCAGAGCCGCGCCCTGATCCTGACCCCGACGCGCGAGTTGGCCGAACAGATCCATCAGGCTGTGAACAGCCTGAGCAGGGGTACCGGGCTCCGCAGCGCCACCATTTACGGCGGCGTGCCGCCGGCAGCGCAGATCAAGGCCCTGCGCAGCGGCGTTGAGATCCTCGTCGCCTGTCCCGGCCGTCTGCTCGACCATCTCGACCAGCGTCATGCCGATCTCTCCCACATCGAATTTCTCGTCCTCGATGAGGCGGATCGGATGCTGGACATGGGCTTTATGCCCTCGGTGCGCAAGATCCTGCAGCGGGTGCCGGAGCGGCGCCAGACTCTGCTTTTCTCCGCCACCTTCCCCGAGGAGATCGAAACCCTGGCCAGGCAGTCGATGCGCCGGCCGGAACGTATCGCCCTCGGGCTGAGCGCGCCGGTGAAAACCGTCAGCCACGCCCTTTATCCGGTCGAGCAGCACCTCAAGCTGCCCCTGCTGCTGGCGCTGCTTCAACAGACCGAGGCCGGCTCGGTTCTGGTCTTCACCCGCACCCGCCATCGGGCCCAACGCGTCGCCCGCCAGATCGGGCAGCACGGCTACCGGGTGACCAGCCTGCACAGCGACCGCACCCAGAGCCAGCGCCAGGCCGCCCTGCAGGGCTTCCGCCGCGGCGATTTCCAGATCATGGTCGCCACCGACATCGCCGCCCGCGGCCTGGATGTGGAGAGCATCTCCCATGTCATCAACTTTGATATGCCCGACACCGCCGATGCCTACATTCACCGCATCGGCCGCACCGGCCGTGCAGAGCGCAGCGGGGATGCCTACACCATGACCACGTCCGAGGACAACGAGATGGTCAGAACCCTGGAGAAGATCATGGGCAAACCGCTGCCGCGCCAGACCCTGCAGAATTTCGATTACCAGCAGGCGGCACCGCCAAAACGCCCTGACGAACAGCGGCCGCAAACGCGCAGCAGCATGCCCCGGCGTTCAACGGCGTCCCAACGGCCTGCACCACAGCGGTCAGGGGTGCGCAGCAACCACCCGCGGCCGGCTGAACAGGCGCAGCGTTCCAGGGCACCGAGAGCGCAGGCGAGGAGTATCTCTCAGCAGCAGGCCGAGCCGGAGGCGAGCACTTCCGTCATCGCCCGTTGGGGCCGTACACTGCGTTCCCGCCGCCGCACCCTGTAAAGAAAATGTTTTGAATTGGGGATGATTATTGCGATATTTTATTGATAAGTATCGGAAATAACGAATCATCCCCATGAAAAACCGCTGGAAAATCATGGGAATCGCGATGATCCTGATCATGGTCATCGCGATTTCCTGTTTTATGCTGACGGGCGGGGATTGCAATCGTAGCGGCGATCTTTTCAAGGAAGTAGAAGAGGAGCGCGATGATTTCCAAGTTGTGGTGCGGTAAAACCATCTTCTCCGGCCGGTGCTCACCCTCTGTTCTGCTCCTCTGCGCTTCATTTTGCATCCTGACCATCCCTGCTGCAGCCCTTTCCGCCAAGGTGTCCCTGCCCAAAGCCAAAGAGAAATGGATCTGCCGGGAGGGCGAACTTTTCACCCTCTACAGCGCGGCCGCGGCCAAACAGGCCGGCGAAATCAGTCTCGGACTGGCCCAGTATCATGCCGTGCTCGCCGGCCAGAGCGGCGGCACCGCCATCCCCTCGCCGGTGCCAACCTTTATCTATGTCTTCAAGGACGAGCGCGGCCTCGCCCCCTATCAATGTTTCCCCCTTCAGCAGCCCTCCGGCAGCGGCGGTTATTTTCTCCAGCGCGAAGATGCCCAGTACATCGCCGTCAGCGCCCGGGAAGAGGTGACCCGCACCATCTATCATGAATACGCCCATGCCATCTTCGCCACCGCCTGGCCGGGAGCGCCCCTCTGGCTGCAGGAGGGGCTGGCGGAGTATTTCAGCACTTTCCGCTCCGACGGACAGCATGTCTACATCGGCGAGCCTCTCAAGGAGCATGCCCGCACCCTGCGCGCCAGTGTCTGCATCCCCTTTGCCGAGCTCATGGAGCTGGATGCCGATGCCTCGCTCTACCGGGATTCCGACAAGAACCCGATTTTTTACGCCCAGGCCTGGATTGTGACCCACTTCCTCTTCCATGGCCTGAAGGAGGGGGGCGCGGCGGCGATCGACCGCTACATCACCCTGCTTGGCAGCGGGGAGTCCAATGCCCGCAGCTTCGCCGAAGCCTTTCATATTTCTCTGGCCGATCTCGATGCGGCGGTCAAGAACTACGCCGAGCAGCCTGCGCTGGGGTTTACCCGTCTCGCCGCCCGGCAGGTGGCCATTGGCGATGATCCTCCTTTCCGGGCCGTGCCCTATGAGGAGATCCTCTACCGACTGGGGGATCTGCTGGCGCACCATGGCCAGAGCCAACTCGTAGCGGCGGAGGCCCACTTCCGCCAGGCTGCCAAAGTGAAATCAACATATGCGCTCGCCCCCGCCGGATTGGGTTATGCCGCCCTGGCCAGGGAGGATGAGACCACCGCCCTTGGCCATTTTCAGCAGGCCCTGGCACTGGACTCGACCTCGGCCTGGATCTATTATCAATACGGCCGCTGCCTCCTCGCCGCCGGCCGCAAGCAGGAGGCCCCGCAGAAACAGGAGAGCATGGCGCGAGCGCGCGATGCCCTGCTGCGTACGCTCGCCCTTGACAGCCGCTTCATCGAGGCCCAGGCGCAGCTCGGTGAGGCTTATATGCATCTGGGCATGCAGCCGCAGGGGCAGACCGCCCTTGAAAAAGCCCTCGCCGGCATGCCTTCACGCATGGATGTCGCCCGCAATCTGCTCCAGTACTATGTCCTGGCGGAGAATTCCGCCCGGCAGACCGAACTGCTGACCCTCATCGGCCAGCGCGGCGGGGCCAAAGCGGCTGAGGCCGCCCGCGAGTCGATTCTGCGCACGCAGATCGACCGGGTCTCCCGGCTGATCAACGACAAGGAATACGCCAGGGCCCTCGCCCTGGCGGAGAAGCTGCGCAAGCAGACCGACGACCCTGCGCTCAAAAGCCTGATCGACGAGGCCCGGCAAGCGGCGGCACAGGGGCAGCTCGTCGAGGTCTACAATCAGGGGGTCCGTTACGCCGGGGACAAGCGTTACGATCAGGCGGAAAAGGCCTTCTTGCGGGTGATCAAGGAGGGGGGCAATACTGAACTCGCCGGCCTCGCCAGAACCAACGTCACCAAGATTCGCATCGCCCGCCAGGCCGCCTGGTACAACGAGGCCTTTGACCTCATGCGCGCCAACGCTTTCGACAAGGCGGTGCCCCTGCTCAAAAAGGTGATCAGGGACAACTCGGATCCCCAGACCACACGCGCCGCCGAAAATGCGCTGAGCCAGATCGAGGCCCTTTGATTGTGTACGGCAGCCCCCGCGCAGCGGCCGTGCCTGGAAATTCCGCAGCAACCGAACCTGACGGCGGAAACAGGCGCCTCCCTGAATCCGATCCCGCGCAGGCAGCCGTTAATCCCCCTCATCCGGAACCACCAGAGCGATGATCTCAAAAGAGTTCTTCAAATCCTCACTGGTCTATTCAGTCGTCGGCGCGCTGCCCCTGGCCGCCAGCGTCTTGCTGCTCCCCTTTTACACCAATCTGCTCAGCACAGCCGATTTCGGCCGCCTGGCCCTCTATATCAGCTTCTCCTTCCTCATCCAGATCCTGGTCAGTTTCGGACTAGACTCCTATATCACGGTCCAGTATATTGAATTCAAGTCCGATCCCGCTCTCCTGCGCGAGAACATGAGCGCCATCACGACCTCCTTTCTGGTCATCAGTGCAGTCTTCACCCTGCTCTCGCTTTTCACCGGTCCGGTGCTTTTCAGCCTCTTCTTCCGGGACGGGTCGCTCAGCTTTTATCCCTGGGGTTTTCTGTCGGTGCTGACAGCGGTCTTTCACGGCGCCTTCAAGCTCTATACCAATCTTCTCATCTATCAGCAGCGCCCCGGCCGCTATTTCTGGGTCAACATCATCAATTTTCTCCTCGTCATCGGCATTTCCCTGGGCGGGCTATATCTCTTCCCCCGCTCCCTGGTCGGTCCGATGTGGGGGCGGCTGCTCTCCGCCCTGGCCCTGGCTGCCTTTTCAATTCATTATCTGCTGAGGAGCTACGGGGTGGCGCGGGGGAGGGCTTTTATCAAGGGGATGGTCTCCTACTGTTCGCCCCTGGTCATCTACTCGCTGCTCTTTTGGGTCCTTTCCTATGTCGACCGCTTTGTCATCAACCATTTCATGCGCGCCGAGGATGTGGCGGTCTATGATTTTGCGGTCAAATGCACCCTGCTCATCGAGTTTTTTCAGACCGGACTAGTCAGCGCCATCTATCCCAAGGTCTTCGGCATCTGGAAGGAGCAGAAGGTCCCGGAAAGCTCGGTTCAGGTCAACCGTTATTTCAACGGCTTCTCCGCCACCACACTGCTGGTGCTGCCTCTTTTTCTGATGGTGGTGCCGGCGCTGGTCCCCCTCGTCGTTCACGAAGAGGCCTATTATGCCGGCTTTAAATTTCTTCCCCTGCTGAGCCTCGGCTTCATCGGGCGCACGCTTTTTTACATGTTCCTCGCTCCCTT
>JAKPUX010000066.1 GCA_029554865.1 bacterium | reverse complement strand
CCGACATCGACGGCACCCCGGTCCCGACCGGCTGGGTCAACCTGATCGGCGTCGTCGATCAGTTCGATACCAGTGATCCGCGCAACGGCGTCTACGAGATCCGGCCGCGCAGCGTCGCCGATTTCCAGATCGTCACCGGCGTCGCCGACCGCGATCCCAACCTGCCGACCCGGTACGCCCTGTCGCAGAACTATCCCAACCCCTTCAACCCGGTCACGACCATCTCCTTCGATTTGCCGGAGAGTGAAGTGGTCAAGATCAGGGTCTTCGATCTTCTCGGCAAGGTCGTGGCGACCCTGCATGAGGGCAAGCTGGCTGCCGGCTATCACAAGTTCAATTTCAGCGGCGTCAACGTGCCCAGCGGCGTCTATTTCTATCGCGTCGAGAGCAAGAATTTCACCGACGTGAAAAAGATGACGCTGGTCAAATAAGGTTAAATTTCCCTTTGGGTGCCAGGCTTGCGGAGAATCATGCCGGGTTTGGCACCCGTTTTCTTACGCGGCGGGAGGATCTGTTCCTCCCGCTGTGTTTGTTTGTCATCAGATTGGCAGGGGCCTCATGAAAATGACCATCGTAACACCCTCGCTGCAGCCTGGCAGGCTGCTGCTGTTCGTCCTTCTCCTGCCGGCGTTACTCGCAGCCGCACCGGCGCAGAATGGGGGCTGGGAAGAGATGCCGGCGATCCTGGCGCGGATCACCCCGCCCGGCTTTCCCGCTCGCGACCTGGAGATCACAGCGTTCGGCGCCCGGGGAGATGGCCTCTATGACTGCACGGAGGCGATCCGCGCGGCGATTACGGCCTGCTCAGAGGCCGGCGGCGGCCGCGTCATCGTACCCGTTGGCACCTTTCTCACCGGCGCCATCCATCTTGAAAGCCGCATCAATCTCCATCTGGTCGAGGGGGCGACCCTGCTCTTCAAGACCGACCCGGAGGCCTACCTGCCCGTCGTGTTCACGCGCAATGAGGGGATCGAGTGCATGAACTATTCCCCCTTCATCTACGCCTTCGGCAAGGAGGATATCGCCATCACCGGCAGCGGCACCCTCGACGGCCAGGCTGACAAGGGGGTGTGGTGGAGCTGGAAAAAGAAAGAGACCGAGCCGCGCCAGGAGGGAGAGACCGTGTCGGAATCCGACCGCGACCGCCTCGTGCGCATGGGACGCGAGGGGATTCCCGTCGCTGAACGCCTCTTTGGAAGAGGCTATCGCCTCCGGCCCAATTTCATCCAGCCCTATAACTGCCGCAATGTTCTCATCGAGGGCGTGCGCATCAAGGGCTCGCCGATGTGGGAGATCCATCCGGTGCTCTGCACCAACGTCACGGTGAGCGGCGTCCATATCGACAGCCACGGCCCCAACAACGACGGCTGCAATCCGGAAAGCTGCCGGGACGTCCTGATCGAGAACTGCTATTTCGACACCGGCGATGACTGCATCGCCATCAAATCCGGACGCAACGAGGACGGCCGCCGCCTCAACGTGCCGAGCGAAAATATCATCGTGCGCGGCTGCACCATGAAGGACGGCCACGGCGGTGTGGTCATCGGCAGCGAGATCTCGGGCAGCTGCCGCAACGTCTTTACGGAAGATTGCGTGATGGACAGCCCCAATCTCGATCGCGCCCTGCGCATCAAGACCAACTCTTTCCGCGGCGGAGTTGTCGAGAATATCATGATGCGCAATGTGCGCATCGGCGAGGTGAAACAGGCGGTGCTGCTGGTCGATTTTATGTACCAGGAGGGCGACGGCGGGCTCTTCACCCCGGTGGTTCGCAACCTTCGCCTCGAGAATATCACCAGCCGGAAAAGCCGGCACGCCCTGCATCTGGTCGGCTATGCGCGCTCGCCGATCAGCGATATCACGATCACGGATTGCCGTTTCGACGGCGTGGAGCGGGGCAGCGTCCTGGAGCACGTCACCGGGCTCAGGATGGAGCGCGTTTCGATCAACGGCGAGCCTGCGGATACCCCGGCGACCTGGGCCGAAAAAATGGCCGGCTCGATCATGAAGCGCAGCCCTGTCATCTATGATGAATGGGATTATGTGACCGGCACGGTGCTCAAGGGTTTTGAAGAGCTCTGGCGCGAAACCGGCGATGCCCGCTATTTTGCCTACATCAAATCCACCGTCGACTCGGTGGTGAGCCCCTTCGGCGCCATCGCCGATTACAAGCCGCTGGAATTCAACATCGACGAGGTGCGCGAGGGCACGGTGCTCCTCTTTCTCGCCCGGGAGACCGGCGATCTGCGCTACAAGGTGGCGGCCGATCAGCTGCGTCAGCAGCTCCGCGACCAGCCGCGCACCAAAGCGGGCGGATTCTGGCATAAAAAGCGCTACCCCTGGCAGATGTGGCTCGACGGCCTTTACATGGGCAGCCCCTTTTATGCCGAATATGCAGCCCGCTACGGCGAGCCCGCGGCTCTGGCTGACGTTGTCCGTCAGTTCACCCTGCTCGAGGAGAAAGCGCGCGATACCCGCACCGGCCTGTTCTACCACGGCTGGGACGAGAGCCGCGAACAGAGCTGGGCCGATCCGCAGAGCGGCTGCAGCGCCAACTTTTGGGGACGCGGCCTCGGCTGGTACGCCATGGCGCTCGTCGACGTCCTTGACTACCTGCCCGCCGGCCACAGCGGCCGCGATTCCCTGGTGCAGATCCTCAACCGCCTTGCTCCCGCGATCGCCGGTGCCCAGGATCCGGCCACCGGCCTCTGGTGGCAGGTGCTCGACCAGGGCGGACGCGAAGGCAACTATCTCGAGTCCTCGGCCTCGGCCATGTTCGTCTATACCCTGGCCAAGGGCGTCCGGCTCGGCTGTCTCGATCCCGCCTGGATGGGGGCCGCTGAAAAAGGATTCAAGGGGATGATCGATCACTTTATCAAACACAACCCCGACGGCACCATCTCACTGACGGATGTCTGCGTCACCGCTGGGCTCGGCTACGGACGCGACGGTTCCTACGACTATTACGTGCACCAGACCGAGGCGCGGGACGACGACGGCAAGGGGCTCGGCCCCTTCATTCTGGCCGGCGTGGAGATGGAGCTGCGCCGGGGCCGCTAACGCACGACAAGGAGCGTAAAATGCGCAAGATCTGCTGTTCTCTGCTCCTGGCGGCCCTGCTTCTGGCCGCCTGCACCTCAGAGGTGGAAAAAAAGCTGCGGCAGGAGTATCCGGGGAAGGTGCTCCTCACCATCAAAAACCCCCTCGCGAACGACCGTCCCGATGAAGTCGTGGCGATTCCGCTCGACCTGATCAGGGCCAAAGCGGCCGATTTCAATCCCCGCGCCGTGGTCCTGGCCGCCAAGGGCCGCGAACTGCCCGTCCAGCTTTGCGATGACAACGGCGACGGCGCGCCCGATCACCTCCTCGCCAACCTCGATGCCGGAGCCGGGGAACGGAGCCGGCTCATCCTCCGCTATGCCCCCGAAGGTGTAAAGGAACGCATTTACACCCCGCGCGCCCACGCCGAGCTTTCGGCCAAATTCGGCGGCGAATGGGTGCAGCGCAAGTACGTCAGCGGCACCTTCCACAAGGTTGACTTTTTGCGCGTACCCCCGGAACACACCGACCACTCGGAGTACATCCGCTATGAAGGCCCGGGCTGGGAATCGGACCGGGTGGGCTTTCGCTTTTACCTCGACTGGCGCAACGCCACCGATATCTTTGGCAAAAGGAGCCGCGAGCTGGTTTTGCACCGGGTGGGGCTGGAGGATTTTGAGAACTATCACCACATGTCCGATTGGGGCATGGATATTCTCAAAGTCGGTCCCGCCCTCGGCATCGGCACGGTCGCCTGGTGGGACGGCGCAAGCGCCAACCGCGTCGCCGTTACCGACAGCATCCACTGCCGCGTCGCCGCGGCCGGGCCCCTGCTCGCGCGCATCCGCACCGATTATTTCGGCTGGAAAGCCGGCACCAACACCCTCAACCTGCGCAGCGATCTCTCGATCACCGCGGGCAGCCGCATGACCAGACACGTGCTGCGCCTTGACAGCGCGATTGACAATCTCTGTACCGGCCTGGTCAAACTGCCCGATACCGAGGTGATACCGCCGCCCGCCGAAGGCGAATGGAGCTGGCTGGCCACCTGGGGCGTGCAGAGCCTCAATCAGGATCGCCTCGGCATGGCCATCTTTTTCCGCCGCGCCGATCTCATCAGCACCACCGGCGATGACCTCAACCATGTCGTTGTGCTGAGGCCGTCGCAGCAAAAGCTCGAATACTATTTTCTCGCCGCCTGGGAGCTTGAGCCCGGCGGCATTACCAGCCGGGAGGCGTTTGCGGCCGAACTGGCCGCCGTCGCTGCCAGGCTCAATAACCCGCTCATCATCGAGTAGGAAGGAAAAGAGATCATGCAAGTCCGACATGTCGCCGACGCCGTCCGCTTTCAGCGCATGACCACTGATGAACTGCGTCAGGCCTTTCTGGTGGAGGAGCTTTTTCAGAAGGAGCAGCTGCAGCTGCTCTACGTTGAAGTGGACCGCTGCATCATCGGTTCGGCTGTGCCCGGCGCCGCGCCGCTGCTGCTGCAGTCGGCCAAAGAGCTCTCCGCCGACTTTTTCTGCCAGCGCCGCGAACTGGGCGTGCTCAATATCGGCGCCAGAGGCGCGATTGCGGTCGACGGCCAGAACTACGCCATGGATGCCAGAGACGGGCTCTACATCGGCCGCGGCAGCAAGGAGATCCGCTTCACCAGCGAGAATCCCGCCGATCCCGCCCGTTTTTACCTGGTCAGCTTTCCCGCCCATGCATCCTATCCAACCCGCCATGCCCGCTGGGCCGACGCCGAAGCCCAGAAACTGGGCTCGCCGGAGGCGGCCAACGCCCGTACCATCTACCGCTATATCCACGAGCGCGGCATCCAGAGCTGCCAGCTGGTGATGGGCTTTACGGTGCTCGAGCCGGGCAGCGTCTGGAACACCATGCCCCCGCACACCCACGACCGGCGAATGGAGGTCTATCTCTATTTCGACATGGCAGCCAACGCCCGCGTCTTTCATCTCATGGGTTCGATGCAGGAGACCCGGCATATCGTCGTCGCCGACAGCCAGGTGGTCATCTCGCCGAGCTGGTCGATTCACTCGGGCGTCGGCACCAGCCGCTACACCTTTTGCTGGGGCATGGGCGGAGAGAACCAGACCTTTGAGGACATGGACGGCATCGAGATCGGTGATTTACGCTAAAGAGGAGTTGAAATGATACTCGACAAATTCCGGCTGGACGGCAAGGTCGCCATCGTCACCGGCGCCGCGCGCGGCCTCGGGCAGGGCATGGCCCTGGGTCTGGCTGAGGCGGGGGCCGATATTGTGCTGGTCGATCTTCTCGATCTGGCCGAGAGCCGCAGCAGGGTGGAGGCCCTCGGACGCCGCTGCACCGCGGTGGTCGCGGACCTGTCGCAAAAGGAGAGCGTGGAGCTGATCGTCTCGTCGGCCCAGTCATCGATGGGATCGATAGATATCCTGGTCAATAACGCCGGCATCATCCGGCGCCAGCCCCTGCTCGAGTTCAGCGAAAAGAACTGGGATGACGTCATCCAGATCAATCTGCGCGCGCTCTTCTTCCTCAGCCAGGCGGCCGCCGGGGTGATGGCCGGGCAGGGGCGCGGCGGCCGTATCATCAACGTCGCCTCGATGCTCTCCTTTCAGGGCGGGATTCTGGTGCCCTCCTACACGGCGGCCAAGAGCGCGGTGATGGGGTTGACCCGCGCCCTGGCCAACGAGCTGGCGCAGCACAACATCACCGTCAACGCCATCGCCCCGGGCTATATGGCCACGGACAACACCGCGGCCCTGCAGGCCGATCCGGTGCGCAGCAAGGCCATTCTCGAGCGCATTCCGGCGGGCCGCTGGGGCACGCCCGGGGATCTGCAGGGGGTGGCGGTTTTTCTCGCCTCGGAAGCCGCATCCTACGTCAACGGCTATACCATCGCCGTCGACGGCGGCTGGCTGGCGAGATAAGAGCTTGTCTCACAGTGGCACAGAGGCACAAAGGCCGAGAAAAAAAGCGCAAATGAAATGGCTCCCTCCGTGCCTCTGTGAGAAATGATTTTATTTCTTGGGAGAAAACCGACTGATGCTTTTATTTGCCCGAGGATCCGTCACCGATGTGTTCGACAGCGAGGCCCTGCGCGAGGGGCTCTACAGCGCCCTCGACAAACTGGGCCCGCGCCGCCGCGTCATCGCCCTTCCCCCCGATTTCACCCGCTTTCACTCGCGGGCCGGGGAACTGACCTGCCTGGCCTGGGACTATTACGGCGCGCACATGACCGATGTGCTCCCGGCTTTGGGCACCCACAAACCCATGAGCGATGCCGAAATCGCCGCCATGTTCCCGGGGATGCCGGGCGGCCTTTTCCGCGTCCACGATTTTCGCAGGGGCTTCGAGACCCTCGGGGTCGTCCCCGGCGACTATATCCGTGAGATCTCGGAGGAGAGGGTGGACTATGACTGGCCGGTGCAGGTCTCGAAATACCTCGCGCGCGGCAAGCATGATCTGATCCTCTCCATCGGTCAGGTGGTGCCGCATGAGGTGGCGGGCATGGCCAGCTACAACAAGAACGTTTTCGTCGGCACCGGCGGTGCCGAGGGGATCAACAAGAGCCATTACATCGGCGCCGTCTACGGCATGGAGCGCATCATGGGGCGCGCGAACAATCCCGTGCGCGCTGCCTTCAACTATGGCTCGCTTCACTTCGCCAGCCATATGCCCATCCTCTACGTCCTGACCGTGGTCGGGCGGGGTGCTGCGGGCCAGCTGGTCGTGCGCGGCCTCTTCATCGGCGACGATGAGGAGTGTTTCCAGCGCGCCAGCGAACTCTCTCTCCAGGTCAACTTTGAGATGCTCGAGCAGCCCCTCTACAAGGTGGTGGTCTATCTCGATCCCGCCGAATTTAAAACCACCTGGCTGGGCAACAAGGCCATCTATCGCACGCGCATGGCTATCGCCGACGGGGGGGAGCTGGTCATTCTCGCGCCGGGGTTGAAAGAGTTCGGCGAGGACGCCCGCATGGATGCCCTCATCCGCAAATACGGCTATTCCGGCACCCCGCAGATCCTGGCGGCAGTGAAGGAGAACGCGGACCTGCAGGAAAACCTCGGCGCCGCCGCCCATCTTGTGCATGGCTCCTCGGAAGGACGCTTTTCCATCACCTACTGCCCGGGCCACATCAGCGCCGGGGAGATCGAGGGCGTGGGCTTTGGCTACGCCGATCTGAAAACCATGACCGGGCGCTATCCCGTGGATAAACTGCAGGATGGCTGGAACCGCGCCGCTGATGGCGAGCGCTTTTTCTACATCTCCAATCCCGCGCTCGGCCTCTGGGCCGTGGCGGAAAGATTTACAGCATAGCCGCTCTCACAAGGGCACAGAGGCACAAAGAAGAGAATAAAAACTTTTTTCTTTGTGTCTCGTGAGATAGTAGTCTTGGTGGCTTGGCGAGAGCCCGTTTTTCGATAAGGAAGCAAATGACATCTGAATGGACGATTAAATCCCCCGGCAACTGCCGCTATGACGCGGTCTCGCTCGGCGAGGTGATGCTCCGCCTCGATCCGGGCGAGGAGCGCATCCACACCGCGCGCTCCTTCCGCGCCTGGGAGGGCGGGGGGGAGTACAACGTCGCCCGCGGGCTGCGCCGCTGCTTCGACCTGCGCACCGCCGTCGTCACCGCCTTTGCCGATAATCCGGTCGGCCGGCTGATCGAGGATTTTATCCTTCAGGGCGGGGTTGATACGAGCTGGATCCAATGGGTCCCCTACGACGGCATCGGCCGCACGGTGCGCAACGGCCTCAACTTTACCGAGCGCGGTTTTGGTGTGCGCGGGGCGGCCGGCTGCAGCGACCGCGGCCATACCGCCGCCTCGCAGCTCAAACCCGGCGAGATCGACTGGGAGGAGCTCTTCGGGGTGGAGGGGGTGCGCTGGTTCCACACCGGCGGCATCTTCGCCGCCCTCTCTGAAACCACCGCCGATGTCGTCCTCGAGGCGATGGCTGCGGCCCGGCGCCACAAGACGGTGATCTCTTACGACCTCAATTACCGCCCCTCGCTCTGGAAGAGCATCGGCGGGGTCGAACGGGCGCGCGCGGTCAACCGCGCCATCGCGCCCTATGTCGATGTCATGATCGGCAACGAGGAGGATTTTTCCGCCGCCCTCGGGCTCGAGGTCGAGGGGGTCGACGAAAAGCTGGTCGACCTCGACGTCGGCAGCTTTAAACGCATGATCGCGCAGGCGGTGGCCGGGTTCCCCAATTTCCGGGTCGTCGCCACCACCTTGCGCGGGGTGAGGAGCGCCAGCCTCAACGACTGGGGGGCGGTCTGCTGGCACAGCGGGCAGTTCTATGAGGCGCCGCAGCGGCGCGACCTCGCCATCCTCGACCGCGTCGGCGGGGGCGACAGCTTCGCCTCGGGACTGATCTACGGATTTCTCAGCGGCGGCGATGCCCAGCGCGCGGTCGATCTCGGCGCGGCCCACGGCGCCCTCGCCATGACCACCCCCGGGGACACCTCGACGGCGACCCTGAAGGAGGTGGAGCACCTCGCCGCCGGCGGCTCCGCCCGCGTGCAGCGCTGATATTGAAAATGACGATGGGATAAAGCCCTCCCGCAAAGGCGCCAAGACGCAGAGAGCAGCTATAATCCTTTTCTCTGCGCTCTCCGCGTCTTCGCGCGAGAATTGTTTTTTCTTTACAATGGCCAGGTAATAATATTTCTGTATTCTTGTCAATTAATTAATTCAAAGGGAGGAATGCCATGAAAAAGTTGCTTTGGATTACCTTGAGCCTCATCGCCGTGGCCGGAATGGCGTTCGGCCAGAATTATGTCGACGTCGCCCCCGGCGACGGCACCCTTTCGGCCGCCCTCGCCGCCGCCAATGACGGCGACGTTTTCCGCCTCATCCCCGGCGCCGAGTACACCGAATCGGTCAACAAGACCATCGGCACAATCGCCGAAAAAAGTATCGCCATCGTCGCCGACGGCGACGGCTCGATCAAGCCGATCGTTAAAATCCTCACCGATCCTGCCGAAGGCACCTGCCAGTTTTTCAACGTTGGCAACAATGGCTCCCTGCTCCTGGCGGGTATCGAATTCGATGGCGCGGTTGATGGAGTGGCCATGGTATCCTATCTTTTACGCGCCTATATGGGCGAAATGCCACAGCCCGCATTTATCAAAATGATGCAACTTGAAAGCTGTGTAATAAAGAATCTCAAGAGCAACGTGGTCGATGGAGCGGCAAGTAACCTTCAGAACAACAATGTGATTGTGGACTCGACTATCATTAATAACTGCATCGTCCATGACACCGGGTCATTGGTTCAATTTAAATATGCAGGGTCAAATTACATTCAGGTAACGAATAGTACTATCTATAATATTAACAGCTACGGATTCCGGATCTCTGGCCCAGGAAACACAAATCTGCCAGATAATACACCCGAGGTTATGATCAACCATACTACCTGGTATAACCTGGGTCTTAAAGATCCACGAGAAATCCTGCTTTCAGATTACGGTGGAACTTCCTACTTTCAGAGGCCATGGACTGTTGTCAATTCTATTTTTTCAACCATGACCAATTATGAAACCTCTGGCAGGATTGCTATCAACATCAAAGAAACTCTGAACGACAACATGGCCACCATCACCAATATCTGCATGTGGGAATTGAACCCCAAAAAAGGCTGGCGCAAACATACTGTGGCGGACACCATCCGCATGGATCCGGGTTTTGCCGATCCCGTCAACGGCGATTTCACCATCCCGGCCGGCTCGCTGCTGCTCACCTATGGCAGCGACGGCGGCCCGATCGGCGACAAGCGCTGGACCAACAACGCCTCCGCGGTTGAGCAGCCCGGCCTCCAGCCCGACGGCTTTATTCTGGCGCAGAACTATCCCAACCCCTTCAATCCCGCCACGGCCATCACGTTCACCCTGCCGGCGGCGCAAACGGTCCGCCTGGCGGTCTATGATGCCCGCGGCCGCGAGGTTGCCCTGCTGGCTTCGGGAGTGTTCGGCGCGGGCAGCCACCGCATCGAGTTCTCCGCGGAGGGGCTCTCCTCCGGCCTCTACTTTTACAAACTGACCGCGGCCGGCCAAAGCTGGACGAAAAAAATGGCTCTGGTGCAATAAGGCTAAATGACCTCCTCGCTCTTTACAATGAAGTCAAGTGCGGATGAGCTGGTTGGCATTGATCAAGAAGATCTATGAGGTCTACGCGCTGCGCTCTCTGGAGACGTTGGGTGGCTGAAGGGATCGGTACTATCGAGAGATGTCAACCGGCAGTGGTGGTAAAGATACTATGTCATTGTAGATTGTGGAAAGATGCGGCGACCCGGCGACCGCCGAGGCATGCAGAGTCGCGGAACGCGGAGCGAGCTATAATTTAGGCAATTTTAAGTGCGTCTGGGCGGCGTTTGGACGACATTCACTCACGAAATGTTTAGCCTGGATTATTCACCACGAAGAACACAAAGAACACAAAGATTATAAAAAACATAAAGTTCGATGGTCTAAATATTATTTGTTAATAATTTAGTTACTACTTACTAACACACATAACCTATTGTTCTTTGTGAGCTTCGTGTTCTTTGTGGTCAGATTTGTGAATTATTCAGGTTAGATAGGAGTTGTCATGAAAAATGCCTGCATATTTTTCTTCTTTCTTGCATTCAATAGTGGCGTATATTGCCAGTGGTCTGCAGACATTTCTGAAAATAACATCGTCTCCTGGTACACTCTGAACCCCAAAATAACCACGGATATGGAGAATGGGCTGATTGTGGTCATGCAGACACATCCTGTTGATCCCATAATTTATGCGCAAAGAATTTCAGTTGATGGGCAAAGGCTTTGGCCGGGGAGAGAGGGCGTTCGGGTTTCGTTGAACCCTCATGAACAATGGTTGGCCGATTATCGCCAGCCGGAGTATAAATGCGTCATGTCCGATGGCAAGGGGGGCTGTTATATCGTTTTTTCCATCCTTAAACTAGTCGGTCAGACTCAACTAGATCCCGAAGACATGTATGACAGAAATCTATACTTGCAGCGCCTCGACGCCCAGGGCAACAGGCTCTTTGGCGATGAGGGAGTGGAGCTTATGCATGAGGAGATGGACAGCGTCGAATATGCGCAGGAAATTAATCATTGGTTTCCAGATGGAGAAGGAGGAGTTTATCTGATTTGGTTCCGATATAACAGCAAAGATGTTGGAAACACCGGACGATATATATGCAGGATTTCGGACAAGGGGGAGTTTCTTTGGGGACCGCAACTTCTTATTGATCATCCGCACATCCCTTATCTTGATGCAGATAAAAACTTGAATCTATATTCTGCCCGTCAGAATTCTCTGGATAAATTTATCAAGTATGATGCGAAAACGGGAGCAGTTTTGAGTGAAAAAGAGATTGAAATTAGTGTTGGTGGAATACCTGGATATATCGGTGGTTGTGAAGATTACTTTCCCTCGGATAACTTTTCTGCTGTCTTTGTATTTCGGGATTTCAGAGCCGATAGCTTAAGGGCACAAAAACTCGACGAAAACGGCAACAAACTCTGGGGGTATAGCCCGATTTTTATCGCAACTGGCTTGGCTGACGCTGGAAGCTTTGATGCCGTATCAGATAAGAATGGAGGGGCTTTTATTCATTATATGTCAGCAGACGATTCTATGCATTTGATTCATCTAGACCGTATGGGTATGAAGGATTGGCAATATTCTTATCCTCTCACAAACTGGTGGCTTTCTCAGTTCAATAAAGAGCTGTCTATTGTCAGCGATGGCTCGGTGTATCTCATCAAAGAAAGAGGAAAGTATTTAGCCAAGCTGGATATCAAGGGCCGGTTACTCTGGGAGACTCAAGTGACCAGCCGGGATACAGTCGCCTCAGAGTTCACCTACTGGTGTCTTTTGGCTGATAACCTCGGCGGCTGCATCGTGTTGTGGATGGAGTCGGGAATGCGTTTTTACGGCCTTCGCGCGCAAAGGATAACCAGCGACGGCAAGCTCGGCAATGAGACCAGGGTTCCAATGATGCTGCAGCAGCGGGCAAATAATTCTTTAACTATCGAAAGTCTTTATCCAAATCCGTCAAACAGCCAAACAGCAATACAACTGTTGCTAAGCAAACCGGAACGCGTTGAAATAAAAATCTATAACCTGCTGGGAAAGGAGGTAATAACGCTGCATGATGGCGAGCTCGGGCAAGGAGAGCACTCAATAATCTGGAATGGCCTGGATCAGAACCGACAGCAGGCTTCTTCAGGCGTTTATTATCTTGTCTGCCAAACAGGTTTGCAAAAAATAACGTCTAAGCTTCTACTGTTAAGATGACGGGGGGAATAATCATGAAAGCACTATCCAGGCTCTCCTTAATCTTGGGATTCACGATCTATTTTCTGACCGGCGATGACGCTAATGGCACAATTATGGGCGGCTCAACAACCAGCTCACTTTCGGCGCCCGATTCTCTGAAGATCCTTTTGGTGGAATTTGCCGATGTGCAAAGCGACCGTTTCTGGAAAGCTTCGACCTCAGAGTGGAAATCTTACCAACATCATCACACTACAAGTCATTTTCAAGCCCTCATTTCCAGTTTGGGATCATATGCTGGACGTAATGCAGATGAGGATGATGTCTATGGCAGTTTCAGAGATTATTTTTGGGAGATGTCAAAGCACGCCTATAATCTCAAATTTAAAATACTGAACCCTGATGATGGCAACGGATATCCGGTTTGGATCAGTCTCCCCGGCAATAAAGGTACATATGATTTTGGGACTTTTATTCAGGCGGCCCGGGATTCTGCGGTCTCGCAGTTGGGATTGGATGTATCGAGGAGTTCTTCGAAAAGATTGTGCCATATCTATGCGGGCAGATGGGTATCGGGCATTAATGTCGCGACAACGATCAACGGTTGGGACATGGTGGTTCCGGAACGGGAATGTCGCGAGGCAGCTCCGGAAGACGAAAATGACGATATGACTCATATTGGTTACTTTTGTCACGAATTCGTGCATATGATGGGAGCAGATCATTCGGACACTTCGACGACTCGCTGGGATTTGATCCGCAATGGACATAAAAACGGAGGAATATCCGCCAACAGGCCGGCGCCCATGAATCCCTGGTTTTTAGCAGATCTTGGCTGGGCGAATACTAGATCTATTTCGTATTATATGCCTGATTCGGCTATTGTGTATAATACTTCAAGCACAACCAAGACGACTTTTTTTACACGATACCTGCCAGGAAATATCAAGTATCTTATCGAGAATAAACAAAGAGGAAATACATTTGACGAAAGTCTACCTCATGCAGTGGTCGATGATGATGGGGGGCTCCTGATATGGCGGATATCAGGTTCGGGTCTGTCATTAAATGCAATTTCGCTTATACCAGCGGATAATGATCCTGCTGATAGAGGCTTTCAAAGCATGTCAGATGATTTGTTTCGGCCAACAGGAAGCTATCCTTACAGTTCAATTTCTGATTACTCTTCGCCGGCTGCACTTAAAATCAATTCGACCACCTATAGTCATTTCGCCATATCCGGCTATACTCAGAATGGCGACACGATAACGGTTGATTTAGTGCCAAACTACTGGGCCGGCCCCATCTCCAGCAATACCACATGGAGCTCCGCCAATAGTCCCTATTACATCGGCGGGGATGTCACTGTCGCTTCGGGATATACGCTGACAGTACAATCCGGCGTCACGGTTAACTTTTTAGATGGAGACGACCAATCTAGTGGTGCAGATAACAGTAAAAGCGAATTGATCATCGCCGGTACGCTCATCGCCGACGATGTCACTTTCAAATCCGCCAGTAAGGGGGCGTGGTACGGCATCCGTTTTCAATCCACCGCCAGTTCGAACAGCTATCTGAAGAACTGCACGGTTGAAAATGCCCAGTATGCAGTATGCATCGATGCTTCAAGTCCGACAATCGAAGAGTGCAACATCAAAAACGCCGGCTGGTACGGCCTATATGTCACCGGCAATTATGCCTGGCCAGTAGTGGACGACAACTATATCGAGGCCGATACATTCGCTGTTTATCTGGCCAATTGCGGAAACTATGGCGGCAATTTCAAATTTAACAGTTTAAAGACGGCAAAGTATGGGGTCTGTATGACATTGAGCAGCCCCAATTTCATCGACGGCGGCAGCGGCAATGGAGGCCACAACAAGTGGGAATCGAGCATCACAAGGCACCGGGTATATGTCTCCGGAGGCTATGGTTATTTTGGCTTTGACGAAGATCCAGGGAGCAATTATTTCACCAAGCCCTCTTCTTCGAGTTATAAATACATCTACAACAGCAGCGGCAATACGGTCTATGCCGCCAACAATTATTATGATCAATGTCCCGATCCGGATACAGATTGGTTTTATGGCAGTGTTTATCGGGCCAATAAACTGGGCAGTCCGCCGAGCAGTCCTTCTGCAGGTCCGTCATGGAGTTTGCCCAAGGAGAGCGTTGGTTTTTTTAAGCGCTTGTTCGCAGCTAAAATGGCCATTCATGAAGCGGGGATAGCCGCCGTCAGGGGTGAGTTAATCGCTTTGGTGGATGAGCACAAGATCCAAGAATACACTGCACTGGCATTGGATGTTCTCCTTGGCCATACTTCAAGCACAGAAATTATGGAAATCAACCAGCAATTGATGAATGATGCAACGGTGCCCGTCAGCCTCAAATTCGTAGTGGATAAATGGTCTGCAATTCACCGGTATGAGGGCGGTGATTATCGTTTTGATCCAGCATTGAAATATAAAAACACGCCATTCGAAAATGAGATGATCGTACTCAATGCATTTGGTTTGGCAGGCAATAGGCAAAAAGAGGAAGCGATTGCATTGGTACGTAGTCAGATCAAGGGTGACGACTCTGCAATGATCGAACATTTAGTGTGGGCCCTGCAATTGCAGAGACCCTATTCACTGGGCGGATTATTAGCGAAAGCGTCGTCAGAGTCTGAAATCAGCGTTGCATCATGCTATCCCAATCCATTCAACAGCGAAACGCGGATAAGTTTTTATCTACCTGATGAGGAGGATGTAACGGTTACCATATATAATTATCTCGGGCAACGGGTGAAGACCCTATGGCAGGGGAGGATGGAACGTGGCCCGCACGAAATTCTCTGGGACAGCCGGAATGAATCTGGCGAAATAACCAGCAGCGGCATCTTATTCTGTCGGATTGTGTATGGTAATAAAAATCGTTTAATTAAGTTGCTGATGATTAAATAGTATCAGATACAGTATGGAGCAGCTCAGGATGATGACGAGGTCCGGTCGATTTTTGTTCCTGATGATTATCGTGGCAGGTGCGCAGCAGGCGCCCGCCCAGACCCCCGCCTTTCCCGGTGCCGAGGGAGCGGGGCGCTATACCAGCGGCGGACGCGGCGGCATCGTCTGTGAGGTGACCACCCTCGAGGACAGCGGACCCGGCTCCCTGCGCGAGGCAGTCGCCCAAAAAGGCAAGCGCACCGTGGTTTTTCGCGTCTCGGGCACCATCCGGCTCAAGAGCGAGCTCAAGATCGGCAATCGGGATCTCACCATCGCCGGTCAAAGCGCTCCCGGCGACGGTATCTGCATCGCGGACCGCGCTGTTGTGGTCAATGCCGACAACATCATCCTGCGCTATCTGCGCTTTCGCTTGGGCGACTCGCTTCGGACCGAGGAAGATGCCCTGTGGGGCCGCTACAGGAATGATATCATCATCGATCACTGCTCGGCAAGCTGGAGCGTGGATGAGTGCATGTCTTTCTACAGCAGCCGCAACATGACCATCCAGTGGTGCCTCATCGCCGAAAGCCTCTACCTCTCGACCCATTCCAAGGGGGCGCACGGCTACGGCGGCATTTGGGGCGGCACCAATGTCAGTTTTCACCACAACCTCTTCGCCCACCATTCCAGCCGCACGCCCCGTTTTGACGGCTCCAATGCCCTCTGCATCAACGTTGATTACCGCAACAATGTCGTCTATAACTGGGGTTTCAACAGCGCCTACGGCGGCGAAAGAGGCACCATCAACATGGTGGCGAACTATTACAAATACGGTCCGGCCACCAAAAGCGGAGTGCGCTTCCGCATCGTCGAACCTTCGGACGGCGCGGGCAAGTGGTATGTCGAGGAGAACTATGTCACCGGTTCACCGGTCATCACTGCCAATAACTGGGCCGGCGGCGTGCAGGGCAGCTACCGGGCGGAATCCCTGGTCAGGGCCTATGAACCCCATCCTTACATCCCCATCACCCAGCACAGCGCCGAAGAAGCCTTTCAACGCGTGCTCGAATACGCCGGGGCGATCCTGCCCAAAAGGGATGGTGTCGACACCCGCATCGTTCTGGATGTGATCAACGGCACCGCTTCCTTTGAGGGGACGGGCTACAAGAAGGAGAACAGCATCCCCGATCCCTCCCTGATCTGCGGCATCATCGACTCGCAGAGCCAGGCCGGCGGCTGGCCCGAGCTTTTCAGCCTGCCCGCCCCGGCCGACAGC
>JAKPUX010000065.1 GCA_029554865.1 bacterium | reverse complement strand
GGGCTGAATGCCGAGGGTTTTGCAGTCCGCCGGATAGACGCGTTCAAGGAGGCTGGCGATGCGCTGGGCATCGGCGGCGATTTCCTGCGGGAAGATGATCTGAAAGTGGGGGCTCTCAAGGGAGCGCCAGGAGATGCCGGGTGGATTCTGGTCGGTGCCGATATCAAAGAGATCGGCCTGGGCGAGGAGGGCGGACCAGGCCAGCAGAAGGATGGCGAGGATTTGATAGATTTTGGCCATGAATTGCCTCCGGATGAGTGCTGCTGAAAGATACACAATTCATGGCCGATAGAAAAGGAATTTTATGATCTGCTTCTGGGCGGCGGGTTTACAGGACCATCTTGCTCCTTGAGATTTTCGGGCATCCAACGGGCCAGCGCAACTGCTTAAAATCCAGATCTCGGGCGATTTCCCAAGGTATTATCCAATGGTTCGATTCAGTATCGCGGGGGCGCTGTAAGCTTGCCTGTCGCCCAATATAGTCTTCAACCGCGGCATCGTTGATAACCTGTCACCAGAGAAATATCACTAGCTTTCCGGACGGTAAAATCTTGCTATTATACATAGACAACGACACGGCCTTCAATCCACCCCTCAAAGACTTTTTTCCCGTCCACGAAGATCTTGCCACTTCTGGGATCGTGGTCGAAGTGGGCCTCGCCGTTGGAATCGGTGCGTACGTCATTTGTTACCCCGCCAGTAATAAAACCGTCGAAAGAGACGGCCACACGCGCCCCCTGGTAAGGTTTCCCTGAGCTGGAAGAGATGACTTTAACTGTGAACACTTTCCGCCTCCACGAAATACCATATTCAATGCAGTCGATCTATTGTTTGACCCTTTGCCTTCCATTCTGGGAGCTCACTTTACGTAGGCTTCTCCGATCTTCGATTTTCTTTCGCTCCCGCACTCGGGGTATCTGTTGCCGTTATTGGATCCGCGGCACTCATGACAAAATTTGGTTTTGCAGATCTCACACTTATAGATATTCATGTAGGCTACAGTCAATCCATGCGGTTTGTGACCGCAATTGGGGCAGCAATCATATGAACTCATATTGCCTCCTTTGGAGAATCCTGTTTCGGTCGGGCTGCGTTCTCCTGGTGGTAGACACCCCGTCCAAAAACAAACCGGCCCCCCCGGGCCGGCAGGCGCTCCCCCATCATCGCAGCATAGAGGGCCCCTAAACCCGACTCTGCTGAGAGCGCAAATATTTGCGGAGGGTCACTCCGCACCCCAAACGCGGCAGGACGATGATCTGCCGTCCCCCAGGCATCCCCTCGATTGTTTCTATCCTCAGTGCGCGCAGGAGCCTCTGCTTGTGGCACCTGCGCACCACGATGGTATCCACATCACCACGGGCTACCAGCGTCCGGGCATTGGCATCATCCATGGTCGCATACCAGGTATCCTGCCTGGAGAGATACCTCTGTGCCTTGAGAATAATACCCGGTGAATTTTCGAAAATGAGCAGCTGCATCCTTTCCCCCCTGACCATGCAGATCATTTCATACAGCGGGGAATTGCAAACAAAATGCCAAAGAAATGGGTGAAAAAATAGCATAATATTAATAATATCTTAGGGTACATGAGACCGGGAGGGGGGAGGGAAATTGTCGCCTGCAGGCGACAGTCCTGAGGAGGGCGATGAGTATTAAAATCAATAATATCAATTAAATAGATATGTGATATTGAAGAGAATTCAGTGAAAAAGAGGGGTTTTCCCTTTGGCAACCAAGGCGGAGGCAGCAAATTTGTGCGGGAACCGGGCGGGTGAATAGAGCGAAATCCTGGTGCCGTGTCTCCTCAATGCGACATCCGCTGGCACGGCGCGGTGGGGGCGCGGGGTGAGGGCAACGCGGATAAATACGAGCGCGGCCGAGGCGGCGCGAGAGTAGTGGGGCCAGAGGGGACGAGCGAGAGCAGGAGGGAGGGGATCAGTGCGGGATCCCCTCCTCCACCAGCATACGGTGCAGGCTGGAGCGCGCAATCCCCGACTCGCACGCAGCCTGGCTGATGTTGCCCCGGTGTCGGGCCAGCAGCGCCGCCAGGTATTCCCGCTTGAAACGCTTGACCAGCTCCTCCTTGGCCTCCGCATAGGATTTCTCCATCAGGCCGGTGAAGAATTCCGGTCCACCCTCGCTCAGCGGATGAAAGACAATCTCATGGGCTTCGATGCGAGGCCCCGGGCTGTAGAGCAGACGGCTCTCGACCAGGTTACGAAGTTCGCGTACATTGCCCGGCCAGTGATACTGCATCAGGGCCCGCTCGGCCGCCGCTGTAAAACCCTCAATTCTGGAGCTGAATTGACCGCGCATGCGGCTGAGGAAATATCCGGCGATCAGGGGGACATCCTCTTGATGTGCACGCAGCGGCGGCATCTCCAGCACCACTGCAGAGAGGCGGTAATAGAGATCCTGGCGAAAGCGCCCGGCGCGCACCTCCTGTTTCAGGTCACGGTTGGTGGCCGCGATGAGCCGCGCCCGCAGCGGAAAGAGCTCTTCGCCGCCCACCCGGAAGTAGCTGCGCTCCTCGATGAAGCGCAGGAGTTTGGCCTGGGCTTCGAGGGGCAGATTGGTGATTTCGTCGAGGAAGAGGGTGCCCTCGCCGGCCATTTCGATGCGGCCGCGGTGAAGGGAATCGGCGCTGGTGAAGGAGCCCTTTTCATGGCCGAAGAGTTCACTCTCGAAGAGGCCCGGCGCGATGGCCCCGCTGTCGACGGCGACGAAGGGCTGTCCGGCGCGGCTGCTGCGGGCGTGAATCTCGTGCGCCGCTACCTCCTTGCCGGTGCCGCATTCGCCCTGAATGAGGATGTGGGAGGGAGCGGCGGCGATGCGGGCGATCTGTCGGTAGACCCGGTGCATCTCGGGGGAGTCGCCGATCAGTTTGCCATAATGTTTGCTGTTCTCCTCCAGGTAGAGTCGGCGCAGATTCACCTGGCGCAGTTCGCGCTGGATGACCGTGTAGAGGGTACCCATATTGGGTTTCTTGGAGGTGTAATGGAGGGCGCCCAACTTCATCGCCTGTACGGCGGTCTCCACACCGGCATGATCGGTGACCATCACTACCGGCAGGTCGGGATGCTCTTCCCGTATCCTCTGCAGGGTCTGCAGTCCATCCCACCCCTCGCCCATGCGCAGGTCGAGCAGGACAGCATCGGGTTCCTCATGCTTCAGCGCTTCAACTCCCTCCTCGCCGCTTATTACGTGCTTGATGACAAAGCTCTCCCTGCCGAGCAGGGCGAAATCAGCGGCAAACTGGGCATCATTATCGATCAGCAGAAGACGCAGCCGGTCACTCATGTTCGATCCTCTTGAGGGTGATTTCGAAGCGGGCGCCTGTGCCCTCCTCCTGCTCGAGGAGGCGGACGGTGCCGGCGAATTTGGTCAGAACTTCCCGTGCATGATATAGGCCGAAGCCGCCGGGGCTGGATTTGCTGCTCACCCGCTCATGAAAGAGGCGCCTGGCGATGTCAGTGCGCACACCGGGGCCGCTGTCGCTGACGCGGATGCGGATCTGATCGGCATTGCCCTCCAGGGCGATGGTGATTTCCTTGTTGGGCGAGGCACTGATGGCGGCGTGGGCGTTGTCGAGGAGATTTTCCAGGATTTGCGAAAGGGCGGCGCCGGGGATGCGCGCCCAGAGGGGCTCGCTGGTTGTACAGGTCAGGTGATAATCCACGCCGGGACGGCGGTTCTGCCGCAGGCTCTCCTCGAGGAGCTGGTCTACCCGGCACGAAAAATGGCGGCCGACCTCCTTGCGCAGACTTTGCATTTCCATCTGCAGAATCTGGCTGCAGCGCAGGGCGTTCTGCCGGGCTGCGCTTTTGCCGAGATGGAGTTCGACCTTGAGTTCGCTGAGAGCGGCGGTGAGGTTGAGCATCGCCACTTCGAGGGAGGTGTGAAGAGATTTGGGGATCCGGCTCCCGGAGGCAAGTTCGAGGATCCTTCTCAGCTCGGGCACAATCATAGTAAAGTATTCATTGATGGCGCCTGCAATGGCCTCGGCCACCTCGGGGGCAGGCTTCCGCCCTTCCTCCAGGTTCTGAACAAAGAACTCGATGCGGTTGAGTTTGCGCGACGCCCATTCGCCGTGAAAGAACGCGGAAACCGCAAGGTAGAGTTTCTCGAAATCCGCGATCGCATGGTCATTGGTATCCTGGCGGGAGGTGTAGAGCCCGAAAGCGAGGGCCCAGGCGATGGCGGGCAGTGCAAGACTCAAACCGTAGTGCAGCCATACCGGCATGGCAACGAGCACAATGAGCAGCAGAAGGAGGAGCAGGGCGGGGAGCAGCACCATCAGCCATACGGTATGCACGGGCCATTTTTTGTACCTGAGCAAGTAGAACTCGAAGAGGATCAGCAGAGAGGAGAAAAGGGCGATGAGAGTGAGCGGCAGCCTGGGCTCAGGATTAGCGCGGAGGCGCTTCGCCCATTTCGCGAACAGGGCGCGCTGCCGTGACCAGCCCTCTGACTCCTGCAACTCGAGCAGGCGACCGCCGCTGATGCCGGTAATTTCGCGGATCCGGCCGCCGGGAAAGCGCACCCTCAGGGCGAACCGGCCGTCGTCGGGCAGGCCGAAATGGGCGATGCGGCTGTTCATCGAGTTGTAGCCGCTGCCGCCGTTGATCTCGCGCATGCCGAGCAGATGCGCCGGTTCGCCGAGGTGGCCGTCGCGGTAGAGCCAGAGGCGGGCGCCGATGGCGTCACGGTTGCCGCGGTCGCCGCGGAGTTTGACCTCGAGCCAGTGGCGGTTATTCGAGTGGTTGTCGTACAGGGCGCTGTGCTGCTCCCCTTGACCGAGGTAGACATCAAGGTCGCCGTCCTCACCCAGGTCGAAGGCCGCCATGCCGCCTGCATTGGTCAGGCGAGTAATGCCCGCCTCCTCTGTGGCCTCGTAAAAATAACCCTTACCTTTGTTGGCATGGAAGCGGTTGAGCGCGCGGCTGCCGGTCAGGAGGTCGAGGTCGCCATCGTTGTCCGCATCAAAAAGGAGTGCGGTTTGGCTGAGATCGCGGCTGGTTACTCCCCGTGCCGCTGTGGTCTCCTCGAAGCGGCCGCGGCCGTCGTTGAGAAGGAGCTGGTTGGAGTGAACCAGATTGGTGACAAAGAGGTCGAGGTCGCCGTCGTTGTCGACGTCGCCCCAGCTGGCGCTGGTGGAGCGGGCGAGGGTGTCGATGCCGGCGACCCCCGCCTCCTGTCCGCATTCCCGGAAAAGGGGGACGTTGCCGGGACGGGGTGCGCCTTCGTTGCGGAAGAGGAGGTTGGCCAGGCCGTAGCGCGGGACGAAGAGATCGGGATCGCCGTCGTCATCGATATCGCCGAAGGCGGAACCGCCGCCGCCGCGGCGGATGAGCAGTCCGGCCTCGCGGGTGACATCGCGGAAGATGCCGGCACCGTTGTTGAGATAGAGCCGGTTGGTCGAATCCTCGTTGGAGAGATAGAGATCGATGGCCCCATCGCTGTTGGCGTCGGCCCAGACAGCGGAGCAGGTGCGCGCCAGGCAGTTGTCGATGCCGGCGAATTCCGATTCTTCCCGGTAGCGGCCGCGGCGGATCTGGCGGTAGAGGAGATTATGGCCGTAGAGGGAGGTGACGAGGATATCCTGATCCCCGTCATTATCGACGTCGGCCGCCGAAGCCCCTTCGTCATAGTTGACGATTCCGGTCGGCAGGACGGCCAC
>JAKPUX010000063.1 GCA_029554865.1 bacterium | reverse complement strand
TTCCTGGCCGGAGTGCGGCCGAGCGAGACCTTTGAGGACGGCCTCGAGGTGACCACCCTGTTGATGTCGGCCTACATGAGCGCGGAACAGGAGAAGACTATTCTGCTGCCGGCGCCGGGCATCGAGGATTTCATCCCGGCGGTCGCGCGCGGCGCCTGGAATCCCCGCAAATAAGCGGCTGGCTCACCCAAAAAAACTAACATCCGGAGAGAACTGATATGACAGACCATTTGCTCAAGATTTGCCTCGTCCTTTTCCTCGGCCTGGCGGTGATGCCGGTTCGGGGCCAGGAGGCCGCGGGGCCGTACAAGGATGTCCGCATCAAAAAGATGAAAATGGCGATGCAGACCTACACCTTTCGCAAGTACACCTTCGCCGAAGCCCTCGCCAAAACGCGCGAACTGGGCATCCGCTACGTCGAGGCCTACCCGGGTCAACGGCTGAGCAAGGAGATGCCCGCCAACGTCCTCTTTTCGCACACCATGAGCGACGAGCAGATCGCCTGGGTCAAGGATGAGCTGGCGAAGAACAGCCTGACCCTGGTGGCCTATGGCGTTGTCGGCTTTGACAGCACAGAAAAAGCGATGCGGGAGGTCTTTGATTTCGCCCGCAAGATGGGCATCCAGGTGATCAACACCGAGCCGGCCTTCGCCGACTGGCGTCCCCTGGAGAGGATGGTCAAGGAGTACAACATCAAGGTCGCCATCCACAACCATCCCCTGCCCAGCCGGTTCGCCCTGCCTGCCACAGTATTGGCGAAAGTCAAAGGGCTCGATCCCCGCATCGGCTCCGGCATGGACACCGCCCACTGGATGCGCTCCGGCTGGGAGCCGCTCAAGGCGATGGCCCTGCTGCGTGGACGCATCGTCCACGCCCATCTCAAGGACCTCGATCTTTTCAACGATGCCCACCAGGCCAAGGATGTCCCCTTCGGCAGCGGGGTGGCCAAGATTCATGATATCCTCGCCGAGCTGACCCTGCAGGACTATGATGGCTATCTCTCCATCGAGCACGAACGCGAGGACGAATCCTCCAATCCCTCGCCCAACATCGCCAAGGGGCTGGAGTATATCCGCAGTATCACCTATTTCCAGGATTACCAGCAGCTCCTCCCCCGCTGGGACGGCCGTTACTCCAAACACGGCTGGAACCATTACGGCCCCGGCCATTTCCTCCTCGACGAGAAAACAGGTGAACTCACCGGTCAGGGCGGCATGGGGCTGCTCTGGTACAGTGCCAGGAAATACCGCGACTTTATCCTCGAACTGGACTACAAGTGCGATGAAATCTTTACCAATTCGGGCATCTTTCTGCGCGTGCCCGAGATGGTGACCAGCGATGACTATATCTATAAATCCTTCGAGATCCAGATCGATGACGCCGGCACCGGCATCCATCAGACCGGAGCGGCTTACGACGCCGAGGCTCCCAAAACCCTCGCCTTCAAGGAGACCGGTGAGTGGAATCACTACAAGATCTCCTTCATTGGCGGCACCATCACCGTCGAACTGAACGGGGTCGAGGTGGTCAACTGGCGGGCCGAACCGCGCGGCAAGATCAAATCCTATGCCCCTGAAGGCTATATCGGCCTCCAGAACCATGACAGCCGCGCCCCGATCCACTTCAAGAACATCTTTGTCAAGGAAATCTGATTCTTCATGGCCGCCGCCGCGGATGACGCCCCTGCTGTCGATCTTTCCATCATCATTCCGGTCTACAACGAACACGGGAAGATTGCAGGCGACATCCGCGCGGCGGCCGATTTCTGCGCCCGCCATGGTTTGAAAGGCGAGATTATCGTCGCCGACGACGGCAGCGACGACGGCACACTGGAGGCGGCCGAAAAAGCCCGGCCGGCCGCCGGAGCCGCCGAACTGCTCCCCCTCCGCCTGACGCCCCACCGCGGCAAGGGCCACGCCGTCCGTGAAGGGATGGTGCGCTCCCGCGGTCGCCGCATCCTCTTCATCGACAGCGGCCTCTGTATCCCCTACGACGAGATCAGCCGCGGCCTCGCGATGATCCAGTCCGGTGCCTGCACCATCGCCCACGCCTCCCGCCGTCTGCCCACTAGCCGTATCCTCAAGCCTCAATCCCCGAGCCGGCGCATTTCGGCCTGGCTCTTCCGCCGCCTTTTCACTCGTCTGCTCGGTCTGCCGCAAGAATTGACCGATACCCAGGCCGGATTGAAGATCTATGCGGGGGAGAGCGGCCGCGCGCTTTACCGGTCCTGTTCGACCGATGGATTTCTGTTTGACGCGGAGATCATCCTGAGGGCGATGCATGGGGGAGAAAAAATCTGTGAATTCCCGGTGAGCTGGAGCGCAGACCCCGACAGCCGTTTGCAGCTGCGGAGAATGCCTTTGGCCCTTTTGCGCGAGGCCTGCGCCCTGAAAAAGCGGCTGCGCCGGGAATTCGCCGGTTGAGGCAGTAAATGGAATCAGGCCTGCAGGTTGCGGCCCGCCCGATATCCGTACAATCCATAAAAAGCGACATAGAAAAAAGCGATCATCGGCACGATGAAGGAGAACTGGATGCCGGCCATGTCGGCGATCCAGCCCTGCAGCGGCGGCAGGATCGCCCCGCCGAGGATCATCATCACCAGCAGCGAGGAGCCCTGGCTCTTGAGGGCGCCCAGTCCCTCGATTGCGAGGGAAAAGATATTGGACCACATCACCGAGCAGAAGAGCCCCACGCTGAGGATGGTCCACTGCGCCGTCGCTCCGCTGGCGGTCATGCCGGTCAGAAGCAGGACGATGATCACCCCGCTGAAGAGGGCGAGCATGCGATGGGCGCTGTTCTCACCGAGATAGAAAGCCGCGAGCAGGATGAGCAGGAAGAGGCCATAGCGCAGGGCCTCGGCCGGGCCCGCCAGCGCAAGAATAACGAAAAAGGCGATGACCGGGATGACGGCCACCAGCAAGCGCTTTCTGGATTTGGCCATGTCGCTGAGGGCGAAGGCTCCCATGAAGCGGCCGATCATCAGTCCCCCCCAGTAGAAGGAGAGGTAGCGGCTCGCTGCCTCGTGCGTCAGACCGCCCAGCCTGGGCGTGCCGAGAAAGTTGATGATGGCGCTGCCGACAGCGACCTCTCCCCCGACGTACATAAAGATGGCGATCATGCCCAGCACGGTATGGGGATGTTTGAGAGCGCCCGCGCCGTGCGAAACCTGCTCGGCATTGCTGAAGTTGGGCAAATGGATGAAGCGGAAGACGAGAGCGAGCAGAAGAAAGACCCCGGCGAAGAGCAGATAGGGGGTCTTGACGGCATCGGCCCCGTGGGCGCCCGGCTGGTTGAAGACCTTGAAGATCAGGTAGCCGCCGATGACCGGGCCAATGGTGGTGCCCAGAGAATTGAAAGCCTGGCTGAGATTGAGCCGGCTGGAAGCGGTGTGCTCGGGCCCGAGAATAGTGACGTAGGGATTGGCAGCGATCTGGAGCATGGCAAACCCCAGTCCGACAATGAAAAGGGCGACCAGAAAGAAGGTGTAGGAAACCATCACAGCAGCGGGATAAAAGAGGGCGCTGCCGACAGCGGAGGTGATCAGCCCAATGATCACGCCGTTCTTGTAACCGATGCGATTGATCGGATCTCCGGAGACCGTCGAGAAAAGATAGTAAATCAGGGCGCCAATGGTGTAGGCCCCGAAAAAGGCGAACTGCACCAGCATCGCCTGGAAATAGTTGAGGGTGAAAGCCTCCTTGAAACGCGGAATGAGCAGGTCATTCCAGACCGTCATGAATCCCCACATGAAAAAGAGCACCGTCATGATGGCGAAGGGGCCGCCGTACCGTTTTTCCTCTCCTCCGGATTGCGGTTCTACCGGTTTGGCGATGCTGCTGCTGGCCATATCTGACTCCTTGGATTTATGGTACAAAATACGCTAGCCTCTCGATGCTGATCTGGCCGGCAGGTCGCTTCCGGCTGCCGGAGAACGCGCCGCTCATCGGCTGCGATCGCGTCCGGATACGACACCTGCGGTCGCCCCCGCGGCAGGAGAAAGATTGCCGTAAAGGTAATCATCACTACCGCCAAATTCAAGATTAATCTCCGGATGCGATAAATTTTCTTGAAATCACGCGCGAAATCCCGTACATTTTGCAAATCTTCCCATCGTCCCTGTCCTGTTCGGAGGTTCCATGCCCTTCGCAGCCTCACGCCTGATGCGTCTTATCACACCTGTACTGCTGGCGGCCGTTTCGATCCTGGCCGCAGCTCCCGGGCAGTCCATCCCGCTGGCCAATCCTGGTTTTGAAACCCTGCAGGCTGAGGGCGCTGCCGGCTGGCAGCCGGACTCCCTCTCCACCGCCTGCATCAGTCTCGATCGCGCCGTCATCCGCAGCGGTCAGAGCAGCCTGCACATCCTCCACGCCTCGCCCCGCCGCTCCACCCTGCTCTCGCAGCCGGTGCGGCTCGAGGTCGGCAAGCTCTACCGCCTCAGCGGCTGGATCAGAACTTCTGGGGCCCGCACCGACTCGGCACAGCATTATCCCACTCCCCTGCCCGCCTGCCTGCGTATGGGCGGCATGCCCATCACGGCCTGGTCCCGCCCGATCGGCGGCGATCAGGAGTGGCAGCTCAGTGAGGCCCTCTTTTTCGCCTCCCGCGCCGAAGACCGCGTCGAGCTGCGCCTCGGCTACCGCGGCGACGCCGCCGGCGAGGCCTGGTTCGACGACATCGCCATCACACCCGTCGACGACATCACCGAGTACATCCCCGCCGAACGCATCCGCTGGTACGGCAAGGCCTTCCGTTTCGAAGAGCAGGGGTGGACCTACCTGCACATCGAAGGCTCTGCCTACGAGCGCGGCTTCCAGCATGGCGCCCTGCTCGCCCGGGAGCTTAAAAACTTCATCACCAAACTCGCCACCAGCCGCAACCGCGACAATCCCGCCGCGGGCTGGCGCGACCTGCGCAGCCAGGTCGATCTCCTCTTCCTGCGCAAATATGAAACCGAATTCATGGAGGAGATGCAGGGCATCGCCGACGGCGCCAAAAAAGAGGGTGCGACCCTCTTCGACCGCCCGGTCGAACTGCTCGATATCGTCACCATCAACTCCTACATCGACCTCTCCTATGCCTGGGACGCGGTCCAGAACACTCCCCATCAGCTCAGCGGACAGCGCTTCAAGGCCCCGGAGATCGATATGGACCTGCCGGAGCGGCTGCACAAATGCTCCTCCTTCCTCGCCACTGCCTCGGCGACCGCGGATCAGCGCATCGTCTTCGGCCAGCTCTTCATGTGGAACGGCTACATGGGCACGGAATGGGATGTTTTTATCGACCTGGTGCCGGAAAAGGGGGAGCGCCTGGTCTATGAGACCTACCCCGGCGGCATCCATTCGGGCGCCGATTTCTATATTAATCAGGCCGGCATCATGATCGGCGAGACCACCGTCGGCCAGACCCCCTGGAATCCCGATGGCACCCCCCAGTCCAACCGCATCCGCCTCGCCGCCCAGTATGCCCGCTCAATTGACGATGTCGTCAAACTGCTCTGGAATCGCAACAATGGCATGTATACCAACGACTGGCTCATCGCCGACTGCAAGAATGATGAAATCGCCATTTACTGCCTTGGCACCCATGCGGCAAAACTGTGGCGCAGCACCAAACGCGAGTTTTATGACGGCCAGATCGACTGGTACTGGAGCGACAACAACGCCAAATCCATGGATATCCGCAAGGAATACATCGTCAACAGCGACAATGCCCCCTTCGACCTCAGCTTCCGCCCCTGGGACCGCGATCTCGCCTTCCACAAATTCTACCAGCAGAATCGCGGCCGCATCGATGCCCGCATCGGCATGGAGCTGATCGGCTCCTCGCCCACCAACCGGCCGCACGCCTGCGACGGCAAGATCACCACCTCGGAAATGGCCGAAAAGATGATGTTCATGGCCCATTACGGCAAGGTGACCTACCGCGAGATGTTCATCAACGAGAACAACCGCATCCCCGATCTGCCCCTGGCCACCCCGCGTCTCAGCCTCGGCTACACTGCCTTTTCACCCCTCACCCTCGGGGCGATGATCGGCGGGATGAAAAAGCCCCAATCGCCCGTAAACAAGGCCGAGCCCAGACCAGAAACGGCGGAGGTCGATTCCCTCTACCGCTTTCCCGCCGAGCTGCTCTGGGGCAATACGGTCTTTCCCGCCAGCACAGCCGAGAACTGGCTGATCAGCGCCACGGCAGCCTATTGGCAGATGCTCCATGCCCTGCCGAAGGAGGCTGCCAAAGCGCGCGCCCAACTGATCAACGACCTGACCGAACTCAACTGCCGGCTGCTCCACACCGAGGCCCGTGAAGGCGCCCTCGTCCCCGCACAGGCGCAGCAGATATATCATCAAATGAAACAATACTATATACCAAGAAACCGCGGGACTTTCCTGCTCCATCAGCTCCGCCTCCGCCTCGGCAACGCCGCCTTTGCGCGGCTGATGAACCGCCTCCACGACGAATACGCCGGCAAGGAGGTCACCAGTGCCCGCTTCAGGGAGATGGCCGAAGAGGCCGGCGGCAAGGAAACCGGCAGTCTGATCGATGAATGGGTCAACCGCGACGATCTGCCCGACTGTCAGCCGGAATGCCAGGTCACCGGGGCCGACAGCCTGTGGAAGGTGCGCTTTACGGTCGAGCAGAAGGGCAAGCCCTTCCACCTGGTCAGCGCGGTTCAGATCAGGACTGCCGGAAGCTGCATCTGGAAAAAGATCGAACTTAAGGAGGCGCGGCAGGAGTGGAACTGGGAAGTGGATGAAAAGCCCATCGAGATCACCCTTAACCCGGGGAATGATTTCCCCGTGCGGCAAGATCGCTATTACACCTTTTCGAATTTTTATGAGGACTGGAGCCGCACCCTCATTGTCTATGGAGCGAGCCGCCAGATTGAGGCCAACCATACCCTCGCCTTGCGTTTCGCCAAGGCGGCCGCGGACCGCATCACCGAGAGCCTGCCGCCGGTGCGCAAGGACTGCGAATTCGACCTTGCCGATTTCAGGGAACACGATATCATTCTGCTGGGCGGGCCGGCCGACAACCGCTGGGTGCGGGAGATCGCCCCGGTGTGCGGGCTGGATCTGGGCAACGGGATCTTTGCCTGGCAGGGTAAAAGCCATGCGGATGCCAATGAGGGGCTGGTAGTGGTACTGCCCAATCCCCACAATTCGCAGCGCATGGTCACCCTGATCGCCGCCAACAGCGCCCTCCAGCTCTACCAGATGACCAAAGCCCTGCCGCGTTTCCCGCAGTGGGCGCTCTTCCGCGACGACCAGATTGTCGAACGAGGCTATCATGAGCCGGGACTCGAGGCGAAGATGGAGGTTATGCTGCCATAGACCATGGACCGGTGCGCTCCCGGGCGCTCCGGTCTGACCTTGCTGCTAGGCGTCAGGGCAGGGCGGTCAGGCTATAGTCCCGGCCGAGGATCAAGGCCCGCGTCACCTGTTTTTCGCCGATGCAGCTCCGGACCGCTGTGCCGGACATGACCATGAAAGCGGTCGACCAGCCGTCGGCCTCCGTCGCGGACGATGCAGCCACCCAGACAGCAAGGGGGGTACGGGCCGGCCGGCGCCGGCGCGGATCGATAATGTGCTCTCCCCTGGCGATGCCCGACGCACCCAGGGCCTGTTCGGTGAGAGGAAATTGGGCCAGCACCCTCCCGCCGTCGCGGGGATGGCGCAGGGTCACCGGCCAGCCGGAGTGGGCCGGGGCGTGGCCGCGCGCAGCCACGGAGCTGGCCCCGCCGTGAACGAGAAAATCGCTCAATCCCCACTCCTGCAGCAGCTCCACCATGCGGTCGACGGCGTAGCCTTTGCCGATCGCACCCAGATCGACCTCCACCCCGACATCCCGCCAAACCCTCATGGTTTCACCCTCCAGATGCAGATGTTCCATCCCGACCGGCTGCCGGGAGGCTCTCAAGCGCCCGGCGATTCGCCCGCGCAGTGAGTCATTCTCCCTGTAATGATCCTTGAGGCCGCCGGCGGTGACATCAAAGGCTCCGCCGCTGGCTTCGAAGAGGGCACGGGCCTTCCGCAGACAGCCAAAGGCCTCGGCTCCGAGGGGCAGGATCTCGCCAGGAGTGAGTCGATTGAGGCGGGCGATGTCGCTGTTGGGATTGAAGCGGCTCAGCTCTGCCTCTAGACGTTCGAGCAGTTGAAAGGCCTCCCAGGCCGCCTGGCGGGCATAAACCTCATCCTCGTGGCTGATCCAGATCGCCCATTCGGTCGCCATCGCCTGGTGGCTGCCGCGGTGGATACGGGCATCTGCGAGGGGATGTTCGACCAGGGGATGCAGTAGATCCTCACTGCGCCGCTGCACGGGATCCTCCGCCGCCGGAGGCGTCGATGAACTCCTTGCGGATATAGCCGCGGATCTCCACGCCCGGGCGCAGCTCGGCATACTCCCGCCAGAGGGGCAGATAGAGGGACCGCTCCCCTGCCGGGGGGATCTCGTAGAGCTTGCGCAGCAGGAGCTGTTCCTGGTCCGGGGTGCAGAGGATGATCGGCGCCGCCGGCAGGGTGGTATCCACCCGACTGTACCAGCCGATATTGAGCAGGCGGCGCAGGCTCCAGGGCAGCGGCCAGTACTGGTCTCCGGTGGCGATGATCTCCACCGGCGTGAGCAGACTGTCGGGACCCGCTCCGGCGGCATCCTCAACCAGGATTGAGATGCGCTGAAGATCGGCACCCGGATGAGCATAGACCCAGGGATTGCCGGGGTCGCTGGCATAGGTGGTGTTGAGCAGATGGGCCTGAATGCCCAGCGGCAGGGCGCAGCAGGCAAGCAAAAGGATCCCTGCTGTCCGGCTGCGGATGGAAGAGAGGAGCCCGGCGGTGCCGACTCCGGCGATGAGGAGCAGGCCATAGTGAGCGGCGAGACCATTCCAGGGCGTTTTATAGGGGATCACGGCGTAGATGAGCCACAGAGCTGCAGTGAATAACGCAATAAAAAGCAGTACAGCAGGGCGTCGCGAGTCCTCCTTCTGCAGGAAGGCGCGCGCGATCAGCACGCATCCCGAAACAACAAAGGGCAGAAGCCAGGCCTCGCTCCAGAGGGGCCGGCCCGGCTCCTGAAAGAAGAAGAGCAGGCGCAGATAGTGATACCAGGGCTGCAGGTGGAGGCTGTTGCCGGCGCCACGGCGCAGATAGCCGCTGTAGGCGGTGAAGCTGTCGGCAAATGCCTGCAAGTGGGTGAAACCGGCGGTGAGCAAGAGAGCGGAAACCAGAAGCGCCGCGGCCAGGAAGATCAAAAGGTGCAGCGGCTCGACTCGGAGCCGGCCGCGCTGGCGCAGCCAGAGCACTCCTCCGGCCAGCACGGCCGCGGCGACCAGGAGGATATCGGTCTCCTT
This sequence comes from bacterium, assembly GCA_029554865.1. Taxonomy (GTDB): domain Bacteria; phylum Zhuqueibacterota; class Zhuqueibacteria; order Residuimicrobiales; family Residuimicrobiaceae; genus JAKPUX01. The sequence continues at coordinate 9,898 of JAKPUX010000063.1, read as the reverse complement.
GGTGGCATGGAGCAGTCCGAGAGCGGCGCCGGCTCCGGCCGCCCAGCCCCAGTGGCGCCGGGAAAAATAACGCGCCCCCAGCATCAGGGTGAGATAGCCGGCGAAGACAAAAAGGTTCTCCTGGATGTAGTAGCGGCTGTAAAAGATTTGCATGGGCGAGAGGGCGGTCCACAGTCCCGCGGCCAGTGCCGCCCAGCGGCCGGTGAAGGGCGTGAGGAGCAGGGGCAGCAGGATGAGCCCGAGTCCGAAGAAAAGCGGCACGCTGCGCAGGGTGGCCGCACTCAGCTCGGCGAAGGTGCGCTCGCCGCGCAGCCAGGCCGGAAGAAGGGTGAAGTAATAAAGGGTGGGGCCATGGTATTCGTCTGCATCATACGTATAGCTTCCCTCCTGCAAAAGGGCGGCGAACTTGACGGCGTGCACAGCCTCATCGGTGTGCATTGGCCGCTGCTCCAGCCGCGGCAGCCTGAGCAGGGCGCCGAGCAGGAAAACAAGGACCCAGAGGATGAGAAGGAGTCGATGGTTCCGCATGGGGCTCCAAATTAAAAGCCCCTCCAGCGGCTGGAGGGGCATTCTGTGCAGATGTTGAAATGAGGGCGGCATCACGGCTTGGTCGGTAAAACCTCCGCGCGCCTATTTCGCCGGCAGGCCGTAAACCTCCACCTCAATGTAGTGGTTGAGATCATTGCCGCTGTTGCCGTTGCTGAGGCAGCGGACGTAGCGGCCCTGCACCCCCTTGGCATCGATGAGCTTGCCCTCGGCGGTTTCGATGTAATTCTTGTCCTTGCCCGCCCCCATGCGTGCGGAGTTGTCATGGTCGTTGTTGAAAATGGTCTGCACGCCGCTCTTGAAAGCGGGATCGTCGGAGACCTGGACGGTGACATCAAAATAAACCACCGGCTGCTGGTGGTAGTGCCAGAGCACAACGGCGTAGATGGAGTGCTTGCTCTTCAGGTCGATGGTGACATGCTGGACGAAGGGCCCCAGCTCGACATAGCTGCCGTCCTCGGCCTCCTTGTCCCCGTCGGTGACCAGAGCGAGCTCGCCGATGACCGGCTGCATGTCGCTGGAGGTTACCGGCTTGTTGAGGGCGACATTGACCGTGCCCGCAGGGGCGAGAAAGGCATCGCGCGGCTTGCCGAGGGGCTTTTCCAGGTTCGGCACCTTGACGTTCTGCGGGGTGCCGACGAACATCGGCTTGGGCAGCTTGATGTTGATCGCCTTCAGCCCCTGGGCGGAGAGGGAGAGGACCAGGAGGGCGAGCGTAAGCAAGACGAACGGGATCAGCACCTTTTTCAAAGCGGACATTGCAGGAATCTCCATCTAGAGAGGCTATTTTTTAATCAGTTTGTACAGGATCCGGTCCAGCCCTGCAACCTGCTGGCTGGGGATGGCGATCAGGACCAGCAGGGCCCCGAGTTCGACCAGATTCTTGTTGACGAAGAGATAGTGCCCCTCCATCGGGATGGAATAGAAGAGCCCGACGAAAGGGGGATTGCAGACGTAATAGAGCAGGATGAGGAGAATCCCCCCCCCTGCCGCGATGCGGGTGAAGAGGCCCATAATCAGCCCGAGGCCGATGAGGATGAGCCCCCAGATGTTCATGGTATTAACGACGGAAAGCACGGTTGCGTTCCCGGCCAGGGCATGAAAATATTCAGCAAAAATCCATTTCGATTCCATGAGGAAGCCGTAGGCCGACCAGTTGCCCTTGAGCAGCTTGGCCACCCCCTCGTAGAGGAAATGCCAGCCAACGAGCATGCGCAGGGTCACGAGGGTGGTCCACTGGAATGTAGAGAGTCGGGTCTCATTCATCAGATTTTAAACTCCTCTGGGCTGAAGTCCAGTGTCTTCCTCGCCTCGACGGCTTCATTGACCTTGAGCACGGCGACCGCGCTCTCATAGCCCACCTCAGCGGGGCAGTTGAGCTTTCCCTTTCCGCGCACCGCACTGAAAAAGTTTTCGAGATGGGGCTTGTGATAGGGATCGTTGAACTGCAGGGCGATGCGGTGTTCATCCGGCGAGATGGTCTCGCGGACATCCAGGGAGTCGCTCTCGCTCTCGGCCTTGACCTCGATCAGCTTGGGTTCGGTAAGGTAGCCCTTGCGCACCCATTCGTCCCAGGACGGGGCATTGGCCTTTTCGCGGTAGACCAAGCCCATGCCGGCCGATTCGGAGATGACCAGGGTGCCCTGATCCCCCATGAACTGCTCAAAATAGCCGAGGCTGCCATTGGTAGTCTGGGTCTTGTAATGGGCGCGCACCAGGCCGGCGGGGGTCTCATATTCATAGGTCGCCAGCACAGTGTCGTACCACTCGTGGGTTGATTTGTCATAGTAATCGGTGCCACCGCTGGCCTGGACCGATTTGGGATTGGCGCCGAGGAACCAGGAAAAGATATCGATCTGGTGGGAGCCGAGATCGACGATCGGTCCTCCGCCCAGCTTTTTGTACCAGCGCCAGTTGCAGAACTGCGCCATTGAGTCATAGCCGTAGCGGCGGAGCTGGTCTGCAGGGATCTCATATTTCTTCGGCCAGCCCAGATCCGGCGCAGCCGAGCGGTTCCACTGCCCGAAGGCGGTGACCGGCCGGCCGATCAATTGCAGTTCTTGCAGCAGTGTATCACGGCAAAAGATGTAGCGGGGATTGCTGCGGCGCTGATGGCCGATCTGGAGGAGCTTGCCGCTCTCGCGGGCGGCCTGCACCATACGCCGGGCCCCCTCGAGGGTGTTGGACATCTCCTTTTCGCAGTAGACATGCAGACCGGCCTGGAGGCAGGCGATGGTATGGTCAGCGTGCCAGAAATCGGGCGTGGCGATGACCACCGCATCGAGCCCTTTCTCCTTGTCGAGCATTTCGCGATAATCGTGATAGAGCGCCGCCTCATGGCCATATTTTTTGAGCAAGTTGCCGGCGCGCTTGAGGTTGTATTCGGTCCAGATATCGCAAACCGCCTGAAAACGCAGTCCGGGGATCTTGAGCATGGAATTGAGCAAAACGCTGCCCTGGGCGCCGACGCCGAGCAGGGCGATGCGGAGTTCGGCGGGCGCTTCTCCCCCTGCCGTAGCGGCTGCCTGCCTCGCTCTGGACGCTCTGCGGAAGGACTCCTGTTTCAGCGCCGCCAGGGCGAAAGCCCCGATGACCGGAACCCCGGCCAGCCCCTGCAGGAAGTCCCGCCGGTCGATCGCACGGCCTGGTGATTTGCTTTTTTCTTCTTCGTTCATGAATTTCGTCCGTCGGTCACTGCGGTCAGGTTAGAGCGTCCACCCTTCACGATAGCTCTTGGTGAGAAGGGCATCGGCTTCGGGATAATTGACGAATTTGCCGTTGACGGCGTCATACTCGAGGAGCATATTGGCCTCCTGGCAGCGCACCGCCACGCAGCCGAGCAGCATGGTCTCGGTGAGGGGGCCGGAATAGCTGAAATCGGTGAAGGATTTCTTTCCGGCCTTGCAGCTCTCAATCCAGTCCTGCATATGGCTCTTGACGCGCGGGATCTTTTTCTCCGGGCGCTTGTACTCCTGCATGCGGGTCTCGGGGATAAGCCGCGGGCTGGCGCCGTACTCCCCGCACATCAAAATGCCCTTGTCCCCGAAAAAGATCGCCCCGCCCTTGCCCGAACCGAGTTTGCGCCCGGCCTCCAGTTCCATGAAGCGCGGCGGTGTCAATCCGCCATCATACCAGACCATCTTGACCGGCGGGAAACCGATTTTTGGCTTGATGCCGTAGCTTTCCGCCTCGGGATGTCCGGAACGCTCCGGGAAATAATAGGTGATGATCTCGGCGAGAGGATAGGAGGTCGATTTGATTTCGGTCGAGGAGGCATGAATGAAGCGGGGACGGCCAAGATTGAGCGCCCAGTAGGGATGGTCGAGGATGTGGGCGCCCATATCGCCGATGGCACCGGTACCGAAATCGAGCCAGCCGCGCCAGACGAAATGACAGAGGTCGGGATGGTAGGGGCGCCATGCCGCCGGACCCAGCCAGAGGTTCCAGTCCAGGGAGGGCGGGACCGAGGGGATGGTCGCCGGGGCTTCGACACCCTGCGGCCAGATCGGACGGTTGGTCCAGACATGCACCTCGCGCACCTCGCCGATGGCGCCGTCCCAGATCCATTCGTTCATCAGCCGGGCATCCTCGGAGGCGTGACCCTGGTTGCCCATCTGGGTTGTGACCCCCTGCCGCGCCGCCTCTTCGGCCAGCATTCTCGCCTCATGCACGGTATGGGTGAGCGGTTTTTGCACCCAGACATGCTTCTTCATCTTGAGGGCCATCATCGCCGCCGGGGCATGGGTATGATCCGGCGTGCTCACGGTCACGGCGTCGATGAGCCTGGCGTTTTCTTCGAGCATGATCCGGTAGTCCTTGTAGCGTTTGGCCTTTTCCAGCATCGGCAGGGCATCCGGACGGTTCTCCTTGCAATGGTTGAAGAGATCGGCGAATTTTTCGTCGTCGACGTCGCAAATGGCCACAATATTGTCGGTGGCGGCATCGACGATATCCGAACTCCCTTTGCCGCCGGCGCCGATGCAAGCGATGTTGAGCTTGTCGCTGGGAGACTTTTTCTTTTCATCGGCAAGAAGGTCCCCGGGGGCCATGGTCAGGGCGGTGGCGGCGGCCGCGCTTCCCATCAGAAAACTGCGGCGCGAAATAGCGCTCTTGGTCGGATTCATATGCTCCATGCTCTCCTACGCTAAAGGAAACGTTTCAACAAGATTAGCAATTTTTTGGGTGATAATCAAGGGAAATGATGGTCGATTTTGCAAAGACCTGTGCCGGGGAAGAACGACCGGATGGTCGTGGGGTTCGACCAAATCGTCGAGATGACAGGCCCTTTCCCGCAGGCGTCGTACTGGTATGGCATCTTTAATATTTGTTTTATTTTATTTTACAATTTTACTTCATTTTTGGCACAGCAATTGCAAAAGCCCGGTGTGATGAACAACTAACGTTCGACACAATTCATTATAATCGCTCATTACCGTATCACGGAGGTCATCATGAAAACGAAACTCTTCACCACCGTACTGGCAGCGGCCGTGCTGCTGCTTTTCACCTTCGCCCAGGCACAGACCACCACGCCCCCCGTTCAGCACGGCAGCAATTTCGTCGACGAGAACGGCGACGGCTACAATGACAACGCCCCGGATGCCGACGGCGATGGCATTCCCAATGGCCAGGATCCCGACTATGTCAAACCGGCCGACGGCAGCGGTGCCAAACAAGCCAAGGGTCAGGGCAAGGGCCAGTCGCCCAATCAGGGCCAGGGCGCCCGCACCGGCGCCAAGGGCTTTATCGATGAAAACGGCGACGGCATCAATGACAACGCCCCTGATGCTGATGGCGACGGCGTCCCCAACGGTCAGGATCCCGACTATGTCAAGCCGGGCGATGGCACAGGACAGAGCGCAGGCAAGGGCAAGGCCCAGGGCAAAGGCAAGGGCGCCCGCTTCCACGGCTTTGTCGATGAGGACGGCGACGGTATCAATGACAATCTCCGCGATGGCGACGGCGACGGAATCGCCAACTGCCAGGACAAGGACTGGGTGCGGCCGATGGACGGCACCGGCGCCAAGGCGGGCAAGGGTGCTCGCGGCGGCCGCGGCTTCGGCAGAGGAAATGCCGGCAGCAGCTCCACCACCCCGGGCGGGAATGGCCCCGGCAATCAGGGCGGCAAGGGCAAATAGATCCGCCTGATCCTGCAGCCTTCAACCAGAACAAAATAACCAGAAGCGGCGGCGCAAATTGCGCCGCCGCTCCTATTTCAGCAGAGACCGGACCATGATGCGCAACCTCTATACCCTCCTTATTCTCCTATTATTTGTCACGGCAGCCAGTGGACAAATCTCCGCCGCCCTCGAAAACCAGACCGGATATATCAGCAACGCCTTCTCCAACCATGCCGCCCTGCCCGATTGGTATACCGCCCTGGACGGCGCCCTGAACCAGGACTGGACAGGTGAACGCGGCGGCCTGCGTCTTCACTACGACGGCAGCGCCACCCTCTTCCGGCAGTACAGCGAGAGAAACCACCACAGCCATGAGGCGGGGCTGGCCGCCTATCTGCTCATGGGTGAGTCGGAACACCGCCTGGATGCCGGACTGCAGGCCGGGGGGCGCTTTCACAGCGAAAGTTATCAATGGTATGAACAGGAACAGCTCCAGGCCTATGCCTCGCTAAAATTTATCGCCGCACCGCAGTGGTATACCTATGCCGGAGTCTCCTGGAATCTGCGCCGCTATCCCGAACTGACCCCCTTTTCCCACCAGCGGACCCAGCTCTACGGCCGCAGCAGCTGGTTCCTGCCGACAGGCACTACCCTGATCGCCGAGGCCGACCTGCTTTTCAAGAGCTATACCAGCGCAGAAAATGAAGCTCAAGCCGCCTACAGCGATGTCGCGACCAGCGGCGAGGGCAACAGCAGCCAGCTACTTATGCTGGTGCGCGCCGCCCAGGCGCTGAGCGCGAAAAGCGGACTAAGTCTGGAATACCAGCTGCGCCACAACCTTGCCAGCAGTACGCGCTATCTGGCCGGTGCCGACAGTCTCTATTATTCGGATGAGGAGTTATTCGAGGATTTTTTTGCCTGGCACGGCACTGCCGTGCAGATGTCACTGCGGCAGGAACTGCCCTGGGGGATGCGCCTGACCCTCAGCGGCCGCCGCGAGCTGCGCAGCTTTGATGACCGGCCGGCGGCGGATCTGCTCGGCGAGCCCTTTGCGGACGGTCGTCTGCGCGAGGACCGGCGATCGACCCTGGCGATCGATTTTGAAAAAAAGGTCAGGCTGGACGAGGAAGGGAGCGCCCTGCTGATCGCCCTCAACGGGGCCTGGCTGCAGAACGCCTCCAACGATCTCTATTACGATTACCGGAACAGCTGGTGGAGCCTGGGATTCTCCTGGGACTTTTGAGCTATTTCATGCCATATTTTGTCAGTTTGTAGCGCAGGTGGCGCTCGCTGATGCCGAGCAGGCGCGCCGCCTGACTCTGGACTCCGTGCCCCTCCGCCATGGCCTGCTGGATCAACCGCTTTTCAAAGGCCTCCACCCTTTCGGTGAAGGTACCCGTCGAAGCGCTTTCGGAGGATGGAGCCTGCGCCCCGGCAAGCCCGAGATCCTCCAATCCGATCCACTCGTCCCGGCTCAGAACCACCGCCTGTTCGATCAGATGCTGCAGTTCGCGCACATTGCCCGGAAAGGGGTGTTTGAGCAGGGCGTCCATCGCTTCACGGGTGCAGCCCTGCATGGCGCGGCCGTTCTCGACGGCGAAACGGCGCATAAAATGGTCAGCGAGCAGGGGGATGTCTTCCTTGCGCTCACGCAGGGGCGGCAGCTCCACCCGCACGACATTGAGGCGGTAATAGAGATCCTCGCGAAAGGTTTTGTCCTTGACCATCTCAGCCAGGGAACGGTTGGTGGCCGCGATGATACGCACATCCACCTGCACCGGCCTTGAGGAGCCGAGGCGCTCGACCTCCCGTTCCTGGAGAACGCGCAGCAGCTTGGCCTGGATCGCTGGCGGCATGTCGCCGACCTCATCGATAAAGAGGGTGCCGCCGTCAGCCGCCTCGAAGCGGCCGGGGCGCATCCGGTCTGCCCCGGTAAAGGCCCCCTTCTCATGGCCGAAGAGCTCGCTCTCGGCCAGGGTCTCGGGCAGGGCAGCCAGATTGATCGCGACAAAGGGTTTCGCTGCGCGCGCGGAGGCGAGATGGATTGCCTTGGCGACCAGTTCCTTGCCGGTGCCGCTTTCGCCGAGGATCAACACCGTGGTCCGGCTGGCGGCCGCCCGGGCGGCGACGCTCAGGGCCCTCTGCATGGATTCGGAGCGGGTGAGGATGCCGCTGAAACTCGAACGCTCTTCCACCAGCTGCTGCAGCCGCTGGTTTTCGCTGATGAGCTGCTTGCGCTCCACCGCCCGCGCGATGGCGACCTCGAGCTGCTCCAGATCGATGGGCTTGGTGATAAAATCGAGGGCGCCCTCCTTCATCGCCCCGACCGCCTCGGACATGGTGCCAAAGGCGGTCATGATGATGACATCGAGCAGGGGGTTGAGGGACTTTAGTTCCTGCAGGAGGCGGGCGCCGTCCATGCCGGGCATGCGCAGGTCGGTCAGAACCAGATCGACCACCTGCTGCCGCGCCACCGTCAAGGCCGCAGCCGCTGATTCGGCCTCCACCGTCACATAGCCCTTTTTGCGCAAAAAGCCGGCCAGAGCGCTGCGCTGGCTGGGTTCATCATCGACGACGAGAATGGAAATGGCCATGCTCTCCTCTCTTCAGTGTACGCTCTCCGGCAGGCCAGGATTCAGCGCGCCGGTAGTGTGATGGTGAAGCGGGTGCCGCGTCCGGGCGCGCTCTCGACTTCTATAGTCCCATCATGCTGGGAAATGATCTGCTGGACAATGCTGAGGCCGAGACCGCTGCCCCCCTCGCGGGTGGTGAAGTAAAGATTGAAAATCTTGCCGAGGTTCTCCGGATCGATTCCGGCGCCGTCGTCAGTGACGCTGAGGAGGATGCGATCTCCGTGGGGTGTACATGTGAGTTCGATTCGCCCGCCTTTGGCACAGGCCGCCAGGCTGTTGCGGGCCAGATTGATCAGGGCCTGGGTCAGTTGGTCGCCATCAGCCATCACCTCCTTCACCTCCCGGCACTGGCTGATGAGGGTGACGCCGGAATCGGCCGCCTCCCCCTGCAGCAGGGCGGCGACATGGGCGACCAGGGCATCGAGACGGACCGGCTGGCGGTTGAGGGGGGCGGGCCGGGCGAACCGGAGAAACTGGCTGACGATGTCGTTGATGCGCCGGCTCTCAGCAGCCAGCGTTCCGGTGAGCTGGTGGTACTCTTCACTCTCCTGGGAGGGCTCGAATTCACGATCGAGCCGCTGGGCGATAATGCTGACGGCGTTGAGGGGGTTGCGGATCTCATGGGCGACCCCCGAAGCGAGATGGCCCATGGCGTCGATCTGCTCCTGGCGCTCGCGTTGTTCTTCAGCGCGGCGGTGCAGCCGCAGCTCCCGGAGCAGCGCTCCGGTGGTGAGAAAACCGGTCAGGAGCAGCAGCAGTGTCGAAATCCCAATCCTCCACAGGGCGGTGCGCTCGGCCCGATGGAGCGATGCAGCAGAGAGGCCGATGCGGAGCAGGGTCGCGTCATTCTCGCCCAGATGCACGGGTGCGGCGATTTCAAGGATCTCCTCGTCCCGATAGCGGGTGAAGCGCATTTGCGGAGGGTCCGCGCTCAGTACACGACCGAGAAAGGGGTCCGCAGCCGGGGCGCTCATTTCAGTCACCCCATCCGAGGCGAGCAGGACGCCGCCGGAATCCTGGACCACAGCGTAGCGGATGGTTTCGTTATCCGCGATCAACTTGATGAATGAGCCCGCACCGATATCGCGGCGGAAGGCGAGGAGCGCCTCCGCATCGGCGTGGACGACGATGGCGCCGCCGCCGCGGCGGTGCCTGGCCACGGCGAAAAACTGGCCGGCGCCGAAGAAGCGCTGCCGGAAGCCGAGCACCAGTTCGTCGCTGCTGTCACCCAGCACCGGCTGCAGCAGCCGGCGCGGCGCCTGCACCGGTGGCTCCCCGACAAAGGAGTGGCTGGAGAGAAGGCGCCGCCCCTCACGGTCGAAGAGGTTGATGCGATGGAGATCGTTCTCCCGGGCGATCTGCTCGAGGGTCGCGGGCGTGAGTCTCCCCTCGCGGTCAAGCCTTTCCAGCAGCCGTGCATTATCCAAAAGCCGTTCCTCGAGCCCCGATTCGACAAATTCCCAGGAGAGGGCGGCGTTGTCGAGCCCGCGCCTGGCCAGGGCCATCACCGTCTGTGCCTGCTCCTCGAGGGCTTCAGTCAACTCCAGCCGCGTGCTGCGCAGCTCGAGCAGGGCCCAGACCAGCACCATCGCCGCCAGC
>JAKPUX010000057.1 GCA_029554865.1 bacterium | reverse complement strand
TCTCCTCGTGCGCCACCCCCGGCCGCAGATAGAGGCCAGGCCACAAATGACGCCCCTTTGTATTCTCCCCTTCCCACCATCCCAGGATCACCGGAAAGCTGGTCTGCATGCTGGCGATGTTCCAGTAGATCTGCGGGGTATAGTAATCGATCCAACCCTTGTTGAACCACAGCCGGGCATCCGCATAGAGAACAGCGTACTGGTCGAAGCCTCCGCCGTAGCCCGCAGGATAGCCCGGGCGGTAGATGCCGAAGGGGCTGATGCCGAATTTGACCCACGGTTTGGCCTTTTTTATCTCCTTGTAGAGCCGCTGGATGAAGCGGTTGACGGCGTCGCGCCGCCAGTCGTCCCGCGCCATTTTTCCTCCGCCCGCCTGATAGGCCTGCCAGGCCACCTCATCGGGAAAATCCCGCCCCAGATTATACTCCCGGTAGGGATAGAAATAGTCATCGAAATGAATACCGTCAAGATCATAGCGGTGGAGGAGATCCAGCACCACAGCGAGTGAATGCTCCTGCACCCCCTGGACAGCGGGATCCATCCAGTAGTAGCCGGTGTCGGCGAGGGCGTGCACCCACTCCGGGTGGCGCCGCACGACCGAATTCCCCGCATAATCGGAGCGCATCGCCGGATGGCCGGCGCGGTAGGGATTGAGCCAGGCGTGCAGTTCGATACCGCGGGCATGGGCCTGCTCGATCCAGAAGTGGAGGGGATCATAAAAGGGCTCGGGGGCCTGTCCCTGCGCGCCGGTCAGATAACAGGACCAGGGCTCCAGCTCCGAGGGGTAGAGTGCGTCCGCCTGCGGGCGCACCTGCAGGACGACGGTGTTCATGCGCATGGCTTCCACCCGGTCGAGGATCGCCACAGCTTCGGCCTGCTGCTCCTCCACCGGCAGGCCGGGACGCGATGGCCAGTCAATGTTGGCCACAGTAGCCACCCAGACGCCGCGCATCTCGCGTGCAATGGCCTGCGGCTCGTCTGCCGCCCGGGCCATCGGTGCCAGACCCGCTAGCAGCGCCGCCAGCAGCAGCGT
>JAKPUX010000056.1 GCA_029554865.1 bacterium | reverse complement strand
CGCGGACAAGCGCACATCGAGTTCAAAATAGTCAGCGCCGAGGTCGACCGCTTTTTGGAAAGCAGGCAGGGTGTTTTCCGGGGCCAGGCCGGAAGCGCCGCGATGGGCGATGATTGCGGTCTGGGCAGCCAGTGCTGAAATACCGGCGAGGAGAAGGAGCAGCGAGATAAAAAGGGCTTTACGCAACATTGAACCACCTCCATCTGTTAGAGTGCGGCGCAACATCTTGCAGCAAAGGTCGATAAAAGCAATTAAATGATGCAGCAGGAGGGTATCCCCGGTCCGGATTTATCATTATCCTTTTCTAAAAGTAGTTATTCAGTCCTTAAATGTCAAGCGGAATGCGGCGGGGGAGTAAATAAAATGGAGGGGGAGGCAGGCGACCGGGGCCGGTGAAATTTGGCATCCGTTGCAGTTATCGCTTGTTTTTATCCGCTGCGGAGCAGACTCGTATCGTCTGATCTGGATCAGCGTATGGCGAAACGGGGTTTCAGATCGCTTCCTCATCATAAAAGAGGTTTACCCGCAGCATGCCGGGCAGCCTGCGCAGCTCTTTGACCAGCTCATAATGCTTCTGCTCATCGCGCAAGTCGACGTAGAAGGAAATCTCGTAGAGATTCTCCTCTTCTTCCGTCTTGACGTTGATCAGCTTGTGGGTGCGGCAGTACTCTTTCAGGATGATTTCATAAGGCACCGCGTCGGGCTTGTCGCCGAGAAGGGAAAACTGGAGTAGAAACTTCCGCCCCATCGGCAGAACCGCAGTGCTTTTGGCCATCATGATCATGACCAGACCGATGAGCATGGTGGCGCCGAGGGCAAGCTTGTGCATGCCGACACCGGCGGCCATGCCGATGGCCAGACTGAAGAAAATAAAGACGATATCGGCGGTATCCTTGACGGCGGTGCGGAAACGGATGATCGACATCGCGCCGACCAGGCCGAAGGCCCGGGCGAGATTGTTGCCGATGACCATAATGACGACCGCGGTGATCATCGCCAAATAGATCAGGGCGTGGACGAAGCTGATCGCGAATCCCGGTCCGCGGTAGGTGAGTCGGTAGATCCAGGAGATCGCCAGACCGCACAACAGGGCGAAAAGCAGATTAGTGGCCACCTGTTCAAAGGTGATGCCGGTGACAAAGATGGTGCTGAATTCCTGCAACATGGTTTTGGATTGATCCTCCCGAAACGTTCCAGCCGAGCGGTTCCAATACGGCCGTGATTCTTTCTTTACCAGGCGGGCAGCAGCAGGGATGATTTGTCCCTGCCATGACGCCCGGGATGAAGAGCCCGGGCGCGCTCCAGCGACAGGGTGTATTTTGACACCGCCTGCCGCTGCAGGCTGAATTCCGATATGACATCGACCAGCCACTCGGGCAGGCTGTCGTAAAATTTTACTTCGAAGACGAAATGGCTGCGGAAGAGCGGTGTGAGTGATCTCTCCTCGAAAAGGATGCCCGGATCCTGCGTCAGGCGGAAACGGATATGCTTGTCGAAGGTCAGCCGGATGCGGCGGTCAAAGGTCGCGAAATAGGCCTCGCGCTCATAGGCGATAAGAATCGCAGGAGACATGCCTTTGCCGATGACTTGATAGAAAAATTGCCGCGCATCCTCCTTGCCCAGCTCGAAAGCGCGCCGCACGCGAACATGGCGCTCCACATCGCGGTCGCGGAGCAAATCGGGCAGCTCCGACCACAGCACCGGCGCCCGGTTCTTGCGGATGAAGGGGCCGTGTTTGCGTTTGAGCTCGAGAAAGACGCTGCTCTCCGGCTCCGGCCGATTATAGCCACGGATGCGCACCTTGACCCGGCGCTCGATTCCGGCCAGCTTTTCCACATAGCTGCGATAGCCGGTGGTTTCGTAATAGATACTGCGGACAACATACTGATGGTCTGCCCTCCGCCCGGCGAATTTATCCTCCTGGACGAAGGGGACGATCCGGCGGCGCAGGGTATCGATCCGGTTGAAAGGCACCAAATATTTGAACTCGTAACGAAACATGCAGCCTATTCCATAAATCTCTGCAAATACTGCCATTTGGAGAGGGATTTGCATTTTAGTTCGCACGGAACGAATAGTCCGGAAATCAGACCGGTCGGCTGCTCGAGACGCGCGACGACCCAGAAGACCTGCTCTCCGTTGAGCAGTTCCAGCATGGGATTGATAAAGACGACAGAACCCTTGCCGCTGATGCGGCTCTCACTGGCGCGAATGGTTACCTCCTCACCCCCGATAAGGAGGGAGCGATCCCGGGCGCGCACCGGCATGGTGAGAATGCAGGAGCCGGTCTCTGCGACTGCCAGCAGAGTATCGGAGGCGAAATGTTGGATCCTGGTTCCGGAGAGCGGGGAGCGCAAGAGATAGCCCTCCGCCTTTTGCTGTAAGGCGGCGAGTTCTTTCTCCAGTGCGGCGATCTGGGCCTCCATTGCTGCAATCTCTTCCTTTTTGGCCCCGGTCTGGATGCTGGCCAGACGGGATCGGGCGACAGCAATATTCGCTTCAAAGGCTTGCTGGGTGGCCAGAGCCAGTTCGTACTCCTGGAAGGGGACCAGCTGCCTGGCATGGAGTTCCGCCAGCCGCTCAGCAACCCTCTTTTGCTCCTGCGCCATCACCACCGCATGTTCGATCTGATGCTGAGCCTCCTCGATCATGGGGAGTTTTTCCCCTGTGGAGAGGGCCAGCAGGGAACCCCTTGCCGCCGTCAAATCGCCCTGCAATGCGGCAATGGCCTGCACCAGGTCCGCCGAATGCAGAATGGCGATGGTATCCCCTTCGGCGACCTCCGCCGAACCGAGCACCCCCGGCAGGATCTGGAATTCCGTGGCATCACCGCGCAGCATCTGGGTGACCGTCACTCTCTCCAGGGTCGCTGATTGATGATTCCAGAGATGGGTGGAAATCTGGCCGTCTTCGGCGCGCACGACCAGCCATTCACGGCGGGGTTGGACTTTTGCGATAGTTTTGATGGTGTAGGGAATACGGAAAGGGAGCAGCAGGACGAGCAGCAGGGCGGCGGCAATGACCAGCCAGCGCACCATCGATGTAGGGGTCAATTTGTTCATGAAATCTGTCCGGCAGAGTGTAATGCGAAACAATGGCGTATCGGCCCGGCGGAGGCGTCACCCTCTTCACGCCCGCAGCATCCGGCCCTGTCCGCGTATAACTATTTGTTAATGAAACGAAATATATTAATTATGCCGGAGGAATGCAAGGCAAAAGCCGCGAGGCACGCCCTCCGCAGGCAGCCGTGATAGGGGGCGCTGGAGGAGTATCCATCAAAAGCGCAGACCGAAATCCTGGGCGGTGTCTGTTCAATCGAGCCAGAGCAGGGGATAACGGAGGGGAAAATTCCTCGATCCTTCTTCCGTGGCGGGTTCGGGCGGCAGCCTGCGCCAGAGCTCGAGGTATCCTTCTTCACGCCAGGCCAGGCCGGCGAAGAGCAGGCTGGGATGACGGAGCGGCCACTCCTCGAAATACATGACGTCGGGCGGATGAGGCCAGCGGTTCTTGTCCGCGATATAGGGGTAGATATACTCCATCGCCTTTTTCATCCCCCTGCCATCGTCCAGTTGATAATCCCACAGGTTGTCTTCCGGCGTCGAGAGGATCTCGCAGAGTATGGCCAGTGCGTCGAGGTTGAACAGGGAATAGCCGTAGGGTTTGGTGCGCTCGAGCTCGAGGGGGAAGCTGCCGTCGGCGGCAAGCTGCTGCGGCAGCAGCACGGTTTTGAAGCGGTCACGGCAAAAGGCCAGCAGGGTGTCGTTGCCGGTTAGGCGTGCGAACTCCGCCACCTGCAGCACCCAGCAGCTGCCGTGGTTGTTTTTGCGTTCGCGCTCGTCGATGCCGTTGGCGGAGGTGGTCAGCCAGGCCAGATAGTCGCTGAACCATGCGGTGATCCGCCGGTCGAGCTCCGGGGCCATCGCCGGTGAATTTTTCAGCAGCGAGGCCGACCTGGCTACCTCAAGCAGATGGATGGTGTCGATGATGCCGACGCCGCGGCCCGGCGTGATCCCCTTGATCGCCTGGGCGTAGGTGAGATGGGGATGCATGCAGGTGCTGTCGTCGACGAACCAGGCGCGCAGATGGCGCAGGGCGGCGCGGGCGTAGCGCTCTTCTCCGCTGATCTTCCAGGCCGTGGTGAGGGCGGCCACCTCCATGCTCATGTGCCGCAGCAGCTCGCGGTGGGCGACAAAATTGTCCGGATTGGTCAGGCCGTCGCGGCGGATGTAGGGTCCCTCCGGGTTGGCCGGATCCGGCCACCAGTAATCGCCCTCGGAATAGTAATCGTGCCTGCCGCCGGCGCTGCGTGCGCAGGTGGCCGAGGTGAGGGTGACCGGCTCCTTTTGCAGGGCGGCGTCCGCCTTGCGCAGCACCCGCTCGCGTTCGCTCTCAAGCTGTGCGGGAGGGAGAGGTTCCGGGGGGAGGACGATCCAAGCTCCTTTGAAATCCTGATTGCGGGCCTCGATCACCGCCCGGCCGAGGCCGGGGATGAACTCGATGGCCGCCTGGCCGTTGGCGAATTCGATCACCTCGCTGCGTGTAGGGGTGCCGTAGTTGATCAGCAGGCGGCCGGCGCCTGCGGCGCTGAAATAGACCCGCTTGTTATAGTCCAGGCAGCGCTGCCCCTGGCTGTCGACAACGCGGGCGATGACCAGATAGCTGCCATCCTCCCGTTTTTGCGCTGTAAGGGTGATCTCTTCGGGTTTGCCGTTTTTTCGAACGGTATATTGCGCCGTCAGGGTATCCCGTGCTGTTTCGCTCTCCCCGCCGAAACCGATGGCGAGGAGGTGGTTTTTACCTTCATTAAAGGCGACCTGCCAGCGCAGTCCGTTGGCGGGGAAATCTCCGGCCACCCGCGTTTTGTTTCCCAGAGAGGCGCCGTTCAGGCGGAGCTCGACTTTGGCGCAGTTGCTGAAGACACAGACTTCGAGGGACTCACCGGGCCGGCCGACCCGTTCCCTCCAGGTCGGCGATTCGATATGGCAGAATTGG
The DNA here is from genome assembly GCA_029554865.1 of bacterium. Classification (GTDB taxonomy): domain Bacteria; phylum Zhuqueibacterota; class Zhuqueibacteria; order Residuimicrobiales; family Residuimicrobiaceae; genus JAKPUX01. The sequence continues at coordinate 142,914 of JAKPUX010000056.1, read as the reverse complement.
GGATTCTCCGTCCACCAGCTTTTGAACAGGTACCATGCATCCTTGGGTTTTCCGGCCCGGTCCACCAGCCCCTTCTGGTTGACGTAGGGAATAGGATTTTCCGGCCGCAGAGGTGTGGCGAAATCCTTGAAGGCCCATTGCGCCGTCCCGCTCAGCCAGTCGAGGCGCTCTGATACGGAGAGATGCCAGTCCAGGAGATCGACGATGTAGCTCTCGCTCCAGTCCCCCTCCTCCGCGATTCTTGCCACGTTGACCATGTTGGGTTGTTCCGCCCATTCATCCTCCTTGACAATACCCCGGCCATCGACCGGATTTTCGGTGTGGCGGCCGACATGGCTGTCGCCGCCGTATTCCGCGTGGATGAAGCGGCTGTAGCGGCTGCGTGCGGCGGTCAGGGCTTTTTCATAGCTGGCATAGACGCCCGAATACCATCCCGCCCAGATCGAGGGCGAGAAAAGATCGGTGATCTCCTCGCCGCCGGTGAATTTGCGCACGGCGGTCAGCCGTCCGGGATCGAGTTCGTGCGCAAGGGCATGGAGACCACCAGCGAAGGCGCGCAGGGAGTCGGGATGGTCACCGCCGGGAAAATCGGGCAGCCAGTAGAGTTCGTTGCCGATCGACCAGAGGATGATCGAGGGGTGGTTGTAGTTCTGTTCGATCTGCTCTCTAAAAAGCCGGCGGGTGTGGTTTTGCCAGACCGGGCCGCCCATGCCGCCGCGGCACCAGGGCAACTCGTCCCAGACCAGCAGGCCAAGCTCATCGCAGGCGCGGTAGACCGCGGGGTCCTGGGGATAATGGCCGAGTCGGACGAAGTTGGCTCCCATTTCCTTGATCATGCGCATGTCGCGGAGGTGGAGGGAATCGGGGAGGGCGCTGCCATACCCGGCGTACTCTTCGTGGCGATGGGTGCCGCGCAGGAGCAGCCGCCGGCCGTTGAGATAAAAAGGCCCTTTTTCCGCGAATTCGAACCAGCGGCAGCCGAAGCGCTCTGACACAGCATCCGTGGAGGCGCCAGTCTTGAGCTCCACCTCCATGCAGTAGAGGTCTGGCCGGTCGGGAGACCAGAGCCGTGGATTCTTCAGAGCCGGAAAACCGAGGGAAAACTCATTTTCACCCGGCTGCAGCTGGACTTTAGCCGTGGATCTGGCCACCACCTTGCTCTGCGGGTCCCTGATCAGGGCGGCGATTGAGGCGGATTGTTTTTCTGCAGAGTTATTTATCATCCGCACCCGGGCGGTCACCTGCGCTGAACGTGCGCTCACCTTAGGGGTACTGATGAGCAGCCGGTCGATGAAATCGGCGGGCAGCACCTGCAGCCAGAGGTCGCGGCAGATACCACCATAGATAACGAAATCGGCTTTCTGCGAGGGTATGATGTCGCGGTTGATCGCATTGTCCACGCGCACGGCGATCCGGTTCCGGCCCTTGACCAGACAGGAGGTGATATCCACTGTAAAGCCGACATAGCCGCCGATGTAGCCTCCAGCCTTACGGCCGTTGACATAGACCTCGGTGGTCAGGTTGGCGCCTTCGAAATAGAGCCGGAAGCGACGCGATCCGGCATTATCGGGGATTACGATCTCCTTGCGATACCAACCAGCATCGCGGCGGTAGCCGGGCTCCTGGTCGACAGCGTCGAAGGCGTTCCAGGTGTGGGGAAGATCAACTTTTACCCAGGGCAGAGCGGGGTCGTCGAGAGCTTGGACCGACGGGAGGGCTTCTTCGAGATACTCCCAGCCGGAGTTGAGCGTGACGAGCTGTCGAATGGCTGCGCGTTCAAGTACCAGGGGCTGAATGGCGGCACCGGTCCCGCCGGCCGAGGCGCGGACAGGTTGGGCGGCGAAGCAAAAATTGGTGGCCAGTAATAACACCAGATACGACTCTCGAACGTGCAGCATATCGGATTTCCTTTGCTGGGGTTAAGGGAGGGCGGGGGTGAGCAGGTTGACCCGGCTGGCGGGTTTTATTCCTCCCGGCAGGCCGGCGGCAGCCTGGCGATAACGCGGATCGCCATATTTTTCGGCCGCCAGGCGTAGAAGGGCGATCAGCTCTTCCATCCCGCCCTCGATGCCGGTGATCTGGGACCAGGGCCATTTGGCCTCTCCGCTGAGGTAGGGCATGAGAAAATCGAGGGCCTTGTGGATGCTGCGGCCGTCCGGCGTCTCGTAATGCCAGAAGTCGAGGCCGAGGCGCTCCGCCAATATTCCCGCAGCGAAAAAGCCCTCCAGGTTCATGATGCTGTAGCTGAGGGCGCGGGTGCGTGCGAGCTCGCGGGGCTGGCGGCCGTCGGGTTCGATCTGGAGGGCGATGCGCTCGGACGGGAATTTTTCCAGGATGCGACGCGCCGCCGGCCCATCGCCGAGGTAGAGGGCGAGAAAGGCGGCCTGGACGTCGTACCAGGTGCCGTGGTTGTTTTTGGCAGCCGCCTCCTCGCGGCCGGCCTTGCTCTCCTGCAACCAGCGGTAATAGCGTCCGAGCCACTCCTCCAGGGCCAGCTGCTCATTTGTCGTCCATGAGGCCGAACCGGCGAGCAGGCGGGCGGCGTCGGCCATGCGGAAGAAGGAGCGGCCTTCAATGATGCCCGCGCCCCGGCCCGAGTTACGGCCGGGGATGGACTGGGCATACTCAAGATGTGGGTTCATCTTGGTCGCGGCGTCGAGGAACCAGACGCGGAGCAGGCGCGCGGCCTGGCGGGCATACGCCTCGCGGCCGCTGAGGAACCAGGCGATGGCGAGGGTGGTGACCTGCACATCGGTGGTGCGCAGGGGGAGCTTGTCGTAGCGGTTCACCTCGGGATTGACCTCGCCGTCGCGGCGAATCCAGGGCAGGCTGTCGCTTTTTTCGGGGTCAGGCCACCAGTAGGGTGCCAGACTCATATAATCGTGTTTGTCACCGCCTGGAGGCACTGCGGCCTTGTCCATCACCGAGAGGGGCCGGGCATTCATCATCTCATCGGCCTCCCGGAGCAGCTTTTTCAGGGCTGGCTGCAGGCTTTTCTCTTCGGCTGCGAGTCGCGACTTGACGCCTTTCAGGGCGGCCAGATCGATGAGCAGGGGATCGTCCGCCTTTCCAATGCCGGCCTCGGCGCTGACGCCGGGTCCCGCGCCCGCTCCGCCGGCTTTCATGAGCGCCAGCAGGCGCAGATTGGCCTCAAGAAAATAGTAATCGGCATAGATGAGCGGGACATCGATCTCCGTTTTGCCCGGCTTGCTGCCGACGCTGTGCTTGAGCAAAAAATGGCCGTTTGCGCCCGGATCGGCCCGGTAGGCCGGTGAGGAGAGGCTCCCGAGAATACGATCCGCGGCCTGGCGATAGCGCTCCCCCTCCTTTGCCAGGGTGCTCAATTCGTAAAAAGCCGAGCAGAGGATGGCGCCGGCCGAGGCATCGCGCTGTTCATCAGGAATGCCGGGCGCATCGTAATCCCACCAGGGCACGCCGTCCCGGGGTAGACGGGGATGGTTCAGGATAAAATCCGCGATTTTTTCGGCTTGGCGCAGATAGCGCTCATCCCTGCTCTCGCGATAGATCATGGTGCAGCCGTAGAGGGCCCAGGCCTGGCCCCGGCTCCAGGTCGATGAATCGCTGTAGCCCTGATGGGTCTCCCTGCTGATGACCTGCCCCGTAGTCGTGTCATAGTTGACCACATGCCAGGTGCTGAAATCCTCCCGGAAATGATTTTTCAGGGTGGTATTGGCGTGGGTCATGGCGATGCGGTAGAGGGAGGAGTCGCCGCCGGAGCAGGCAGCCCAGAATAGCAACTCCAGGTTCATCAGATTATCGATGATAACCGGAAACTGCCAGCGGCTGCGGTTGTGATCCCAGGAACGAATGCAGCCCACGGTGGGGTTGAAACGTCCTGCCAGGGTTCGCGCGGCCTGAAGGAGCACCTCCCGGTAGTGTTCGTTCCCGGTCAGGCGGAGGCCCTGGCCATAGCTGCAATAGAGTTTGAACCCCAGATCGTGGGTGGTGCGGTCGTACTGTTCCTCTTCGAGCAGGGCGGTCTGCTTCTCCGCCGCCGCCCGCCAGTGCGGATCACCGGAATCGGCGTAGAGAAGCCAGAGGGCGCCCGGGAAAAAACCACTCGTCCAGTCCCTGGCCGGAACCAGTTTGGCAGTGCCCTCCGGCGTGATGGTGCGCGGATTGCGGTCGGCGCCGGCGATCGCCGTCAGCATGCCGCTGTACTGCTGTAAAGCGAGGTCAAGGTTCGCCCGTGCAGTCGCCGTCAAAGGATTCTCCTGCACTGTGACCATCATCCTCAGATCTGCCACTCTGGCAGGTTTCAATTCTCTGCTCTCCGATACAGGATTTGCGCTCGCCCTGCTCTGCGGGGCACTTGCCGGCAGAATGATGAACTCTTCAGCGGGGAGGAGATAGGAGGCGCCCGGGCTCTCCCTGGAAAGGAGGAGGCCGCCGTTTTCATTCCGGGTGATCCACCATGGTCCGATCTGCAGGACGGCCAAACCGGCGGATGAGTCGATCCGGCGGCCACCCGAGGCGAAGGGATGCAGCAGGGTGGTGAATGTGTAATTACCGGTCGAGCGTGTTTGAAAGAGAACGCTGCCCTTGTCGCGGTGTACACCGAAGAGGATCGTATCGGCAGGAGCGTCGAGCTGGATGATCTCCAGGCCGCTGCCATCGGCAAATTGAGCAACCACACAGCGCGCGTTTTGCCGCTGATAGTGCCCCTGCCACATCTGCTGCCAGGAATGAATCCCTTCGCTGCGGAAATGATCGCGAATGATCCAGAAACCGCTCTTGATAAAGAGCACCTCGCGGAAATAGTGGATGCCGAGAGAGTCGTAGCTGTCGTGGGTGCCGCGAAAATAGTCGAATTCCGGCGCAGTGCGCCATTCCAGGACTTGCGGAGTTGGCAGGACGCCCCATTTACCAAAGCCGGAGCCACCCTCATTGGGGATCCACTTGCGGCCGAGGGGGATGCTGTCGGCCAGGGCGACATTCTTTACCCAGGAGTTCTTCCAGAAGGGATACTCGGGGGTGTTGTAGCTGACCTGATAGTTGGGCAGAATGTCGCGGCCGTTGGCCCAGGCGACCACGCCGAGCATGTCGCCATGCTGGTGATCGGGCTTGATGCGGGAGAGGCCGGCCGAAATGACCATGTGGAGGTCGTTCTGCTCCCATCCCGAGCGCATGCAGTAGTAGCCGCTCTCCTTCAGGGCGAGCGAGGAGAATTCAGGCTGGACGCCGGACTGTTGAAGCAGTCGACCCTGCTGTTCCGGACGGGTCAGCCAGTAGAGCTCGGCCGGGATTTCATCGCCGGCAAAGTAGCGGAAGAGGGGATCCCCGAAGAGCAGGGCGCCGGCGCTCATTGGGATATAAATCTCGTTGTATTCCGAATAGGCTGCATCGGTATCGTCCTGCAGAACGGGCAGGCGCCGATCAGGCCGGGCCAGCTGTGCCAGGGCGGTGAACATGCGGCGGAAGCGTAGAATGAACTCTTCGGGTAGCTTGATCTGGTTGATCTGCGCCAGCTGATAGACGCGGAAGTAGTTGTCGATGTCGCCGATATGATAATGGACCGAGCGTTCGAATTGAAAACCGTCCGGATTGATCTCTTCGTGCATATGCCGGGTCAGCCCGGCGATGGCCTGGGCCCGCCATGCTTCCGCCGCGCGGAAATCGCCGAAAAGCACAGCGAGTTCAAAGAGGGCGGCCAAGCCCTTGGTATGATGGTTGCCGGAGCGATACCTTTGGGTGCCTTTCTCAAGCATCAAGCCGTGATGAAACAGGGTGCGGATGAGCAGGAGTTGGGCCTGCTCGTCATACTCCAGGGCGGCGAGAAAAACATGGTGCGCGAAGAGCCAGTTTTGCACCCGCATGCCTCCGCGCAAATTTTCATAAATGGCGTTGCCCGCCTGATCATAGGCCCCCTCTTTGAAAGCGCGGTTGAGATCCTCCACCTGGGCCAGCCAATAGTGGAGATAGCGCGTATCCCGCTCATAGTGATGCATCAGGGCGATGTCGCGGCTCTTGTTCTGGCGGGCGAGGTGGCGGAGTTCATAGGCGGTGACCTCTTTCCCCTGCAGATTCCTGAAAGGTAGCATCCACTCGGTGTCGGCCGGATAGGTGGTCATCTGTTCGCGGGCGAGCCGGAGGTGTTCGCTGCGCTTGAGGGGATAGCGCTTGCAGTAAGCGGCGAAGAGTTCTCCAAAACGCTGCCAGTCGAAATAATAGCGGCAGGCGGACTGCTCGCGTAGATAGCCGGCTAATCTGTGCAGTGCCTCTTCAGTCTGCCCCTGGTCACGCAGGGCGTAGACCTCCGCCAGGGCGGGCAGGCAGGGCCTGAGCCCCGCCAGCAGCTCGGCATCGGAGGGAATGGTCTGCGCCCGGGCGACAGAGAGGGTCAGGGTGATGAGAAGAAAGAGCCTGCCAGCCGCCGCGGCCGGGGAGAGGAAGCCCAGGCTGGCGAGAATTCCTGGACACCGCAGGCGCCCTTTGCGGATTTGTGCTGAACTCATTTGAGAAAATCCTCACGTGCCGGTGAAAATGTATCGATGAGCACACCCTCCTCCAGGCACCTCGCCCCGTGTTGAATGCCCGAGGGCAATATGAAACAGTCCCCCCGGCGCAGCAGCTGTTTTTCATCACCGATGGTCACTTCGAAGACCCCCTTTTCGACATAGGTGACCTGCTGATGCGGATGGCTGTGGGCTGCTGAGACAGCGTCGGCGGCGAACTGCACCCGCACCAGCATCAGGTTGGTGTCATAACCGAGAATCTGGCGGCGGATGCCGGGAGAGACCTCCTCGATCACCGCTTCATGGCTGTGGATATAGTTTTTCATGGCATCTCTTTCGTGAGTTCGAATTCGCGATCAAAGGCCGGCATCCCGGCCGTCATCTTCATGAAGGCAGATCAACCCTGCGGATGCGGCCGCCGAGCAGCAGTACCGCGATGATGGAGAGGGGGACGAGCAGGGCGCCGGTGAGGAAAACCGGGGTATAGCCGGCCCTGGAGAGGATCGGCACCAGATTGGTGACGATGATGGTCCCCAGGGCGGCGCTGGTGCCGCCGAGTCCGGCCAGGGAGCCGACGGTCTTACCGGAAAAAAAGTCGCTTGGCAGGGTCTGGATGTTATTGATCGAGATCTGAAAGCCGAAGAGGATGAGCGCGATGAGCAGGATGGCGGCCACGGGAGTGCTCGCATAGGCGGCGAAGACCAGGCAGGGGAGCATGAAGAGACCGCCAAGGAGGATGGTCCCCTTGCGGGCGCGATCGATATTCCATCCCTTGTGGATGAGAAAGCCGGAGAGCCAGCCCCCGAAGAGGCTGCCGGTTGCGGCGCCAACATAGGGCACCCAGGCGGAGAGGCCGATCTGCTTGATGTCGAACTGGAAGCGGTCATTGAGGTAGATCGGCAGCCAGATGACAAAGAGCCACCAGATGGGATCGAGGAGAAAACGGGAGACGATGACCGACCAGGATTGCCGGTATTTGAGCATCTCCCCCCAGCTGAGGGCGCGCTCCGGGTGGTCCGCCTTTCCGCTCTCCACAGTTTTTTGCCCCTCGAGGATGTAGGCCTTCTCCTCTTCGGTCAGCCAGGGATGTTTCCCGGGCAGGGCGCGGTTGACGAAGAGCCAGGGGATGATCCAGAGCAGCCCCAGTCCGCCGATGACCACAAAGGTCAACTTCCAGCCGATGAGCAGATAGAGCACCGCGATCAGTGGCGGTGAGATGATCGAACCGATGGAGGCCCCGGCGTTGAAGATGCCCTGGGCGAAGGCGCGCTCGTGAATGGGAAACCATTCGGCATTGGATTTGGTGGCCCCAGGCCAGTTGCCCGCCTCCCCCAGCCCGAGCATGAAGCGGAAAAAGCTGAAGCTGGCCGCTCCGCGCGCCACGGCGTGCAGGGCCGCCGAAAGGGACCATACGACGATGGAGATGACGAATCCCATGCGGGTGCCGATCCAGTCATAGAGCTTGCCCGAGAGGGTCTGGCTGATGGCATAGGCGATCATGAACATGGTCATGATCATGGCGTACTGCTCCTTGCCCAGGCCGATATCCTTGTTGATGTCCGGCCACATGATGGCCAGGGCGGAGCGATCGATGTAGTTGATCACCGTCGCCAGGGCCACCAGGGCGATGATCCACCAGCGCAGTCCATTGATCTTTTTCATACTATGCGGTTCTCCATTTTGCCATTCCTGGCCGTTTCGGATGCGGGGTAATTAAAACTCGAACCGGTAGTTGCCGGTCCAGGAGAAGCTGGTCCCGTTCAGGTTCATAGTGTGGACGGCCGTGGAAGAGGCGGGGCCGTTGCTGACCATGATCCGCCAGCGCAGATTGTTGGCGCCTTCGACCTCGACCACCGAGCCGGTTTCATCATGGCCGATCACTTTCACAGTGGTGAGGCGGCCGCGGGCGTCGCGCGACTGTTCGTGCGCCTCGCTGAACCAGCCGTGAGGCTCGATCACTGAGGCAAAGAGATAGTTCTGCCCCTCTTTGCGCAGGATGAAGATCGGTTCAGAGATCAGATTGAAGGAGGGATCACTGGCGCCGCTGCGGCCGAAGAAAAACTCGCCCGCCTCGGCCCCGGCTGTGAGCAGGGTGTAGTAGCGGTTGCCGTCCAGCCAGGTGAGCCGCAACGGGCCGGCGACGGCGGCGGAGGCCTCCCGCCAGATGTGCTGGTAGCCGGCTTCGGTGCCGAGTGGCTGCTGTTCGCTGCCAAAGGCCTGATAGTTGAAATCAGCGGCGATGAGCTGGCCGCGGTAATGAATCGGATAGTCATAGCAGTGCACCCGGTCGCTGACCACCCGGAAGAGATCGACGACAACCGGATAGGGGAGCCGTTCGTCCCGCACCAGCAGCATCGTGCGCTGCATGCTCACCCCGGGATAGTAGCCTTCCGCCCGCGCGCTCATCACCTGCACGCGCGGATCGCCGGTTTCAAAGAAATGGCGCTGCCCCGACATCTCATCCGCCTCTTTGCGGCTGCCGTCATTCTGGCACTTTCGGTCGACGGTCACGGTATTATGGGCGATGGTCTGCATGGCCCAGGATTTGTTCTCGGGTAGATAGCGGCCGCCCATCTTGGGTTCGATGTTAATCCAGCGGCAAAAACCGTAATCGGGGATGACCTCGCGGCCCTGATCGTAAAAAATAAACTGCAGCTTGTCAAAGTGGCCGTGGCCTTCGCCGTGGACACCGTACTTCATCAACAGCATGGATTGCTCCCGGCCCTCACCGGAGCGCAGGATGCCGAGGCCGCCCTGCCTGCCGTCCCAGCCATCGGTGAATTCGATGCTCGGCCAGGTCATGCCGGGCACTTCGCCGGCCCTGGCGAAGGCGCGGGCCAGGATGAGTCCAGCGTCGCTCACCGGCACCTCCTGCTGAATTTGGGCGACCGGGAGCAGTTGCGGATCGGCGCCGTAACGGGCATAAGCGAGGCTGTTGGTGAGAATCATGCCGCTGTCGCGGATATCCATGGTGCGCGAGGCGTCGTTGATGGGTGGAAAGATCCCGTTCGGGAAGGTGGTCTGCACAGCCGAGTACCAGGCTTTTTTAAGGATTTGGCCGCGATGCTCGTAGATCTTTAATTCGGGCTGGTTGCGTTCGATCGCCTCGGCGAAGATGAAAAAGGGCTGCAGGGCGTAGCGGGCGTAATAGGGCCCCTCCATGTAATAGCCGTCGGGCGAGAAGAGTAGATCGAGCTGCTTGAGAAAGCCGCCCTGACCGTCCTTGTCCGTGCCGTAAAGGGCCATCTCAACCAGTTCCCGGTCGCCAAGTACATAGCCGATGAGGCCGATTGAACAGACTGTCCAGGTGCCATGATTATGGATGCGATTGAATTCCTTGCGGTTTTCGTTGGTGAACCAGGCGATCATTGGGCGGAAGAGATTTTTTTCGATCCCGGCCCGGACGGCCGGGGTCAGCTGGTCATGGACGCAATCATAGGCCATGGCGGCATTGGTGAGCCAGAGGGTTTCGTTGAGCATCTGGTGGAAGAGCTTGCCCGGGGCCTGGTCTTTAGCCTGGGGGTGACGTCCCAGGTTGGGATAGAGGTCGGCATATTTGAGCAGCATGTCCCGGATGAAGCCGGCCGCCCGTTTGTCGCCGGTGATGGTGAAATAAATCCCCGCCTCCTGCATCTCGCGATAATTCTGCTTGTGGCGTTCGTGTTCATAGCCGCCGCCCTCGCCGGGGGGCGGAACCTCGATGGGCCGGTTCAGGGCGGTCTCCACCCGCGCTTTCATGGCTTCAAAAGAGCGGACGAAGAGGGGATATTTGCCCATATCTTCCCTGATCGCCGCCGCCTCCCCGACGGTGATGACGAGGCTGGGATGCTCTCCTGCGGTGAGAACGACACTGCAAATGAGCAGGGCTGCGATGATGATGTGAGCGGTAAGGCGCATGTATTTCCTCTCAGGACAGTTAGCAGTTCAGAGTTAGACGGTTGTTTCAGGGCATATAGAGCCCGCCGTTGACTTCGATGGACTGGCCGGTCAGATAGTCGGAGAGGGGGGAGGCGAGAAAGAAGACCACTTTGGCGACATCCTCCGCCGTGCCGACGCGCCCGAGCGGGATGAGCGAGGGCATGCGTTCCTGGGCCTCCTTCGAAGTGAAGGTGTTATGGAAGGCGGTCTGGGCGATAAAACCGGGCGAAACCGCATTGACGGTGATGCCGAGGGAGGCCACCTCCTTGGCCAGCCCCTTGGTGAAGGTCCAGATCGCCCCCTTGGAGGCGGCGTAGGCCGCTGCGCCAGGGCCGCCGCCGTCATGGGCCGCCTGAGAGGAGAAGTGGATGATTTTGCCGCTCTTTTGTGCCTTCATTTGCGGCAGGACAAGATGGGACATCAGAAAGGCGGTGCGGACGTTGACATCGAAGACGGTCTGGTAATGGGCCTCATCGAACTCGGCCACCGGCACCCGTTTGACCAGCCCGCCGGCGTTATTGATGAGAATATCGATTCTTCCCAGGGCGAGGGCGGCATCGACCAGTTTTTGCGCCTCTTCCCGTTTGGTTACATCGGCGATTATGCCCTGCGCCCGGCCGCCTTTCGCGCGGATCCCCGCGACGACCTCTTCGAGCTGGGTGGGATTTTCATGATTGTTGAGGACCACCGCGGCCCCATTAGCCGCCAGCATCTCTGCGGTAGCCCGGCCGATGCCCTGGATGCTGCCGGTGATGATGGCGACCTTGCCTTGCAATGATATCTCCATGATTCACTCCTTTTATTTAATCAATAACATACGTTTAGTAATCGTTTTGTCCTCGTGTGTCAGCCGGGCGAAATAGAGGCCCGATGGCAGGGATCCGGCCAGCCAGGTCACCGAGTGAACTCCCGCCGGGAACTGCCCCGCGGCCAGAGCGGCGATCTGTTCACCCCGCACTGATTGGATGGTGAGGGTGATATGCCCCGGCCTGTCCAGGGCGAATTCGAGCCTGGTCTCGCCGTTGAAGGGATTGGGATAATTCTGGGCGAGAGCGCAGGAGGCGGGCTGTTTGGCGCCCGACAGCCAACCCTCGAGCGCCACCGGGGTGGCGGCCAGCCGCTCCGCCAGCTGGGCCTCATAGAGTGAGCGCGGCTCGAGGCCGGGGGTGCTGCTGCCCTCGATATAGCCCTCCGGCTCGGCAAAGGGGGCCGGCGGCTTTTTACCGGTGATGTTCTTGCCCTGGCAGCCGATGGCGTAATTCTGCGCTGTGGGTGGTTTCTGCACGATCAGGTCGCCGGCAGCGACATCGCAGTTCCAGGCAACACTGTGAGCCACACCCCAGCCGTGGCTGGTGCCGTAATGGCCGCGATTGTAGAGGCCGAGCAGGCGGGGATTGTAGCCGGGGCGGGGGCCGTCGAGGTCGACGACGTTATCCCAGAGCAGCCCGGTGCTCCACTGCCGGTGCCCTTCACTGCTGGTCCAGGCACCGGAAGAGGTGCAGTCGAGAAAGACACAGCCCGAGGTCCAGCTGGCGCCGTTGGAGACATAGTGATGGCGGCCGTTGGTGGCGTGGCAGTTTTTAAAGAGCACCAGCTGTGAGGCATTGTAGACATTGAAATTATAACGGCGTTCCCCCTCGATGGTGGAGACCGGATCGAGGGCGCGGCAGTTTTCAATGGTGATGCGGGTGGCGGTGTTGGTGCGCACCCCCGAATGGCCGAAATGGAGCAGGGTGCACTCGCGCACCCAGGCGTCCTCGATCTGGAAAAGGTCGATGGCTGTCCAGGCATGGGCCTCGTCGACACCGCCCCTGGTCTCGATATCGATGCGCAGATTTTCAATGCCGATGCGGCTGCGCAGCCCTGTGCGCGCATACTTGTAGATATAGGACTGCGACTGCTTGCGGATGAGGTGGTCGAAGAGCGGGGCATCGATGGTGATGGTGCTGCCCGCGACGCCGGTGATGCGGCGGTTGTAGACGATGTTCTGGCTGCCGATCGCCCAGGGCAGATCGACGCCGGGCTCTGCCCCCGGGTCCTGAGACCAGGTGCCGCCATAATCGATGGCCGCCAGCCAGTCCTCCGTGCAGGGATGATAGATGATGATATTGTCCCCCACCGCAAAGGGCGAGGCATCGCTGAGGTCAAAGCGGCGGCTGCCCACCAGCACGGTGTCGGAGGTGATGTCGCGGCGGGTGTTGGCGACCTCGTCGCGCCAGCGCGTCGTCCCCCCGCCCCCGGCTATGAGGACCGTGCGCTGGTTCGGGCTGTTGCCGGTCGCCCACAGAATCGTGCTGGTGGCCGGATCCTCGCCGTCCCCGGCCCCGCGCAGGACGACGCCGTCGAAGCCCAGCTTGATGGTGCCGCGGATTTCATATTTCCCGGCGCTCAGCAGCAGGGCGCCGCGGAAGCCTGCCTCATTCTGCGGTAAAAGCCCCACCTCGAAAAGGGCATTCTGGATATGCGCGGTATTGTCCCCCGCGATCGGCGAGATGGTTTTGACGACCGGAATTTCCGGCAGGGGTACCCCGCCGCCCTTGTAGCCGGCGTGACTAAAGTCGGGGATGCGGTTGCCCTCCTCGTCCGCGCGATAGACCAGCTTGCCCGTGTGGACCTGGACGATTTGTGATTCCCAGGCAGGGCAAAGGGGTGCATTGAGCAGCACAATGAGCGACAGCAGCCCGGTGCAGCGACAAAAACCTCTGTTAAATGAGTTCAAGTCAGGGATACTCCGATATAAAGTATAGTCTCTGCGCGCACATGCTGTTTTATGCAGCGCGGCCATCCATGCCTGAAACAGCTAGTTGATGATCACCATTTTGTTCACCGCAGTTAGGGTTCCGGAAACCAGCCGGCAAAAATAGATGCCGGCCGGCAGCCCGTTAGCCTCGAACGCGATCCGGTGGGTTCCGGCAGTGAGAAATCCTTTCACGAGGGTGGCCGCCTCGCCACCGGCGCTGTTGAATATTTTCAGTTCGACCGGCCCGGGGCTGGTAAGTGTGAACTGGATTCGCGTCCGTCCATTAAAGGGATTGGGATAGTTCTGCGCCAGGCTGAAATCCACTGGCACTTTCGTCGCAGTATCGACGAAGCTGGCCCGGGCGAAGACCGCAAGAACCATTTTATCGCTGTCCATGCTGAGGCTGTCGGGATTGTTGCGGCCGATGAGGGCCCCCTCCCAGCGGTCAAAGCTCCAGCCGCTATCTGGCAGGGCGGTCATCCGGACCACCGTCCCTGCGGGATAGCTTCCACCCGGGGGATCGAGCGCGACCTTGCCGCCGGAGGAAAAGACAAAGACATCGAGCTTGAAACGGAGAGGAGCGTCGGTCACGAAGAGGGCGCGCAGCAGAAGATCCTGGTCGAGTGTGACCATCAGGGGATTGCTGCTGCCGCCCGGATCGCCCTCCCAGCGCTCGAAGCGCCAGCCGGGATCCGGCACCGCGGTTACCGTCACTCGCGTACCGGGCGGATAAACGCCCCCCGCGGGATCAACGCTCACCCGGCCGGAGCCGTTTCTGAGCAGGGTCAGCACTACCGGGGCAGGATTTTTCATCCAGGCCGGCATGACATCGGCGGGGGTCAAGGGACGGCGCTGCACCAGCTCCGCCGATATCTGATCAGCCCCGGCGTCCAGAGGGGCGATGCGCACTTGTCCGTCCATGTCCGCAGTGATGAAGGGATAGCTGCCAGTTGCAGCACTGCGCAGGGGGCTGGTGCTGTCGGGGCGCCAGAGGCCGTCGGTGGCCTGAAAGAGGCGGGGATCGGCAAGGAGGATGCCATCCGGCTGGGGGATGCCCAGGGAACTCCCGTGCATGATATTGCCCTCCCAGAGGAGGTTAACGGGGGCGTCTTCCTGCGTGACCAGCCTGGTTCCGCCCTGGACGACATTATTGGCGATGATGCAATCCTGCGGGGGCAGGGTGCGCTCGCTGTCGCTGCCGGAGCCGAGGATGAAGGGATAGCGGCAGTCGACGAAGGTATTGAAAGCCACGACCGCCTTCTTGACCTGGAAGTAGCGGTCGAGGGGGCTGTCGGGCACGCCGTTCATAATCGGCAGGGCTGATTTCATGCTGCTTCCCCAAAGCCCGGAAAAGTAGTTGTTGAAGATGGTGTGCTCCTCACCGATCACCCGCACGCCGCCTGCCTCGCTGTTGCGGTTGCCGAGGAAGAAATTGCCCTCCACCATGCAGCGGTTGCCATGGCGCAGGGTGAGCGCTCCCTCGCATTCGACGAAGGTATTATATCGGTAAACGTTCTCGCAGCTCTTGTTGGAGATGATCTCGATCTCACCGTTGCAATGTTCGAAATAGTTGTATTCGACCGTGGTGCGCGAGTTCTCCATGGACCAGTCGCTGGTGCCGATGCGGATGGTCTCGCCGCCGTTCTCCCCGAGGGGGGGACGGTAGCCGAACCAGTTGAGGTCGATGAGGTGATAATGGGGATGGGTGGGAAACCAGACCACCAGGGTCGTCCCCATGTGGTTTTTGCCGGCGAAATAGCAGTGGTCCACCCGGTTGTGGGTTCCGTAGAGGGAAACCCATTTGTAATCGTTCGATCTGGAGGCGGGATTGTAATCGACGATGCTGGTGTTGGTGAGGCGCGAATGGTAGGCCGGAGCACCCGAGCGGAATTCGATCACCGCGCCGGAAGGGCTGTAGCCCCCGACGAAGCGCAGGCCGTCGACGACCAGCCATGAGCCGGAGATGCGCAGGGTGGAGGTGCCGTTGAGAACGACCGCACCCGGCGTCTCAGCCGCGAGGACGATCGGCCGGCCCTCCTGCCCGCTGCCCTTGAAAACAATGGCGGTGTTGTTCCACACCCCCCGGACCATGAGCAGGGTGTCTCCGGGCTGAGCGGTGGTCATCGCGGATGTGATTTCGGCCGGGTTCTGAACCCGGTAGATCCGGCCGGCATCGGCCTCCGCGCACCAGGCGAGGCTGAAGGCGGCCAGGAGTAGTAGTGTACGTGCAGTTCGCATCATGGCATTCACGACAGAGAGGTGATGGGACAAACCCGGCGAGGCGCGCAGAGCGCCCCGCCGGGCTGTCGGTGTGAAGGGATGGGATATTTTACTTGACCAGCATCATCTTTTTGATCGAGGTGAATGTACCGGACTCGAGCTTGTAAAAGTAGACCCCCGAGGCCAGTTCCGGCAGCTGAAAACTCACGCTGTAGCGCCCCGCCGCCATCTGGCGGTCCACCGGAGCGGCGACCACTCTTCCAAGCATGTCAAAAACCAGCAGCCTGGTCCTGCCGGGCTGCTTGAGGGCAAAGCTGATGGTGGTGGCGGGATTGAAGGGGTTGGGGTAGTTCTGCTCGAGGGCATAGGCCTCGGGCAGCGCCCCGTTGCCATCGATCCCGGTGATGAGGCGGAACATCGCGGTGATAATCTTGCTCTGATCCAGGGTCACCTCAACGGGATTGACCAGGCCGTTGATTTCGCCGGCCCAGCCTTCGAAATAGTGGGCGGAGTCGGGCACCGCATGTAGGGTGACCACGGTATTGGGATCCCAGGTCTTGCCGACAGGGGCGGGATCGACCAGCACCTGGCCTGGGCCATCGATCACGAGATGGAGACTGACATGGGTCGGGGTCTGGGTCGCCCAGCGCAAATCGCCGAGGGCCTCGCTATCATGGCCCAACCCATAGAGATGGGAGGCGGCCAGCAGGGTATAATCCTGGTTCACGGCATCCCTGAAGAGCGGATCAATGCCCCATACCGTCGCTGCATCGACTTCGCCATCGGTGGCCTTGATATCGACCTTGGCCACGTGGAAGGTATCGATGTGAGAGACGTAGGCGGGCACGCCGGTGTTGCCCTGGCAGTCCATGAGATTGCCGTCACGGCCATGGCCGGAGGTGCGGGTGTTGGCGATGATGATGTCGCGGACGACCGCGCCGCCGCTGTTTTTCAGGTAAAAGGCCGCGGTGCTGGAGTTGTTGACCGTGACATGCTCGATGATCACCGGGGCATCCGGAGTGGCGGCATCGAGGTCGGAGTAGTAGCGCACGCATTCGGCGTCGATGTCAGTGAAGGTGCAGTTGCGGATGATCAGCGAATCGAGACAGCGGTCGGTGGGATACTTTTCGGTCTCGGAGATGCGGATCGCCTCGTAACCGAAATGGGCGAATGAGCAGTTCTCGATCCGGACCGTGCCGGCGACGAGGTTGACATCAAAACGCACGGCGTGGCCGTCCTTGGTGGGATCCTTCAGTTCGAAGAAATTGATCAGATCGCAGTTGCGCAGGGTGATGTCGGCGCCGTGGCGGACAGTGTCGATCTGGTCGTAATCGCGCAGCCGGATGGCGTATTTCATGCCGTGGCTCTGTTCATGGCCGCCGTCGATGACCACACCGTCGAGGGTGAAATCATCAAAGACCCGGAAGACATCAAGGTTGGTCTTTTCCGGATCGCTGTTGGTGACAACGGGTTTTTGCGCAAGGCCGGGCGCTGCGGCGATGGTGAGCGGAGCGCGCACCGCCACATCCTCGGTATGGATGGAGGTGTAGATTCCGCCGCTGGTGATGAGCACCAGGCTGTCGATGGTGCTGTTGTTGTTGGCGAACTCGACCGCGTCATAGAGATCCCAGCTCGCGTCGATCTCCAGCGCCCGGCGGGTGAAGGCCTTTTCGGCAAAGGTGGCAGTCACGGCCCTGGGTGCGTCCATGGTCACGCTGGCGGGATTCTCATTCCCGGTCAAGTCCCCGCTCCAGCCGCTGAACTCCCATCCCTGCACAGCCGTAGCGGTGAGGGTGACCACCGTACTGCTGTCATAGGTGCCGAGAATGGGGGCGGGGTCCGCCACAACCGACCCCTTGCCCTCAACAGTCAGGGTGAGGGCGAACTGGGTGAAGGTGCTGGCGAACGAGGCGGTGATGTGCATGGCGGAGTCGATCGACACCTGGACC
This sequence comes from bacterium, assembly GCA_029554865.1. GTDB lineage: Bacteria > Zhuqueibacterota > Zhuqueibacteria > Residuimicrobiales > Residuimicrobiaceae > JAKPUX01. The sequence goes on along the minus strand of JAKPUX010000056.1, from coordinate 125,611 downwards.
GGATTGACTATGCCGGTCAGATCGCCCAGCCACTCGACAAATCTCCAGTCGGCCTGGGGCACCGCCGTCAGGGTGACCAGATCGCCCTGGAAGTATTTGCCTTCGACCGGTGCGGGATCGAGCACAACATGGCCGAGGCCGAGGGTATCGACCGTCACCGCGACCCGCGGAGCCAGGTTCTCGAATTTGGCTTTGACGGTCTTATCGCTGTCCATGGTGATGGTGGCGACAGGATTGTCCGGCGGGAAGATGAGCACACCCTCCCAGCCAGCCAGCTTCCAGCCGGCTTCCGGCACAGCGGTCAGGGTCACCACCGTTCCGGGTGCATAGGCCCCGCCCGGAGGATCGAGAGTGACCACACCCTTGCCCTCGGTCAGCACGGTGAGCAGGCGTTGGTCGGGAGAGACCTCCCAGCGCAGATCCCCCATCGCCCGGCCGTCGTCGGCGGCGCCGCGGACCGGCGAGTTCACTGCCAGCCGGTAATCAAAGGCCGCCGGATTGTAATAGAGGGGATCGACCGCCAGGTTGTTGCTGCCGGTGATCTCACTGCCGTTGAGCTTGGCGATCTTGGTGTTGAAAAGGTCGGAGTAGCTCAGCGAGGAGGCGCCGTAGATCTCGACCGAGGCCGAGGCGGTGCCGCCCTGGTTGGAAAAGATGCAGTTCTTGATCTGAACGTCCTGGACATCCCTGGGATAGAGGATGCGCTTGTTCTCGCGGTAGGAGACCGAATCAAAGGTGCAGTGGTTGATCCGGATCACCGGATTGGTGTACTCGACGTAGATGGCTTCGCGTCCGATCTTGACGAAGGTGCAGTTCTCCAGTTCGAGATATTTGACTTCCGGAGCCTCGTTGGTGCGCTCGCGCAGGACGATGGCCTCGTTGTAGGCGTTGCGGAAGATGCAGTCGCGGAAGAGGATGGTGTCGGCAATGGTGAACTGATGGCCGCGCAGAAGGGATTCCTTGGAATCGTGCAGCCAGCAATCCTCGACCTTGAGAGTAAAATGGAAGGAGTCGGCTGCGGCAGCGACATCCTCCGAGCGGATGATGTTTTTGACAAAGGCGGCGCCACCCTCTTCGGCGCGGCCATCGAGGTTTAATCCCATGAGGTGGAGGCTGCCGCCGGCGCGAATCTCAAAGATGCGCGGACTACCGGCCGCCGGGGTGATATTGCGAATAATCGGTTTCTCCGCCAGCCCTGCCGCCGCGCGAATGGTGAGGGTTTTGGTGATGTACATCTTGTCGCTGCCGTTGTAACTGTAGAGCCCGCCGCTGTCGGTCAGCTCGATGATGTCACCCGAGGCGGCGGCCTCGATGGCGGCGTTGAGGGTGTTTTCGCCGGCAGCGACCTGATGAACGACGGGTCCGACCGGTCTGGGCGCCCAGCGCAGATCGCCCATGGCTTCGCCGTCGTCGGCCATGGCCAGCACAGGCGAGCCAGGCAGCAGGGTGAAATCCCAGGCGGCAGCATCGGTGTAGAGGGGATCGGCGTCCAGCATGCCGGCGCCAATGGCTGCGGTGTCATTCAGCTTGACCGCTGCGACATTGAAGGTATCGCAGTAGGCGATCGTCGAGGTGCCGAAGAGCTCGACCGAGGTGGAGAAAGTGCCGCCCTGGTTGGAAAAGATAGAATTCTTCACTTCGACATCGGTAACTCCCTTGGGATTGAGAATGCGCTTGTTCTCGCGATAGGAAACCGAATCAAAGGTGCAGTGGTTGATCCGGACCACCGGATTGGTGTACTCGACGTAGAGGGCTTCACGGCCGATTTTGGCAAAGGTGCAGTTCTCCAGTTCGAGATATTTGACTTCCGGGGCCTCATTGGTGCGTTCGCGCAGGACAATGGCCTCGTTGTAGGCGTTGCGGAAGATGCAGTCGCGGAAGAGGATGGTGTCGGCTGTGGTGAACATGTGCCCGCGCAGCAAGGACTCTTTGGAATCGTGCAGCCAGCAATCCTCGACCTTGAGGACAAAGTGGAAAGAGTCGGCCGCAGCGGCGACATCCTCAGAGCGGATGATGTTCTTGACAAAGGCGGCGCCCCCTTCTTCCGCACGACCGTCGAGGTTCAATCCCTTGAGGTGTAGATTGCCGCCCTTGCGAATCTCAAAGATGCGCGGACTGCCGGCCGCCGGGGTGATATTGCGAATAATCGGTTTCTCCGCCAGTCCCTCAGCCGCGCGGATGGTGAGGCTCTTGGTGATGTACATCTTGTCGCTGCCGTTGTAGCTGTAGAGACCGCCGCTGTCGGTCAGCTCGATGATGTCGCCCGAGGCGGCCGCCTCGATGGCGGCGTTGAGGGTGTTCTCGCCGGCAGCCACTTGATAAAGGATCTGCGCCGGAGCGCCCCCGGCCGTCAACAGCAGCGCCAGCAGCAGGAAGAGGGAGAGATAAAGAGTTTTTTTCATCATTTTCTCCTGGATTTGATGATTAGGATGCTATGGCTCACTTCATCAAAATGAATTTACGGGTGGCCTGAAAGCTGCCGGAGCGCAGCTGGTAAAGGTAAATCCCTGAGGGGAGATCGGCGGCATCGAAGTTCAGGGAGTGCGCCCCTGCTGTCAGTTTTTTCTCCAGGAGGGTGCGCAGCTTCTGCCCGAGCATGTTGTAGAGCACCAGGGAGGTCATCCCCTCGCGTTCGAGCGAAAAGTTAAGAGTCGTCGAGGCATTGAAGGGATTGGGACAGTTCTGCGCCAGGGCGTAGACGGCAGGTTGGAGCGGGGCGGCGGCGACGCCGGTGGACTGCTCAAATTTGACAGCTATGCTGGTCGACCCATTGACCGTAACTGTCGCCGGATTGGCCGCTCCGGTTATCGCTCCGCTCCAGCCGGCGAACTGCCAGGCTGAATCAGGCACGGCAGTGAGAGTGACGGTGGTGCCGGTGGGATAGTTGGGGGCGATCAGGGGCGGATCGCAGAGCACCGTTCCCATGCCCTCGATGGTGAGGAGAAAGGGCACGCGCGTGGCCGTCTGGGTCGCCCAGCGCAGATCGCCCAGGGCCTGGCCGTCGTGGGCGCTGCCGTAGGCGGGCGAATCCGCCAACAAGGTGTAATCGCCGGCCAAAGTATTGCGGTAGAGGGGATCGAAGGCATAGATGGTGGCACCATTCACCTTGCCCCCCTTGCTGGCGCTGATGCGGCTCGAGTAGGGGACTGCAAAGATCAGGTTGAGGGTGTCGATATGGCTGATCGTCGAACCCGGAAGCTGCACCTGGACGACATAATCGGCGCGTTCCGCCCGGTAGGGCTTGGGCAGGTGGCTGTTGGTGACGAGGATGTCGCGAAAGATAACATTCTTGTTGTTCTTGAAATAGGCCATGCGCGTTCCGCAGCTGTCGACGGTGAGGTGCTCGATCAGCACATAGGCGTCCGCCGACGAGGTGTCGGTGTCGGCATAGAAACGGACGCATTCGGCGAAGACATTTTTAAAGGTGCAGTTGCGCACGATCAGGCTGTCCAGCGCACGGGTCACCTTGTATTTTTCGGTCTCGGCGATGCGGATGGCCTCGTCGCCGATGTTGCGGAAGGTGCAGTTTTCGATTTTTACATTCCCCGCCTTGATGACCGGCTCGCCGGAGGCCGGGGCGAGAAAATAAAAGGCATTTCCACCCGCATCATTCTCCCAGTTGGGCGGGAAAAAGTCCCGGAACTCGCAGTCGCGGATGGTGATGTTCAACCCCTCGCGGGCGAAGATGCGCGGGATCTGGGTGGCCGGACCGTGGCCGACACGCAGGCCGTATTTCATTGGACGTTTGGCGTTATAGCCGTCAAAGATGATGCCCTGGAAGATGACGTCATCGTGGATGCGGAAGATCTCGATGACGCTGGAATCGAGATCGCCGTGACGGAAGACCGGTTTCTCGGCGAGCCCCGGCTTGGCCATTATGACCACGGGCTTTTTGATCTGCAGGTGCATGGTATCGGCGGTGGTGTAGATCCCGCCGCTGGTGACCAGGAGGATGGTGTCCACCCTGGCGGTGAAGACATAGTCGAGGGCCAGCTTGAAATCGTACTGGGTGTCCACCTCGATCTTGCTCGCTTGGGCGGCGCTAGCGAGTGCGAGAGCGGCCATCAACAGGATGGCCATCACATTGCCAAGTTTCATCTTGCTGCCTCCTAAAATTGGTAAGTATAGCCGGCCACCAGATTGCTGAAGGTCTCGGTGACGTAATTGGCATTGCTGTAATACGAGTCGTAGTAATTCATTTTCCTGCTCGCCATGGCGAGTTCCAGACGGCCATAACGGGCCAGGGTGATGGCGGTTCCCAGGGACCAGGTGTCGGCCGAGGGACCGCGGTCCTTTATGGCGGCGCCGTCGGGGACAAAGAGCGCGGTGGTCTGCCGGAAGCCTGCCAGCAGTTCCAGAAAGGGCAGTGGCTGCCAGGAGATGCCGCAGCGGAGGTCGCTCTGGTCCGGAAGCACGCGGTTGGTCGGATCATCGGCAGTGAGATCGATCCCACCCTGACTGTAAGGGGTGAACTGATAGTCCAGAAAAAGGCGGAAAGGGTCGATGGGCTGAAACGCGGCTCCGAAGGCATAGGAGACCGGGTGGCGGAAATCGGCTGTGCCGGCCGTTGCCATCGCTTCCGGCCCGCCGGCTGTGGTTGTGACCGTGGAGGCGCGCCATTTCCGGCTGATGGTACAGGGCATCTTGACCTGGAGGCCGAGGCTGAACCTCTCCAGCTTTACAAGTGCACCAAGAGTGTACTGTAGGGCGCGATAGTCGGAAGTTCCCCGGGTCACGACATCGAGGGTGTCGTAGGCGAAGCGAAAGCGGTTATCCTTGGCGATGTCGAACCAGCCAACCCGGCGGAGATACTGTAAATCCTCCGATTGTCCGTCGAGTAGGGCGGCGGAGAGACCCAGCTGGATCCGGTCAAGAGGCGCCCAGGCCAGGCCGGCGGTGAAGGTATGGAGATCCCCTTCCCTCTGCCGTAAAAAACGCGACCATGAAAAACGCACGGTGTCGTTTACCACACGCGGCACGGTGCCATATTCGTCGTAGCCAATGTGGGGATCAAGGAAGGTATCGTTACGGTCGAAATCGTCGATGGCGCTGCGGGCATATCCGGCTGAGACGAGCACTTTCTGGCTGGAGATCCGCAGGGGCCACGCGGCCGAAATCTGCTGGAGGCCGGAGCGCTTCAGATCACGCTGCCAGTCGGCTGCCGCCGCGCTGAAGGGTTCGAGGCCGAGCGCAGGTTCATCGATGCGGTAGGAGGAGTCCTGGGCCAGCTCAAAATCCCAGATGCCGTTGTCGGCGGGATCGGGGGTGTAGAGCCCCTCAAGGTAAAAGGCGAGGGTCCAGAACATGCGGTTGGGCCGGTAGACCTGGTTCTCGCGCCAGCGGGGGGTGGCATGACTGAGGGAGAGGGAGATCTGGGGCTTCTCGATTCCGGCCAGGCCGGCGGGATTGAACCAGAGTGCGCCGGGGTCGCCGCTCTGGGCGGTGAAGGCGGCGCCGAGGGCGAGGGCCCTGACACCGGGGGGCTGATTGAGCGGCAGCCCCTGGAAAGCCAGGTTGTCACCGCGGTGCTGGGCCGGCGCAGCCGCGGCGAAAAGAAGGAAAATCAAGGTTGTTTTTCTGAACATATCAGGATCGCTCCTCTGGCAAGGGGATTCCGCACCCGCGGGCGTGCGGAGGGGTGTAAACCGGCGGCATGCCGGCTTCAGTTGACGACAAATCCAAAGGTGAAGCGATGGACGGCATCGAGCCAGGCGCCATAATCGCTGTAGGCATAATCGATGCGCATCCGGTTCCAGGCTAGTCCGAAGCCGAGGGAGAGGCCTTCGGTGTCGTAATTCAGCTTGTAGCCCGCGCGCAGGAAAAGCAGCCCTTCAAAGCCGTACTCCAGTCCAAAGTTGTACTGCTGATCATAGTCCCGCGGCTGCACCAGGTCGAAGGCCAGCAGCAGGGTCTGATTTCGGGAATGGATGAGGGAATGACCGCTGGCCGAGATCAGCCAGGCGGCCATGCCGATATTGAAGGTCTGCGGCAGGGGGTAGCCCTTGCCGTTGTAGCGCTGGTAGTAGGTCGAGTCAGTCGAAGCGTCGTAGCGGGGCAGGCTGACCTGATCATAAAATTTCACCTCGGGACCGAAATGGCGGATGGCTGCAGCGATCTGCAGCCCCATGAAACCGGTGTCGTAGGTCAGACCGCCGTCGAAGAGGAGGGTGCCGGCGCTGCGCACGCCGAGATCTTCGCGGGCATATTTGGCCGAGAGGCCGAAGGCAAACTTGTCGGTCAGGTCGCGGGCGAAGGAGGCGCCGATCAGAGCCGAGCCCGGTTCTATGGTCTCGCCGGTGTAACCGAGGTAGACGCCGTCGTAAAAATCGAGCGCCTCCACCGAGGTGACGCGGATGGAGCCGATATCAGTGGCGATGGCGTGCAGGCCGAAGGTGCCGAGATTGGGTACGCTCCAGGCGCCCGAGACGGCGACGTGGGAGATGTCGAGGAAATAGTCCATATAATCGAAAGAAATATCCATCTTTCGGATGCGGGTCAGGGCCGCGGGATTGAAAAAGGCAGCATCGGAATGATCGGCCGCGGCGGAGAAGGCCTCGCCCATGGCGCAGCCGCGCGCACTGGCCGGCACCTTGAGAAACTGGAAGGCGGTGGTGCCGACCTTCTCGAAGGCCAGGATCGGCCCTGCTGTCATGAGGAAAACAAAAAGGAGTCTTGTGATCTTGCCGTTCATGGTTGAACCTCGCGAATAGGACGACTGGTTCAGACAAAAATCGGGAGAGACAAGCAGGGATCGCTATGCGCTGCCTGTACCCGCAACGTCATTCCCTCATTTGACGATGATGAACTTGCCGCTCACCCTGTCGCCTCCGGGCGTGGTGATCACGTATAGATAGATCCCGGAGGCGATCTCCTGTTCGTTGCGGGTGACCTGAAACCAGGCCGTGGTATAGACCGGCTCGTTGTGCTCGATGGTCTGGATGAGTTGGCCGGCATAGGAGAAGATGCGGATGGTGCATCTTTCGGGCAGGCCGTAAAAGCCGATCTTGTCCTCGGCGCCGGTCTTGCCGCCGAATCCCGATTCGATATTGAAGGGATTGGGAGCGACAAAAACCTCGCCCAGTTTGGCGACAGAGGCGACATTCTTGTCGTGCCGGGTGATGTTGGTGCGGCCGCTGCTGTGGCCCTGGTCATTCACAGAGACCACCGAGTAGTACCGCCGCTCGCCGAGCTTGAAGACCGGATCGGCGTCGATATATTCATACAGTCCTGAGCCGGTGGTCTGCCCGGCGGGGAGGGTGGCGAGCAGGGCCCAGGGGCCCATACCGGCGTCGCTGCGGTAGATGCGGTACTCGCGCAAGGCGCCCGTCAGGCGGGGATGGGTGAAACGGTCCGGACCATCCTTCCAGGTGAGGCGCACCTGGCCGATGCTGGTGTTCTCGACCATGATCACCGGGGCGGGCACGGGGACCGGAATGCGATAGTCGCCGTCGCGGGGATTCTCCTCCGGCCAGACCGGTAGGGCGATCGAGTCGGCGCCGAGATAGGCCTGGAAGGCCTTGTGCGCCACATCGGTCACGGTGATGACCTCCGAATTGATGTAATCGGGATAGCCGAAATCGTCGAGATAGTGTTCGGTGACCACTTCGCCGGCGAAGGTGACGCGGCGGTTCCAGGAGGGGGTGGCCGACCACTGCACCAGAGCCTGGCCGCCCTCGACCACCTTGCCCGGCGCTGCGCCATAACCCACCACCTCGGCCAGAGAGAATTCAAGCCTGTCGCCAGGTCGCAGGGTATAGGGCCCGAAGACGATGTGCTTTTGCGCCGCATCTGAACTCTGACGGTAGTTATAGGCGGCGCGGCCGATCCAGCGGGCGCTCGGGGGATTGGGCCAGGTGGTGCTGCCCTCGCTGTAAACCCCGCTCCAGCGCTTGTCGGGATTGATCGCATCCACCACCATCTTGCTGCTGCGGGTGTTGCCGGTGCTCACCTTGTTGGACCAGGGCTGCTTGATGTGGTTGTTCTCGTCGAGTTCATAATACTTGCCGAGAGTGGTGCGCAGGACGGCGACGGCTTCCGATTCATTGCGCGCACTCTCGATGGTATCAACAAAGGCCAGATGGCTGGTGTCATAATACAGCATGCAGAAACCAGGAGCCTGGGGGCTGCACAGTCCGCCGCCGTTCTTGCCGGTGCGGGCGAATTCGAGAAAGAGCTCCTTGTTGGGCTCACGCTTGGCGAAAAGGGCCTCGTCGCTGATGTTGGTGCGCAGATTCATGTTGAAAGAGAGCCAATAGTCCGGATCCCAAAAATTGTTCTGGTCGCCGCGATACATGCCGCTCTCGTATTTCCACTCCTGATAATGGCGCTGATAGCCGTACATCGAGGGGGCGAAGCCGTAGATGAAGAGGGCCATAAAGTCCTTGAGCACGGCGCTCTGCTCGATAGTGGCCGGATTGCCGTCGGTGTCGCCGGTGTATTCCAGCTCATATTCGTAGATGATCATGTCGTCGTAATCGGGGTAGCTCCAGGCCCGCGAGGTGCGGGTGACGGTCACTCCGAGCGGGGTCGCCCAGGAGGCGGTGATGATCTCCTCCGCCTCGTCGGGATTGTATTCCGGGTTAAGGCTGCCGTCCGGAAGAAGCGGGAAATTCTCGATCCGTTCCATGCCGAGGGGGTAACTCCAGCGCCCGATGATGGTCTCCGAACCGGCGCCGGTGCCGACGGCGCCGCAAAGGGCATAACGGCGGCTCTCCATGCCCGGCTGGCCGTCGGGATTGGCGGCCATATACACTCCGGCGCCGATGATGTTGTGCTGGCCGCTGTAGCGCGTCCCCTGCACCATGGTTGCAGAACGGGAAGGCCATTCCATCAGAGGGGTGGTGGTTTTGTTGCCTTCGTCCCCGGTGGTCCAGGGACGGCCGATGTCGCCTGAATTGAATACGGTTTCATGGAGCATGCCGCGGCTGTGGATCATGAATTCCAGCTCCTGCGCCCCGGCCGGCAGCAGCAGCAGCCCCAGAAATCCGGCAGCTAGGATCAAGAGAGAGATATTCTTCATAAGCTCCTCGAAGGTTGGCCCGACCGGTCGGGACTAAAAATGGAAGATCATCCCCATCCGGAAATGGCGGGGCTCGTTGGTCAGGAGATAGAGCTCCTGTCCGGTGACGTAGGGGGCGAATTCGTCATCAGTCAGGATGTTGGCGCGATCGGTGTGCCAGCGCACGGTGTTGCGGCCGTGGTTGAAGGTGCGGCTGTAGCTCCAGGTCTTCTGATTGAGCATGTTAAAGCCTTCAACGTAGGCGGTAAGGCTGCTGCGGCCGGAGCCGAAGCGCTTCTCCAGGCGAATGCGCCAGTCGCGCTCGTCAGGGGTCCTCTTGCTGAACTTCAGGGCCTGGCCGAAGGGATCGAGAGAGGGAGGCAGGGTGTAGGGCCGGCCGGTATAGTAGCGGAAGGTGTTGCTGACCGAGAGATTGGCCAGGGGGCGGAATCCCAGGATCTCGAAGCCGGACTCCTTGCCCGTGAGGTAGCGTAGATTAATGACCATCTTGTGCTTGCGGTCGTAATCGAGAAAGACATCCTCTGGAAAGCGCTGTTCGGCGAGATCGGCCAGTTCCTCCTCCGAGGGTGTGTAATTGAAAAAGGTAACCGGCACGGCGAGGTTGTCGGGATTGCTGTTCTTGCCCTTAGCCTCCTCATAATTGTAGCGCAGGTAGCCGCGCAGGGAGCCGGTGACGCGCTCGAAATTGACATGAAAGCCCTTGATGTCGGCATAGTCACGGTTGATGTAGGTGCGGTAGGATTCTCCGCCCTCGGTCTTGTAAAAGGCCGACTCGACCAGGTTCTTGACATCCTTGTAATAGGCGCTGACATCGATTTGAAAGCCGCCGGCGAGGCTGCGGACGATACCGATATCATAGGCCTGGGTGTTCTCGGGTTTGAGTTCAGGATTGCCGAGGGTGTAGAGGGTCACAATGCCGCCGTCGTCGTTGATCTCGTTGTAAAAGAGCTGATAGAAATTAGGCCGCTGGGTGAAGGTGCCGTAGTTGAGGTGAAAAACCGAGTACTCGGAGACCGGAAAGGAGATGCCGATGCGCGGCTGCAGCCGGGTGAAGAGACCGGTCTTTTCGGTTTTTTCCGGATCGCGGAGGGGGTAGAACTTGTCGAGATAGTAGCGGGTGTTGAGGTCATAGAAATCGAAGCGCAGACCTATGTTGGCGATCAGCCCCTCAAACTCCATTTTATCCTGCAGATAAAGGGCGCCCTCGAAAGGGAAGGAGCGGAAGGTCAGATTCTGGAGGTTCTGGGGGTTGGTCGCGTTATACTGATAGTCGACATCGAGATCGTAGTAGTAGAACTGCAGGCCGCTCTTGAGCAGGTTGTAGCGGTTGATCTGGCTGGTGTAGCTGCTGGTCAGGGACCAGGTGCGCGTCTTCTGGCTGCCGCGGTCGTCATTCGGGCGGCCCACCCGCTGATTGGAAGGGGCAGTATAGTCCACCCAATTGCGGTTGTTGCCGTAATCGTCCAGATACTGATCATCGGTCAGGAGCTCGATGCGGTCCCGTTGCCGGACATCGAGAACCTTGAAGTTGAAATCGCCATAGCTGGCGGGCGAAAAGAGGTGGCGCCATTCCAGGCCGTACTGCAGGGAACTGTTGGTCTTTTTGGTCACGCTGAGGGTGCGGTCGAAGATCCAGCGTTCCCAGTTGCTGTCGAGATAGTTCAGGAAGGAGAAATCGTACATAACGGAGAGTTTGAGCTTGTCGTCGGCCGAGGGCTGCCAGGTGAGATTGCCGAGCATCTGCCGCTCCAGATCCGGGTTCGGAGTCGGTACCAGGGGCGAGATCATGCTCTGACGCATGGCCACAAACATCTGGGTGTTTTTGGCGACGGGGCCGCCGGCGGTAAAGTCGAAGCGGTAGTCCATGGCCCTGGATTCGAGGCCGACGTCGCGTACCGACTGCAGCCAGAGATTGCGCCCGATAAGGGCCATGCGCAGGGAGTCCTGGTGGTTGAGGGGATTGGGGGGCCAGACGATGCGCGGCGGCAGATATTTGGCGACCCCGTAACCGTTCTCCCAGAGGGGATGACCGGGCAGGAGGGGGTTGTCCTTGAGCCACTCCTCGGGATCATAGAGCAGATGGAAATAATCGAGATTTTCGGGTGAGTAAGGGCTCCCGCCCCAACTCTTGTAATAGGGCAGGGTCGAGGAGAATTCCATGCGTGAATCCCAGCTGCTTTTTCCTTCTTTGGCTACCATGTTGACCACGCCCGATTGGGCATTGCCGTACTCGGCGCTGAAGCCGCTGGTATAGACCTCAACCTGCTCCAGAGCGGTGACGATGGGCAGGAAGGCGCGCTCGTTGCTGAGCGGATTGACGATGGCTGCGCCGCCGATCAGGTAGGTGGACTCGCCGACGCGTCCACCGCGGAAATGATCATCGACCACGTCAGCCTGCAGCTCGAGGATGTCGGCGATGCTCTCCACCCCGGCGATGCTGATCACCTCGCCGACATCGTAGGTCAGCTTGGTGGCGGTGAGATCCTTTTCCACCTTGTCGGGCCGGTAGGCGGTGACGACAACCTGCTCCCCGGCGAGAGCGGTCGCCTCGAGGGCGAAATCGAGGCGGGTGGTTTTGTCAATCTTGACCTGAACCTTTTCGTGAAGCTGTTGAATGTAGCCGATGTAGGAAATCCTGACGTTATAATATCCGGGGGGGAGGTTGAGGATGAAATATTGCCCTTGCGTGTCGCTGACCGCCCCAGTCGGTCTTTCGAGGGCGGCAACCCGATCGCCCTGCCATACTGCGGTGATCATCACGTTGGCGCCGGGCAGGGATTGACCGTTCTGTTTGTCCTTGACCGAGCCCGCGATCTTGCCCGTCTCCCCTGCGCGCAGGGGGAAGGACAGTAAGCATATCAGCAGCAGGGCAACAGAGCCAAGGGGGGCTTTGATTCGATGGAGCATCAGGGACCTCCGTATCAAACCGTACAATACCTGCGTACAGGTTTTCCTAAAGTGGTACGCTGCAGTCAGTTCGGACTGACCTGGTTCTCTTTCATCCATTGGGCGAGCAGGAGGGAGTCCCGTTCAGCGATTTTCAGATGTTCCTGCATCGCCGAAAAGGCGCCCTCTCCATCCTGGAGGCGGATCATGTCATATATTTTCTGATGGTAGTTGGGGGCGTTATCGCTATGAGTCTTTTGCAGATGATTGACGATCAGAGTCTTGACGCGGGGGAGCATGCTGAAAATGGGATCCATGATGAGCGGGATGAGAGGATTGTGACTGGAGGTGACGATAAGGGTATGAAACTCGACATCCAGACGGGCGAGCTGGTCGGCGTCCTGGGTGCGGTCGGAGAAAGCGGCAAGATTTAGCCTGAAGCGAACCAAATCTTCCTCGCTGCGCTTTTGGGCGGCCAGACGGGCGAGGTTGGGCTCGATAAGCTGACGGAGATGGACCAGATGAAGAATCGAATCGGTGTCGAATTGCAGCTCGAGATAGAGGCTCATGGATTTGCTGGCGAGCGAGGAGGAGAAGGAGTTGACATAGACGCCGTCGCCCTTGCGGACATGGAGCAGTCCTCGCGCGCTCAGCATGCGCAGGGCTTCGCGCACCGCTGTACGACTGACGCCAAAGATCACCCCGAGTTCCTTCTCGCTGGGCAGTTTCTGGCCGGGCTCGAGCTTTTTCTGGCGTATCGAATCCTCGATGCGCAGTTCGATCTCCTGACTCAGGGTAAGGCTTTTTCCGATTTTTCCGAAGAGTTCTTCCACAGCAGTCCCCTGGCTACTTGTATGACATGTTATATCTGATATCTTTTGTAACCTAACCATTTCGAGGCAGAATGTCAAGTACTTTATCCACTATTTTCACCACTCGCTTCTCCCTGCAAAACCTTGATACCCATGAAAATCCGAGTTTAACCCGGATGCTATTGATGAAAAAAATAATGGGCTGCAGGTGAGAAAACGCATGTAAAAAGAATCCTCAGCCAGGGCACAGGCCGAGGGTATGCTGGAATTAGCAGGGGGGGGTGGGGGCAAGTGGCGCCAGGTGTCGGGCAGGAGCCAGATTCAAGGGGCAAGTGGCGCCAGGTGTCGGGTAGGAGCCAGATTCGGGGGGGCAAGCGGCGCCAGGTGTCGGGTAAGAGCCAGATTTCGGGGGTACCCTGCTTCCCAACCGCTTGCATTTGATGATTTTTTCTCTTACCTTAAACAGGCACTGGCGTTCGCCCGGCACCTGCAAACGACACTATCCTGAAGGAGATCCCGTCATGCGCATCCTGATCCTCTGCACCGGCAATTCCTGCCGCAGCCAGATGGCCGAGGCCTTCCTGAAGCATTTCAATCCCGCCCTCGAGGTCGAATCCGCCGGCACTGAACCGGCCGCCACGGTCCATCCCCTCGCCGTTGAGGTGATGGCCGAGAAGCACATCGATATCTCGCAAGCCCGTCCCAAATCGGTCGCGATCTTTACCCATCTGCCCTTCCACTACGTTATCACAGTCTGTGACAACGCCCGCGAGAGCTGTCCGGTCTTCCTCGGCGAGGTCAAGCAGGAGCTGCACATCGGCTTTGATGACCCTGCAGCGGTTGAGGGCACTGAAGAGGAAAAGCTGGCCGCTTTCCGCAGGGTGCGCGACGAAATCCATGAGGCCTTTAAAAAGTTCTACCTCGAGCATGTGGTGCAGAGGGAGCAGGGGAATTGATCCGGATCCTCTTCCTCGCCGACACCCATCTCGGCATCGATACCCCGCTGCGGCCCCGCATCCAGAGGCGGAGGCGGGGGGATGATTTTTACGCCAACTACACAGCCGCCCTGCAGCCGGCAGCCGCTGGAAAAGTCGACCTCGTTGTCCATGGCGGCGACATGTTTTTCCGCAGCCGGGTCCATCCGTCGATCATCGAATCGGCTTTTGCGCCCCTGCTGCAGATTGCCGATCTCGGTGTCCCGGTCTGCATTGTACCGGGCAATCACGAGCGCTCCAACATTCCCTGCTCGCTACTCGAAAGCCATCCGCAGATTGCCATCTTTGACCATCCCCTCACCCTCGTCCTGACCTTGCGCGGCCTTCGCATTGCCGTGACGGGGCTACCCTGCATTCGGCATAATCCGGCGGGCCTGTTCGTCCCTGAGGTGGAGAAGAGCGGATGGCGTGATTGCTCGGCTGATATCCGGCTGCTGTGCATGCACCAGGCGGTGGAAGGGGCGCAGGTGGGGGTGCAGAATTATACCTTTCGCAGCGGCGAGGAGGCGATCAGGGGGCGGGATATTCCGGCGGGATTTGATGCGGTCCTGAGCGGCCACATCCATCGCCACCAGGTGCTGACCCGCGATCTCGCCGGCAGGAGGCTGAACGCGCCGGTCTTTTACCCCGGCTCGATCGAGCGCACCTCCTTTGCAGAGCGGGAGGAGGAGAAGGGCTATCTGATCATCGAGCTGGCTCCCGGCGGCGGGATTCGTCATCGCTTCATGCCCTTGCCGGCGCGGCCGATGATCGACCTGACCGTCGATGGTTCAGCCGCCACCCTCGAAGAGGTGAGGGCGCAGCTGATCCGGCAAATCGCTGCTCTCGATGCGGAGGCCATCGTCCGCCTCCGCCCGGCCGCTTCCATTCCGGCGGCTCTCCTCAGCGCTCTGAGCGAGCGCTGGCTGCGCTCCGTCGCTCCCTCCACCATGAACATCAGTTGGGGCATCCCGCGTTATCAGGCGCCGGCAGGGTAATGCTCTTACCTATCGGCTATCTCTGCGCGGAAAAAGCGGGCATCGATCACAGCCGCCGCGCCTGAAATCCGCCCTCCCTGCAGCCATGCCCAGATCACCTGGGCGCGGTCGATGATCTGCCACTCGCTCAATCCTCCTTCCTCCGCCGGAGCCTCCCCTGCCAGGAGCTCTCCCCCCTCGCGCCGGATCATCCGGCCATGCAGAAAGTAAAATGTATTCTCCCATCGCCCGCCCTCCCGCACAACCAGACCATGGCGTTTGAAATGTTCGATGAAATCCTGGCGCCGGATCAGGGCGCAGTAGCGGTGACGCATGGCGTGCAGCCAGGCTGCCCTCTCGAATTCCCGGTTGCGGCTGCAGCGGAGGATGGTGTAATCGATGAACCGGAAGAACCAGGGATCATGACGCTGTAGCGATGCGGCTGCGCGGGCGACGGTGCCGCGATAGCGTTCGGCAGCCTCCGCAGTGCGGCAGGGGGCGGAACATTTGCGCATCTCGCCCTGCAAACATCCCTCCGCGCGCACTGCTGCGCAGGTGCGCAGACGGAAGCGCATCTTCACCAGATCGGCCATGTCGCGGGCATGATAGAGGTCATGGAAGGGGCCGAAAACGGCGTCGAATTGACCGCGCTGCCGGGCATCGATCACCTGCAGACGCGGCAGGGCTTCTACGGAGAAGGCAAGCCAGGCGTATTCGAGATACTCCTTCTGGCGCACATTGCCCGCCGGCCAGTGCGCCTTGATGAGCTGGTCCTCGAGCAGCAGGGCGTAGAGTTCAGAGTTGGTCTCCAGCCAGGAGAGCTCGCGGACCTGCCGGATCCAGCGGTAATTGCGCTCCCCATAGCCGGCGCGCAGCGATGCGGCATGCTGGCGCAGACGGCTGCGGATATCGATTGATTTGCCGACATAGAGGATGCGGCCGTCGCCGTCCTTCATCAGATAGACGCCCGGAGCCCGGGGCGCGCTGGCGGCCCGGGACTGGAAGGCAGCGATCGGAAGAGCAAGGGATTCCCCCTGCGCGGATGCATCCACTGCGCCCGGAGCACTCCGGCGCGCAATTTCTACTTTGCCCGTCGGAAACCTTTTTTTCGGATCGACACTTTGGCGGCCTTTTCTCAGGGTGAGCTCCTTCACTCCCGCGCTTGCTGATTTTCCGCAGCGAGTTGCCAGCTGAAGCAGGAGCCATCCCTGCGGTCGGGCCGGGCGCTGCGGGCATCGGCCGAACAGAGACTGCGCGCCTCCGGATCGGCGAAGAGATAGCGATGACTGTGCAGGGACAGCAGCATCAGATCGCCCCGGAGCATGTCCACCCACTGAAAGAGTGAGGCCTCGCCCTGCTCGGCGGCCTCGATGCGCACCTCGGCCAGCCCGGCCTCGCCCTTGACGGTGACGTAGCCGCCTGTGGCGGTCGACTGCAGGGCGATGCGCCCCTGGCCGCGGTCGAGCACCCTGAAGAGGGAGGCATCCCCGGCGGCAAAGGGGCTGGTGCGCTCGACCGGCCGGAGATGATTGCGCCAGTTGACCAGCACGGTGCTGTCGGCCAGACTGGTGAGGGTGATGAGCCGGCCGTGGGGAATGGGACGGGTGAGTCCCTGGCAGCGCGGCTCGGTCACTGTGAAGCGGTCGAAATCGGCCCAGCCGCCCTCTTCTCCGCGCGTCGTATAACAGAAAAGGGCATAGCGCACCCCCTGAAAGGTCTTGAGCTGGTAGGGCATGATGATTTCCCCGCCGATCTCCGTAAAGCGGCTGCCATCGAGGCTGTAGGCGAACCTGCCGGTATCGGTATCGAAATTGCAGTGGGCGCGCAGCCAGACTTTCTTCGCTGTGACCGGGACGCGCAGCAGCTCGAGTGCCTGCTGGTTGCAGAACTGCAGTTCCATTCCCTCCTCCAGCCTGGCGATGCCGATCCAGGCCCAGGGCAGGTTGAGCAGCGCCAGACCGGCGACATCGCCGGCTTGCAGACCGGCGGGATCCAGTTCGGCGGTGGCGATCGATTCCGGGCCGATGCCGCGCTGGGTGAGGCTGTTGCGGGCGCGCCAGAAATCTTCAGCGGGCAGGGCGTGCAGGCGGAGGAAGCCTTGCCGCTCGGTGAGTGACCATTTTTCCTCGACCGGGTGATGGTTCCACTGCCAGCCGTTTTTCAGCCTGGGGCCGCTGAACTCGTCATTGCGCTCAAAGGGAGCTGAAGGCGGGGAGGAGAAACCGGTGTTGGGCTTTATCCAGGTGCGCGGGGTGCGGGTCAGGTTGCCCGGAAGGCCGAAGAGGGGCCAGCCCTCCACCCAGGTCACCGGGGAGAGCGCGGTGACGCGTCCGACCGAATTGTGGTCCAGCATCGACCATCCCCACCATTCACCCGACTGGATCCGGATGATGCCCCCCTGATGCATGGGGATGCAGCCGACAAAATTTTCAATGGGCGGCTGCAGGGCGAACGGCGGCCCCTCGCGGGTATTCCATAAGCGCCAGCCGGTGCCGACGCCGAGATTCTCCTCCGCGCTGATCACGCGCAGCTCGTAGGGCCCATAGGGAGCCTCGGCGCGCAGGCAGACCTGGTAGCAGACCGGATCGTAATTGGTGCTGGTGATGAAGTAGCGGCCGTCAATCTTGTAAAAGTGGCAGCCCTCGCCGGCGCCGCTGCCGCGCGCGACGACCACTCTTTCGGTCCCGGGCACGATATCGAGCAGATCTGGAGTCAGCTGGGCCATGTGCAGTTCGTCGTAGCCCCAGACGGCGTAGACCTTGCCGTCATCATCAAAGAGCACGGAAACGTCGTGGAGGGCGGCGCGCATGGTCTGATGACGCCAGGGACCGGCGGGAGTGTTGGCGGTATAGAGCTGGGTGCCATGGCCGTTGACGTTGGCAAAGATGTAAAAGGTGCCCGCATGGTAGCGGAAGCAGGGGGCCCAGATGCCCTGTCCGTAGGCTTCGCGGCCCTCTTCGAAGCGCAGCTCCGGGCCGAGGTTGAGGCGTTCGGCGGCATAACCGAGCAGCTTCCAGTTGACCAGGTCGCGCGAATGGAGAACGGGGAGGCCCGGCATGGCGTGCATGGTGGTGCCGGTGAGGTAATAGTCATCCCCGACGCGAATGATATCGGGATCGGAGAACTCCTCATAAAAAAGGGGATTGGTGAAAGAACCGTTGCCGTTGTCGGCGGTCCAGGTCTGGGCGCCTGCCAGGGCCGCCAGGATGAGCAGCATCGTTGCGGCCCATGGCCTCAGCAGGCGGTGATAACTCATCTTCAGCACCCTCCCGGTTTTCTGATCTGCTGCTGCATCCGCTGCAGCCTCCTGTCAGCGCACCAGGGCCATCTTGTGGACGGCGGTCTGGCTGCCGTGGCGCAGCCTGAGGAAGTAGAGGCCGCTCGGGCAGTGCATTCCCGTCTGATTACGTCCGTCCCAGTGCAGTTCATGTTCGCCGGCCGGCAGGGCGGCCGCAGTCAGGCTGCGCACGCGCCGGCCGAGGGCGTCAAAGATCTCCGCCTCGATCCGCTCCGCCTGGTGCAGGGTGAAGCGGATGGCGGTGGCGCTGTTGAAGGGATTGGGCCAGCTGCCGGCGAGGTGGAATGCTTGCGGCAGTTCCGCCGGGCTCTTGTGCTCAACGCCCACCTCGAGGTCGGGCAGCACCAGCCGCTGCTCTGCGGTGGCGATGGTGTAGATGGCCACGCCATAAGGTGGCAGGCTCACCTTCAGGGTGTCGAGCTCCGCCCCGCTCACCGGCCGGCTGGTATTGTCGTAGAGGTTGTTGAGCCAATAGCTCCCCTGCGCTGAAAATCCGGCGCTGAAACGCATCCACTCCCCGGCCTTGAGGGCTATGGTAAACTCCTGTGCGGTGCCGGCGAAATTCATCACCACCAGGCCGTTGGCGTCGAGCCAGGGCCGGGCCATGACGTAGCTGGTGGCGCTGCCCTGGTCGAGGCGGCGCTGCACATCCTCGTCGGGGCCGATGATGCGGCCGTCGCTGTTGCTATCCTCGAACTGGGTGCGGAAGGCGGGGAACTGGGCGCGGATCTGGGCCAGTTTTTGATAATGCGGGGTCAGGATGGCGGCGTAGAGACCGGACCAGTTGATGGTGCCGCGGCGGCGGGCGTCGAGGGTGCCGCCGTAGAGGCCCATTCCGGCCTCCTGGCCGGCGTAGAGCAGGGGGGTGCCGGTGGCCATGAAGAGGGCTGTCGAGACCGGGATGGTCTTTTCACCGCTGCCATAGCGGTAGATGACGCGGTCCTCGTCATGGTTCTCCAGGAAACGGAGGAAAAAGCTGTTGGGTCCCGGACGAAATCCGGAGTTATAGAGGCGGATCTGCAGGGCGCCGGGATTGGGGTAGGCGCTGAGGCCGCCGAAGAGGTTCCAGTCGTAGCCCATGTCCATGCCGCCGCCCTGGTCGGCATAGTTATCCTCCGTGCCGCTGCCGGTGCCCGCGGTCTCGCCGAGCAGGAGGATATTCGACTTGACCGTGCGCAGGGCGAGGCGCAGAGGCTTGTCGAAGGCGCCAACTCCGTAACGGCGGTGGGGGCCCCACCAGACATCAAAGCGAAAGCCGTCGATATCGAATTCGCGCAGCCAGTACTTGTAGACCTCGAGCATGTAGCTGCGCGCCTCGGCGTCGCTCCAGTTCCAGTTGACCAGGGCATCGGAAAAAGCGCTGTAATAGACGATGCCATCGCCGGAGATCGACTGCCCCAGGCCGTTGGTGTCGTGGTTGATCGGTTCGTGTTGAAAAAAATCGTAATAACGGCTGTATTTGCGATTGGCGCGGGCGTCGAGGGCGCAGGGATGGGAGCGGCTGGAGTGGTTGGGGGTGACGTCGAGGATCACCCGCAGCCCGGCCTCGTGGGCGCGCCGCACGAACTCCCGGAAATCCTCATCTGTGCCGTAGTCCGGATCGACATGGAAAAAATCGATAATGTTGTAGCCGATATTGGCGCCCTGGTCAATATTACCCTCGACGTCCATCACCGGCAGCACCCAGATGGTGTTGAAGCCCATCGCCTTGATATAGCCCAGGCGGGGGATGGCTTCGGCGATGCGTCCGCCTGCCGAGAAGGCCTTGAAGAAGATGCAGTAGATGCGGGCCTCGCGCACCCACTGCGGCACCGTCGCGGAGCCGGGCAGAACGACGCTGCCGTCGGCGAGGATGGTGAAGAAGGACTCGGCGCTGCTGCTGAGGCCGTCGGCGTCGGTGGCGGTGAGCTCGAGGCTGTAATCCCCGGGCCGTGTGGGGGGATCGATCTCCAGCACCAGTTCGCTGCTGCCATTAACTCCCGGCAGGAGGGCCGGATTGAGCACCGAAGTGGACCAGCGATAGCTCATCGGTTTGTTCTGCGGATCGCGGGCGCTGCCGGTAATTTTGATCTTGTCCCCGCTGCGCGAGAGGGCGACGCCGGGCACCGGGTGCTGCGGCAGGGGATAGCGCAGGAAGAGGGTGTCACTGTGGATGGTCGCGCCGGCGTGGTCGGTCAGGCTGAGCACGAAGGTGTTGACCCCGCGGCTGCAGGCGACGCTGCGGGCGTATTCCCCGTCCGGCTCAGGCATGATATCGACGGCGGCTTTGCCCGACTGACGCAGGCTGATGGCGGCGATCTGCTCGAAGGGGCGGTTGACCTTCCAGCGCACGATCCTCTCCGCGGCCAGGAGGCTGTCGCATGAGGGCGTCATGAAGAAAAGATCCCCGGTCAGGGTCGAGAAGGTGACCGTCTCCTCGACGACGGCCCCGCTGCGGGCAGCCAGGCGGATGGTGAGGCTGTGGCTGCCGTTGGCCAGGGCAGGGAGTGGGTAATGGATCAGCCCCAGGCCGCCCAGCCAGCATCCTTCCAGGGTGGAGGCCACCGCGCCGTCGATGATGATGGTCGAGGCGGAAAGGAGCAGGGAATCGCCGGCGGCGGCGAAGGCCCCGGCGGTGAGCCAGGCACCCTGGTCGGTGATCAGGGCTCCCTCGGCCGGCCTGATCTCGAAGAGCATGATCGGCTCAGGGGTGAGCAAAGAGTTGTTGTTGTCGGCGGTGTTGATAAGGGGATTGAGGGGATCGCGCAGCCACTGCCACTGCGATCCGGCGGCGTTGAGGTGCTCATGGAACTTGTAATTGTAGGTAACGCCGGTCTCGAGAGTATACTGTTTGATGTAGCAGCCGAGGCTGTCGGCCCAGGCCATCTCGGAGGGGGCGCCGGTGGTGATGACGCCGCTGGCGTTAGGGCCCCAGTTGTTAAAGCTGCCGGGGACGAAGGCGCGCTGCACGGTCGGGGCCGTCGGGTAGTGACGGAAGGTGACATCAATCGGGGCGGCAAAGGCGGAGAGGACCGCCGCCAGCAGGAAGAGGGTGATCAAGCGCTTCATGGGTTATTCGCTTTCAAATAGGGAAGATGAGGGGCACCAGAGGGCGACCGGGCATTCGGCGCAGCGGGGCTTGCGCGCCTGGCAGATGGTCCGGCCCAGCCTGAGAAAATTCATATGCAGGGAGTAGCTCTTGCCCGGCGGGACGAGGGGCTGCATGAGCTCATGGGTCTTTTCAGCGCTCAGCCCCTGCGGCACCAGGCCGAGGCGCTGGCAGATGCGGTGGACATGGGTATCGACGGGGAAGACATTGGCGCCGCAGGCCACCATCAGCACCACGCTGATGGTCTTGATGCCGATCCCCTTGAGCTGCATGAAGGTCGCGCTGACCTCGCGGGGGTCCTGCCCGCAGAGGGGGCTGAGGTCGAAGCCGCCGTAGGTGGCCTTGACCCAGTGCAGGATGTCGCGGATGCGCACGCTCTTCTGGTTGGCCAGTCCGGCCGGGCGGATCGCTTCGGCGATGGCTGTGCTCGGGGCTCTGCTCACGGACTCCCAATCGGGAAAGGCTGTGCGCAGACGCTGGAAGGCGAAGTCGCGGTTGCGGTCGTTGGTGCTCTGCGAGAGCACGGTGAGGATGAGGGCGGCGAGGGGATCCTCACCGGATTGCCAGACGGGTTCGCCGAAGGCGGATTCGAGGCGCTCTGTGATCAGGGCGGTGCGGCGTCCCCGCCTGAAGGCGGCGATCCAGGCCGTCCGAGCGGCGGCAAACTCATCTTTCAGTCCTGCAAGCGCTGATACGGGAACTGCGCGGCGATAGGCGCGGGCGAAAGCCCGGCTCCGCAGCGCGCTTTCGAGACAGCGCTGGTCGGGGCAGAGGTGACAGCCGCGGCCCGGCAGCTCACGGCGCGGATCGAAGCGGACGGCCTGCTCGGAATCGTAGGCCAGGCGCATGAGCTCATCGGCAGGCTTGCAGCTGCGGCAGCCGATGCATGTGCGCTGCGGGGATGAGGTTTTCGGGGGCGGCAGAATCACTCCTGTGCAAGAATGTGGAGGGGCAGCGCCGGCCAGGGCGAAGAGAAGCAAGGCGGCAGGAATAAGATAGACTTTTTTTGTAATGAATTCAAGAGAAAAGGGGCGGGCTGCCAGGGCCAACGTCATTGGGGCATAAATGTCACAAATATGGCGAAAAAATAAAATATTTAGTAAATAAATAAAAATTATGTTGCGCATAAGGGACATTTTGGCTATATTTAGACGGAACAGCACAGTCAGAATCGTTCCCCGGGCAAGGTGTTCGCTGCTGAGGCATCAGTTGGGAAGCGGTGCGGGTTTTTAACGGAATAGTGATCAACGCGATGGATTCTCAGGCGGGCGCCTCTTCATTCATGACCTTGCTGGCGGGCCAGCTGCTTACGCACATCAGCGTCGGCATCATCTTCATCGACGCGGAGGGGCGGATCCAGTGGGTCAACAGCCGGCAGCAGTGGTTCACCGGGGTGCCGGGGCAGGGGCTGCTCGGCCTCTCCCTCTTTGAACATCCCGGACTCAACGACGCGGAGCTGCACGAAGCGATCCAGTTCACCCTGGTCAAGGGCAAGCACCGTCAGCTCCATCTGCGTCATCCCCGTCTCAACTGCCGCATCGAGGTCTCGCCCCTCGCCATCGAGGGGCGTCTCCTGGGTGCGGCAGTCTGCTTTTATGAAGCGGGAGGCGGGCAAAGCGAGCCGGGCGCGGCGGGGGAGGACCCCCTCAATCAGCTGGTCGCCGATGAACAGCGGGCGATGGTGCGCATGCTTTCCGCCCTGGTGGATGCCCTGCCCTTTGCCGTGGCCGCGGCGGCGGCCGACGGCGCGGTGCTCTATGTCAACGCGGCCTGGCGCTCGGTCTACGCGGCCGACGCCCTCGACCGGCCGCTCTCGACCATGCTGCCAGCCTCTGTGCGCGCGCAGGCCGCGGCAGCCCTCGCCGCCTCCCTGCAGGACGGTGAAGGCAGGCTGGTCTCCGGAGAGCGTGAAGCGGCCGGACCCTGCCATTTCTGGATCGCCCCCCTGCCGGCCAATCCCGAGCTGACCCTGGCCCTGGTGGCGGCCCTGCCTGAACTCTCCACGGAACGGGAGGGGGCACAGAATCTTTTCGCCCTGCAGATGACCAACCTCTGCCAGTTCACCGCTCGGATCGTGCACGACATCCGTAATCCCCTCACCGCCCTGATGTGCGAGCTGGACATGCTGCGCAACGACAACCTTTATGAGCCTGGGGGAGTGCACAAATTCCAGGGCGCAATCGACCTCTTCACCCATCAGGTCGAGGAGATCAACACCATCCTGGAGGAGATCGCGCCAATGGGATCGGACGATTCGAGCCGGATCGAGGAGTGCGACCTGGCCGAACTAATCAAGAATGCGCGCTTCGTGGCGGAGTGGCGGCGGCCCTACAAGGATGTCCGCATCGAGCTGGAGATGCCCGAGGAGCTGCCGCCCCTGGCCTGTGACGGCATCCGTCTGCAGAAAGGGCTCTCCGGCCTGCTCCTGCACGCCCTGGACCAGGCCGGCGCGGCCGGCTCCGTTCGTCTGTCCGTGGAGCCCGATGCGGAGGGCGGTCTGGCGATGCGGCTGGTCTTCAGCGGATCGGCGCCGGGATGGAGCGAACCGCTCCCCTCCCAGCCGCCCTGGCGGTCGGCCCATCTCCGCCTCGCCCTCGCTTATGCGATCATTGCCGAGCTGGGGGGAGGCTTCAGGATGCGCCGGCTTCATGACGGATCAACGGAAATCGTCATTCTGCTCGCCGCGGAGGGCAAGCTGCTCTCCCGGCCCGTCTGAAGGCGCCGCCGCAGCCCTTGCTCATGCTCCCATGCCATGCATCCTTAAGCAGAGGTTTGAGTGAAAGAAAGAGTACAAAAATTTATTGTCGACCGCCAGCTGCGCCTTCGTCACAGTTTCGGGGATGTGCTGGAGCGGACCCTCGGTGAGAGCCTCAAGAGCGGGCAGCAGCTCCATCGCCGTCTGCAGGCCCTCGGTCTGGGCGACGCGGCCGAAGCCCTGGCCGAAGCGGTCCGGCATGGCCGGAGCGCCGGCGGTGAAAAGATCTTCCCCTCGCCGCTGCTGGCCCTGCATTGGCTGGCCGAGCCCCTGGTCGAGGGGGAACGGATCGAGGGGGCGACCATCGTGCTGACGGATGTCACCCGGGAGAAGCGGCAGCAGCACCAGCAGGAGTTGGGCGGCCGGATGGAGGAGGTCTCGACCTTTGCCCACAAGCTCGCCTCCCGGCTCAACAATCCCCTTGCAGCTGTCCTCAACGGGATCGGTTGTCTGGTTCTGGAGGAGGAGCCCGGCCCGGAGTGGTCCAGGGTGCGAGCCGAGCTGGCCGAGCTGCAGGAGCAGGTCTACGCCATCTCCCGAGTCACGCAAGCCCTGGAATCCTTCAGCCGTGAGGAGGGAAACAGCGGCAAGCTGGTTCAGCTCGAGGCGGTGCTTGAAAAGGCTGTGGAGGTCATCCAGCTGCTCACCGCTCCGCGTGGGGTGCAGATCAGTGTAAGCGCCGGTCCTGTCTCCTCACTCATCTATGCCAATGACATCCTCCTCGAGCAGTGTCTGCTCCATCTGCTGCGCAACGCCGTCGAGGCCTCGCCGGAGGGGGGAGAGGTGATCATCCGCTGCGGGAGCAGTGACGGCATGGCCGCGGTATCCATTAGCGACAGTGGTGCGGGCATTGCGGCCGCCGAGATGAAGAGGATTTATGAACCCTTTTATTCGACCAAATCCACAGACCATCTGGGTGTGGGTTTGCCGATCAGTTACACCATCGCCGCCCGCTACAAGGGTTTCCTTGAACTGGAGAGTGTGCCCGGCAGCGGCACGACGGCACGTCTGCTGTTTCCCGTCGCCAAGAACATGGTCAAGAAAGGATAGCACGGAATGAATGACAAGAAGACCAGTGACCGTTCCATTCTGGTCATCGATGATGAACGCACTGTTCTCGATTCACTGGTCAAGATGCTCAAGAAGAGCCAGTACAGCTGCATTACAGCCACCAATGCCGAAGACGGCATTCGCCTTTTCGCGCGGGAGCGTCCCCTGCTGGTTCTTTCGGACCTCTATATGCCCAATCACAAGGATGGAATCCAGGTCCTGGAGGAGGTGCGCCGCATCGATCCGGATGCGGTGGTGATCCTCTACACCGCTTACAGCCACATCCCCGATGTGGTCGAGGCGACCAAGAAGGGGGCCTTTGATTATATCCAGAAGGTTGAGACCCACCATGACATCCTGCTGCCGATCGAACGCGGCTTAAAGTTTGCGCGCATGCAGCGTGAGAACGCCTATCTGCGCAGCCGTCTCGATCTGACTGACGACACCCTTTTTTACGGGGCCATCGGGGGCAGCGAGGTCATGCGCGTTCTTTTCGAGAAGGCCAAGCGGGTGGCGGCGACCAACGCCTCAGTGATGATCTACGGCGAGACCGGCACCGGCAAGGAGATCATCGCCCGGGGCATTCATTATCACAGCCAGCGCAGGGATGAGTCCTTTGTGCCGGTCGCTGTCGGCGCCCTGCCCGACAATCTGCTCGAGGGCGAGCTGTTCGGCCATGTCAAGGGGGCCTTCACCGGGGCCAACATCGACAAGCCCGGGCTTTTCGAGACCGCTGACAAGGGGACGCTCTTTCTTGACGAGATGTCGGAGGTGAGCTTTGACCTGCAGCACAAGCTGCTGCGGGTACTGCAGGACCACAAGGTGCGCCGGCTGGGGAGCGTCAAGGAGCGCGAGATCGATGTTCGCATCATCAGCGCCACCAACTGCGATCCAGATGTGCTGGTCAAGGAGAAGCGGCTGCGGGAGGATCTCTTTTACCGCCTGCAGGTCATCCGGCTGTCGATTCCCCCCCTGCGCGAACGCCGCGAGGACATCCCCCTGCTGGTCTACCATTTTCTGCGCCAGTACCGCCAGTTCGGTCCGGTCGAGGTGGAGACAATTTCGAGTGATGCACTCCTTGCCCTGCAGCAGCACAACTGGCCTGGCAATGTGCGCCAGCTGCAGAACGTCATGGAGCACATGGTCGCCCTGGCGCGCAAGAGCGAACTCGACCTGGATGACCTGCCGGAGGAGATTCTGCCCCATCAGAAAAAGATGTTCGTTCAGGTTACCGAGGATATGGATTTCAAGCAGGCCAAGGCAGCCATCATCAAGCAGTGGGAAAAGCAGTACCTTGAGAATCTGCTTGACAAATACAAGACCATCGCCAAGGTGGCCAAGGTGGCCGGGCTGAACCGCAAGACCATCTACCGGCTCATCGAGGCGCACGGCATCATCTGGCCGCGCAACAGCGTCGCCGCCGCGGAGAACGGGGAGGAGGAGCCGCCCGATGATCTCGAGGAAGAGGAGGAGGAGCTCCTCGACAGCGAGGAGGAGTAATCCTGCCATGATTGACCCCGCCCCGAAGGGCGGGGTTTTGTATTTATTGTAACAAAGCAGATACGCTTACGCCCGGGTTTGTCCATTTTAAGCAACGATTAGAAGTATAATAAAATCAGTCAAATAAAAGATAGTGTCCGTCTCCGGCCCCTGCTCAGGTGACATTTCTGTGGACAGGGCGGCCCCGATCGTCTGCCCCTCCGGTTACATCCTCGTAATTGCTTAATAAATAATACCGAAAAAGAGCGCCGTTTTTTGAAATTCTGGCACAAAAGTTGTTCGTTTGTCTGCTGAAATCAGCGGCAGCCCTGCAGAGGTCTGCCTCCCTGGGGGTAAAGGGAGGCGGCCTCTGGCAGGGAGCTGCAACATAAAGGTGTGGGTAACCTACTAGGCGAAAGGCGCAACGAGGATTATGCAAACAACGCGCAAATTGGGCAGAACGATCGTCGTCGCCACGAGCGATCGGAATCTGGAAGAGACGCTGCGCGCACAACTGGCGACAGACTACCGTGTCGAATGTGTCCGGCGCGGTGCGGATGCCATCCTGCAGATGCTGGAGAAGGAGATTGATCTCCTGCTGGTGGACATCGACATGAGCGGACAGGTCGGCACGGAGATTCTCCCCGTGATCCGCCGGCTGCGCCCGCGCCTGCCGGTTATCCTCATCTCCGATGATTTTACCTATCGCATCCGCAAGACCGCAGCCGAACAGGGGGTGACTTTCCAGAGCATCAAGCCGCGCTCGAGCGATGAAGCCCTGGAAATCGCAGCGGTGATGGAAAAAATCATCGCCCACAAAGAGGGCCTCCCCGTTAACTAGAATAGCGTGACTTCCGGGTTGACGGCTGTGCACCTGCACCCTTGTCCTCCTTTCGTTCAGCCGCTCAGCCGCAGCGTATTCCTCCACCGGCCACTCATCTGCCGCCGGTTCCCGAATACCGGCCGTCCACCCGGAAGCTTCCTTTGCGCCCCGTTTCCTGTTCATCTTCCCCCATCATCCGCTTCCATCCCTGGTTACTCCGACTTTTCTCTCTACCCCCTCACCGCAGGGTGAGACATTCAAGCAACACTGCCCCCGCGGTTTTGTCCATCCAGCGCCCTCCCTGCAGAAAAAAATATTTACTAAACAATTATTAAAAAAGGGATGAGCGCGCAGCTTAAATCTATTATATAAAGATTTTACGGCTCCATCAAGCCGCTGCAGAATTTATTCATCAGCGGCCCTCCGGGATTGGCACGACATATGCCTAAGGGGTTGTGAATGGCGGCATTTCATGTCACAGCCGGAGGGTCGGGGCTGCCGGCAGGGGCCGCCTGAAAAAACCGAAGTAGGCCTTGAAAGAAGGAGAGGAGCAGATTCATGATCGTACATGCGAGAGATGCCCAAAGAGGCGTTGAGAAGGATGTGAAAGACCGGCATTCTACCCGCATTGGGCGCACACTCAGCCTGCTGGCGCTGTTGTTGATGCTTGCCAGCCCAAGTTTTGCCGGCGGACTGCTGGTCAGTTGGGATCCGAATACGGAATCCGATCTGTCCGGATACCGCATCTACTACGGCACCGAACCCTCCGTCTATTCGGAGATGGTCGATGTCGGCAATGTCACCTCCTACACCATCGAGAATCTGGTGGAGGGCGAGACCTACTTCATGGTCGTCACGGCCTATGATTTGAACGGCAACGAAAGCCTTCCCTCCGCGGAGGTCGCCGCCACGGTGACCGCAGCGGAGATCTACATCACGCTCCTCGATGAGGGCATCCAGATCCGCTGGAGCGCCCTGGCGGGTGCGACCCTTTACCGGCTCTACGCCTCCGACACCCCCTGGTTCACGCTGCAGAGTCCGGTCGCCGAGCTGACCGCAACCTCTTATACCGACGTGGTCAACTACCGGACCGTGCCCTTCAGCCGCTACTACGTTGTGCAGGCCTATGCCGGGGCCAGTCCGATGCATTCCTTCGACCGGGTCGGGGTCTACAGCCGGGGATTGCGGGTGGGCCAGAACCTGGTCTCGATGCCCCTCTTGCCCGCGGACAACAGCGTTGGCGGCGTGCTCGGCACCCAGCTCACAGGAGCGGCCAATGCCGGCCAGGCCGACAAGGTCCTCTACTGGAACGGCACAGACTATGAGATCGCCTGGCTGGTGGAGGGAACCGGCACCACATTTGACGGCACCTGGATGACCCAGGCCGGCGATCAGGCCTCCCCGATGAAGATCGATCCCGACCACTCTTTCTGGGTGCTGCTGCGCAGCTCCAGTCCCGATACCGTGCTGACCTTCACCGGCAAGGTGAGCAAGGAGGCCAACCGGGTGATCAATCTGGTGCAGGGCGCCAACTTTATCGGCACCTGCTATCCGGTTCCGGTCACCCTGGCCCAGAGCGAGCTCGCCGCCGATGGTGTCGTCGCCGGCGGTTCCTCCAGCGGTGTGTCGGACAAGATCATGCGCTGGCTTGGCAACCGCTACGAGGTGGCCTGGCTGGTGGGTGGAACCGGAACCGGCTGGGACGGCACCTGGCTGACCGAAAGCGGATTCGCCGCCTCGACCATTCAATTCAATCCCGGTGTCGGATATGTTCTGTGGATCAAGGGCAACAATGCGTCCAAGGTCTGGACCTACCCCAATCCGCGGCCTAATCTTTAATACATCTGTCTGAAGGAGAAATGAGATGAAACGCCAAATTTTTGCCATCCTGCTTTCCGTCCTCATGCTGGGGGCGCTGGCTTTCTCCGCTGCGGCGGGCACTTTCGAAGCCATGTCCACCACCGGCATCCTCGATGCCGACGGCACCACCTTTCTGCAGGGCAACGTCATGCTCTTCAGCGGCGACCTCGTCCAGCTGGTCTGGGCCGGGCCCAACGGTGTCGCTGAAGATCCGGACTCACTCGGCAATGCCACCGGGGATG
Organism: bacterium; assembly: GCA_029554865.1. Taxonomy (GTDB): domain Bacteria; phylum Zhuqueibacterota; class Zhuqueibacteria; order Residuimicrobiales; family Residuimicrobiaceae; genus JAKPUX01. Next base: position 96,348 of record JAKPUX010000056.1, on the reverse strand, counting down.
ATGCCATACTCGACAGCACCTTCATCGGCTACGGTTTTCCCTTCAACCCCGATGAGGGCAAGTTCAGTGTCATCTGGAGTGATGATCTGATCACCCTCGGCAATGTCGTCTATCTGCGCGCCTGGAACAGTCCGTCTGTGGTCCCCGGCGAGCCCGTGCACTTTGGCAGCTCGGAGCTCTTCACCCTGCCTTCGAGCGACATGAACAGCCACGACTTCCGCACCTTTCAGGTGACTCAGGCCATGCACACCCCGGTCGAGCTCGCCTCGTTCACCGCCTCCTCGTTTCCCGGCATGATCCAGGTGAACTGGGTGACCCAGTCGGAGACCAACAACCTCGGTTTCCATCTCTACCGCGCGCTGTCGCCCCATGGGGAAAAGGAGCTCATCACCGAAAAGATGATCGAGGGCGCGATGAACTCGCAGAGCCGCCACGAGTACACCTTCACCGATTATCGCATCGACGACCAGGTGGTCTATTACTATTGGCTGGCGGATATCGCGCTGGACGGCCAGATCACCTTCAACGGACCGCGAACGGCTGTGGCCGTCGCCAAGCCGACCGAGTATCTGCTGGCGCAGAACTATCCCAACCCCTTCAATCCTTCAACCAGCATCAGCTATACCCTGAAGGATAACGGCCAAGTCAAGCTGGCGATCTTTAACATCCGCGGCCAGCTTATTCGTTCGCTGGTGGACCAGTCCCAGATGGCCGGACAGTACAGCATGGAGTGGGACGGCCGCGACGCCAACGGCAGCGTGGTGCCGACCGGAACCTACTTTTATTCTCTCGAGATCAACGGCTTCAAGGCGGTGCGCCGTATGACCATGGCCAAGTAGCAGCGGCATGAATCCGCGCAGGCCTGCAAATCAGACTCAAGGAGATATGATGAAGCTGCACGCTCTGAACATAAACTCGCTGCGGGGAGTGATCCTGCTCCTCCTGATCCTGGCGGCGGCCCTCCCGGCCGCCGAACAGTCGGTGACCAAGATCCTGGAAATCGATGACCCTCTCACCAATGCCAGAACAACCGGCACCCAGCGCGGCGGAAAGTTGAGCAGCGAGGGCTGGACGACCCAGACCGCCCTCGACTATATTCAATACTCTATCCCGACCTGCGCAGCCGGCGAGATCTCATTCAACGTCCGGGGCATTTATGCCAGCAGGGAAGTATTTCCCAACCTTGATCACGACAGGTACGGTGCCGAGGTCCCAAATTCTGAAAATGTCCACTACAACCTTTTCAGCATGTGGGATGAGGATGTGGACAACAGCTGGTACGGCGTCCAACAATGGCACAATCCCTACAAATGTTACATCCATATCTACGGCTATACCGCCGGGGACCTCTACAAGTGGCGCCGGATGAAGCTGCGCCTCAACGTGGCGGCTTTCAACGGCGGCTATGATGACGATCCCCATGCCTTTGAGGATCCCGCTGTCGGCCCCTTTGAGTGGGAGAAAAGCCACACCTACCGGCACCGCCTGGTCTGGGGAGGGGGCAAGATGCAGTGGTATATGGATGATGTGCTGCTCAAGACCTGGGACTATTCGACTTTCGGCGCAGAGTATGCCCCGCCCGACCATCGCATCCGGCTGGGCTCGGGTCTGCTCTCGCGCAGCGGCGGACTGCAGGTGCCGATCGGTATTGTCTACAGCAATTTCAAGCTCTACCGCTACACCGATGCCACTCCGCCCGAGGTGGTGCGGCTGGATCCCCAGTCAAGCGGCGAGGGCGCGGCGGTGGACGCGGACATCCTCGTCCATTTTTCCGAGCCCATGAATCAGAGCTCGGCCCAGGCCGCCTTCTCGATCTCGCCGGCGGTGGCCGGCAGCGTCAGCTGGGTGGGCAATGCCCTCTATTTCCAGCCCAACGTTCTGCTCCAGCCCAACACCACCTACACGGTGCAGGTTGCCGCCTCGGCCAAGGACAACGCCGGCAATGCCCTGAGCAGCGCCTTCAGCGGCAGCTTCACCACTCGCGGCCTCAATCCGGCCACAGTGGGACGCTACGAATCGATCGACATCACCCTGGTCGCCAGCGGGCTTGCATCCACGACCAACCGCTACCGCGATGTCACCCTCAAGGGGGTCTTTACCGGTCCGACCAGGACTTTGGAGATCAACGGCTTTTGGGATCTCGGGGATGTTTTCAAAGTCCGCATCGCCCCGACCGAGGTGGGGACCTGGACCTACCGGATCACCAGTCCGGTGGCCTCGCTCAATGCCACCGGATCCTTCCAGTGCGTCGAGAGCGGTGCGCACGGCTTTGTCCGACTCAATCCCGCCCGGCCCTACACCTTTATGCATGACGACGGCACGCCCTGGCTCTGGCGCGGGGATACCTCCTGGCGCGGCTTCACCTCGTTATTTCCTTATGAGGGGCGCTGGAAGGAGTATATCGACCTGCGTGCAGAGCAGGGCTACACCGCCATGCACTCCATCGTGGTGAGCTACATCAACGGCCTCGGCTTCTGGAAAAATGAGGGCGGCACCTGCTTCGAGGAGGGAGTTGAATCCAAAAACTACGACCGCCTCAACCCCGGCTATTTTCAGTGGATCGACAAGCGCATCGATTATGCCAACAGCAAGGGTATCGTGCCGGTGATGTTTTTCACCTGGGCCCAGGAGTATGTCGAGTTCAGTGAGGCCCAGTTCGACAAATTCGTCCGTTATCTGGTCTCGCGATATGCCGCCAAGAATGTGGTCTGGGTGATCACCGGCGAGTACGAAGAGATCATTGCCGACTATGGCCGTCCGATTTCGGAATACGAGCACTGGGGACAGCTGATCTATCAGCTCGATCCCTATGACCACGTCATCACCCTCCACCCCTCGGGCCGAGGCAGCAGTGCTCCCTTTGCGCCCCTGGCCTGGCACGGTGCGGTGATGCAGCAAACCCCCTACAACGTCCGCGACCTCCGCCGTGACCGCATTTACAACAAGCCGGTCGTCAACGGTGAACCGCGTTATTTTTATCCCGAAGAGGAGGATGAGGGACCCAATGGACCCAGCCGGGTCGCCATCTGGGAAATTATCTCCAACGGCGGGTATTACACCACCGGATTTTTCACCACCTATGCCCCGGACAAGGGCGGCTATGATCCCGATGCCCTGCCCGAGGAGCAAAAGTGGGCCCAGTACTGCAATACCTTCATGGGTGAGATCCCCTGGTCGGAGATGGATCCTCATCACGAGCTCATCAGCTCCGGCAATTTGATGGCCATCCCCGGCCGGAACTATTTCGCCTATCACAGCACAGGCGGAGCGGTGACCCTCAACCTTTCGGGGCACCTTGGCAGCCTGCCGGCCAAATGGCTCAATCCGGTCACCGGCCAGTACAGTGCTCCCTTTGTGGTGCAGTTCGGCGGCACCGTCACCCTGACGCCGCCCTTCAGCGGCGACTGGGTCCTTTACATTGGCGAAGCCACCAATCGGGATACCGTACCGCCGCAGGTCCCGCGGGAGTTGGGCATCGAGAGTACAACCCACCAGAGCCTTACCCTGGTCTGGCAGCCTCCCGTGCCGGCCTCGGACGGGGATCAGGCCGCCAGGTACCGCATCCTGCGTGATGGTGTGGAGCTGGCAGTGCAGAGCGAAACCCGCTTCAGCGATGCCAACCTCAAGGAAGGGACCGAGTACTTTTACGAGATCTACGCCATCGATGATGCGGATAACAGCAGTGCAGGGGCCGCCAACGGCCGTTTCAAGAGCCTGGCCGATGTTGAGCCCCCCTATCTGAGCCGGGTCACGATTGCCGCGCCGGACACCATCATTGCCTGGTTCTCCGAGCCGGTGCAGGCGGCTTCTGCGGAATCGCCGCAGAACTACCAGATCCTGCAGGGCTTGCCGGTTCTCTCCGCCCGCCTCGCGGCCGACCGGGAGTCGGTCAAACTGGCCACCGGCCGGCATGAGGCCAACCGGGTCTACACCCTGATCGCCCGCAATATTCTCGACCGGGCGGCGATTCCCAACCGGATGGGCGCCAATAACGTGCGCGGGTATCATCCGGAGACCAGCTATACGGTCGATCTGACCGCTCCGGCGGGGTATCAATGGAGCTGGCTGCATACCGGCGACACCTATTACGTCGATCGCACTTTCACCCTGCTCGATATACCGGCGGTCCTGCAGAACCTGCTCTGGCTTAAAAGTGCCGACAGCGACCGCCAGATCAGCAGCGACCGTCTGGTCTCCTTCACCCTGCACCAGCCCTCGACCGTCTATGTGGCGTTCGATGCCGGGGCTGCATCGCTTCCCGCCTGGCTCTCGGGCTGGAGGGATACCGGCCTGGCGATCAGCACCAGTGATCTCGCTGCCCTGCATGTCTATGAGAAGGAGTTCCCCGCCGGCGCCGTGGAACTGGGCGGCAATGGCGGTTCAAGCTCGGGACGCATGTATGTGGCTCTGGTCAAGCCGGAACCCGAGCATGTCATTGGCAGGCGCCCTGCCGTCCCCGGCCGCATTCAGACAATGAGCAACTGACAAGCAGCAGTTCAATTTCTAATTGTGTGAGGATCAAATGAAAGATAAATGGTTTCGCCGCAGATGGCCCGCCGCTGGTGTGGCCATGCTCTTCACGGTGATGATATCAGGCTGCAGCGTGCGTCCGCATTCAACCGCGGAGATCGACGGCAGCAACAAGGTGATTGTCGCATCAGCCCCGGCCAGGGAGGCTGAGGCCGGGAAGGAGAGGGTACAGAAGCGCACCAAGGTGGTCAGGAAGAGCACCAAGGCGAAAGAACAGCAGCAGGTTCAGCCTGAAAAAAGTGCCCCGAGTCCGCAGATCGTCGAGGCCAAAGCTGAGCCGGCCCGGGCCTACGTGCCCGGTATGGTCTATCGCCTCGGTTTTGGCGACGTCATCGACATCAAGTTTCTGGCCAGCCCCGAATACAACGAGACGGTCTCGATCCGTCCGGATGGCCGCATCTCCCTGCAGGGCGTCGGCGAGCTCGATGCCCTCGGGTTGTCGCCGGCCGAACTCGATTCGGTGGTGACCGCGGCCTATGCCCAGCTTCTCGTCCACCCCGATGTCACCGTCATCGTCCGGGAATTCGGCGGCCAGAAATGTTATGTCGCCGGCGAGGTGGACCACCCGGGGAGCATGGATGTCGCCAAGGGCATGACTCTGCTGCGTGCGATCGCATCTGCCGGCGGCCCGAAAAAGAGCGCCAAGATGGGCAGTGTCATCCTCATCCGCATGGATGGCGAACAGCGCGCCGAAGCCACACGTATCGATCTCTCCTACACCTCGATGAAGGGTGGCATTGAAAACGACCTGCCGGTGATGGGCAACGACATTATCTACGTGCCGCGCACTTTTATTGCCGATGTCAATGCCTTTGTCTCACAGGTCTATGACGTTGTTCTGCCGCCGTTCGATTCCTGGACGCGCTATTTCTACTGGTACCGCGGACTGCGGTGAGCCATCATTCAGCAAGCACGAGGAGAGTACCATGATTCAGTACAGCAAGTATGACAGCCCCATGTCGCCGCAAAGTTTCATGGGCGTACTGCAAAAACGAGGGCGAGTCGTTCTGTTCCTCTTTCTCGCCATCGTCGGGGTGATCACCATCGCGGCGTTTCTGGTGCCGCCGACCTATCGCGCCAACGCCCGGCTGATGATCAATTATCAGCTCGACATTGAAAAAGAGCATCTGCTGAGCCTCATCCAGATTCATGACAAATCCTACTACGAGCGCCTCAGCTCCGAGCCCATCATCATGCGCATGCGCAGCATTCTCGAGCCGGTGGTGGCGGCACTGGGGCTGGACCGCAGGAAGGGTTCGGCCGCAGAGCCCACCCCCTCTGACCGCGATCGCGCCATTGAACTGCTGGGCACCGACCTCGAGGTCGAGCGTGAAAAGGACTCCAACGTTCTGCGGGTGAGCTATGAAAGCCGCAATCCCGCCCTCGCTGCCAGCATCGTCAGCCAGGTGGTCGAACAATATATCAAGCAGCGGCCTGCGCTGGAGCGTGATGAGCGCGAAAGTGAATACTTTGACAAGCAGATCCAGCAGGTCAGCGCCCAGATCGACGAGCTGGAGAAGAAGGGGATGGAGTACAAGGCGCGCGAGAGGGTGCTCTCCGTCGACCATCAGTCCTCGATCCTGTTCGAAACCCTCGCCGATTACGACAAGCGGCTGACCGAGGTGCGCACCGAGCGTCTCTCCAAAGAGGCCAGACTCAAGGTGATCCGCGAACAGCTCACCGGCGGCGGCGAGATCGTCATTCCCAACACCGAGAGCGGCAACGCGGGCGGACGCTACCTCTACGTCAACGAATTGAGCAAGAGCCTGCTCGGCCTCGAGATCAGGAAGAGCAGTCTTGAGCAGAAATACACCTCCAACCATCCCGAGCTGGCTTCGGTCCTGGCCCAGATCGATGAGAACAAGAAAAAGATCGATCAGGCGGTCAAGGAACTGATCCAGGGCGAGGAGATCGACATCAAGGCCAAACAGGCGGAGGAGCGGGCCCTGGCCGGCAGCATGGCGCAGGTCGCCTACAACGTCACCGATCTCTCGCGCAAGGAGTACGATCTCGGCCGGCTGACTATCGGCATCGATGATCTCAAGTCGGTCTATTCGATGCTGCTCCGTCAGCGCGAGCAGGCCAGACTGGCCGCCAACCGCCAGGAGTACCTGGTGCAGGTGAAGGTGCTTGAAGCGGCCGCGGTGCCGCAGCGTCCGGTCAGCCCCAACCGTCCCCTCTGGATCGCCCTCGGCCTGCTGCTCGGGCTCGTGGTCGCCCTGGGTGTGGCCTTTTTCATGGAGTATTTCGACCACTCGGTCAACAGTGCCGATGATGTCCATAATTGCCTGGGGCTGCCGATTCTCGCCACGATCGGTGATTTCAAGACCCCGATGGGCAAGCAAAATCCATCGCGTCCCGGTGATGAAGCGGGCGCCGAAGAGTAGACAGCGGTGTCAAAACAGCAAGATGAACGCTGGATGGCGAAGCAACGGAAGCTGTTGACCAAGATAATGGAGATCAGGAAATGAAAAATATGTTGAAAATCAAACGCTGGGAAGCGGAACTCAAGCAGTATGAGCTGGCCTTCCTGCTCGGATGCAGCGCGACCTATCTCTCCATGGTGGAGAACAATCGCGTCGAGGCCACTCTGGAGTTCAAGCGCAAAGCGGCGGAGATTTTTGGCGTCCCGGTTGATGAGTTGTTCGGCGCCGAAAAGCCAGCCGCCCTGGCCGGCAAGAAGAGTGAACTAGCATCCAAACACCACGATTGATCCCGAAGATCTGACGAGGAAACCATGTACCTAAAACATTTCCATCTGCGCGAAGAGCCCTTTGCCACCACCCCGGATCCGCGTTTTCTCTACAAGAGCGCGGTGCATCAGGAGGCGCTCGACCGCATCATGACCTCGGTCGCCAGCCGGCGCGGCATCAATGCCATCATCGGCGAGCCCGGCCTCGGCAAGAGTATGCTCATCCGCACCCTCCTCAAGGGTTTTAACGACAGGGTGCAGTTCGCCTGGGTTTTCAATACCACGATGAACTCGCGCGAGCTGCTCCGCTATATCTGCCGCGATTTCGGCTTCACGCCCAAGGGGGAGGACCTCGGCGACCTGCTCATCGAGCTCTACACCTTTCTGATCCGCGAATACCAGCAGGGGCGCTTTTCGATCCTGATCATTGACGAGGCCCAGAACCTCAAACCCGAGGTGCTCGAGGAGATCCGCCAGCTCTCCAACCTGGAGACCGCAAGCCAGAAGCTGCTGCAGGTCATCCTCAGCGGGCAGCCCCAGCTCGACCGCTATCTCAACGATCCGGCCCTGGTGCAGCTCAAGCAGCGCATCAGCCTGAAGGCGACCCTGCACCGGCTCAATGAGGCCGATACCTCGGCCTATATCCGGCATCGGCTCAAGGTGGCAGGGGCGCGCAAGCAGGAGATCTTTACCGAGGCAGCCCTACAGGTCATCTTCGAGGTCAGCGACGGCATCCCCCGCCTGATCAATCAGGTGTGTGACAATGCACTGATGGCGGCGGCCGCACAGAAGGTCAGGCAGATCGACGCAGCCCTGATCCTCGATCTGGTGCAGGAAGACAAGGTGATGACGGCCGAGGCGGGGCCGGCTGGCGACCCCGGCCAGGCGGAAAAGAGCGAGAATGCCGCACCGGAAGGGGAGAGCTGGGTGCCTCCCGCCGGCAGCGCAGCTGCCGCAGCCGAGATTATTGAGCGCGCCGCGGAAATCTGTTCCGCCCCTGCTACCGGTGAGGCCGCTGCCCCAGCTGATGAACAGAGCGAACCGCTGCCTGCCCGGCGGCGCCCCCGCGTCGAGCCGGCGGTGGAACTGGAATTCGCCGCGGGGTTTGACGGCCTCGACCTGGGTGAACTTTCGATTTTTTAGTAAATTATTAATTTTTTCCGAAAACGATGAGGTGTTCCCATGAGTGCTATTTTCGATGAACTGGAAAAAATTGACGCCAAAGAGGGCATAGCCGCTCCGCCCTGGCCGGCCGGGGAAGAGTCCGGCCAAACCGGCATCCTGCCCTGCAGCCTGCCGGAGGAGATCCTCTCCGATTTTTACGATCTGCGCGAATACATCCGCATCGCCGGACAGCGCAGCCAGATGCGCGTTCTCACCATCGCCAGCTCGATCTCGGGCGAGGGCTCTTCGACCATCGCCACCCTGCTCGCCTTTCTGCTCTCCGGCGGTATGGAGAAGGGGCTGGCCGAAAGGGTGCAGGCTGAGGCGGCCGGGAGCGACTTTATCGCCGGTTCGGAGCTTGCCCTGGCGGATGCACCGGAGCAGGACGCTCCGGCGGAATCCGCGAGCACGTCTGAAGATGCCGTGCAGGAGCAGCGGGCCGGCGAGGAGATTTTTCAATCCCGGTTCACCGACTATATCCAGAAAGAGGCGGCCGAGGCCCTGATTCAGGCGATCAAAAAGGGCGGCGTCCTCCTGGTCGACGCCAATCTCTATAATCCCGCCCTCCACCGCTTTTTCGGGATCGAACAGGATGAGGGGCTGGCGGAGATCATCGAAGAGAAGCGGGACTGGCGCAAGCTGACCCGGTGTCTCAGCCAGGGCGACCTGCACATCATCACCGCAGGGGCGGCCAAGGGCAAGCCGGCCGACATCGTCGGCTCCGAGGAACTGCGCGAACTGGTCAAGAGCTGGCGGGAGGAGTTCCGCTACGTCATCATCGATGCCCCCGCTGTGCTCAATTATGTCGACGCACTCTCCCTTTCAGCCCTCTCCGATGGGGTGATCCTGGTCGTGCGCGCCGGACAAACCCGCTGGGAGGTGGCCCAGAATGCAAAGCGCAAGCTGTCGGTCGCCCAGGCCAACCTGCTCGGGGTCGCCCTGAACCGGCAAAAGATCACCATCCCGGACGGTTTTTATAACCGTCTCGTCTAGGGCCTGGAGCGGGCATAATCAAAAAGGTGCAGTACGGGTATGAATTCCTACAGCGTGAATAATGAAGAACGATCCATCTTACGGCAGATCATCAATCTGCTCATCCTGGCGGCCATCGCGGTGGGTGTCTCCAGCGCCGCCTGGTTCATCTGGGGCCTGCGCGCGGGCTGGTCGATGTACGCTTTCATCGGCCTGCTCATGCCCTTCGTGCTCGCCATCGTCCCGGATTTCCGCCGGTTTGTGATGTGGTGGATGCTCTTTCTGATCCCCCTCGGCCTGGACTACAAGTTTTTCTACCAGCGCAGCATCTCCGGCCACAGCGGCATCGCCATCGGGACGACAGAGATCCTTCTCTTCATCCTGCTGGTGCAGTGGCTGGTGACGGCGGTGCACGAACGCAACCGTGAGCGCATCCAGTGGTTTCCGGCGATCACCCTGCCGACCCTGGCGCTGATCATCATGAGCAGTTTTTCCATACTTGCGGCGCGCAATATCACCCTGAGCCTCTTCGACATCGCCATGTATGGCAAGATGTTGATCTTTTTTCTCTATCTGGCCAATAACATCCGCGACAACCGGGATGTGGGGCTGGTGGTCACGGCCTTGCTCTTCGGTCTGGTGATGGAGTCGGGGGTCATGGTGGCACAGTACTACAGCGGATCGGCCCTGGGGCTGGTCGGCACTGAGGAGTTGAGCAATTTTGTCGCCTACAAGCGGGAAGCGCGAATGGTTCTGCGTCCCGGCGGTACGGTAGGAAACGTCAATGGCTTCGCCCGCTATCTCGGTTTCATCCTGCCCATCGCCTCGATCCTGATGCTTACCACCCGGGAGCGCAAGATGTTTCTGCTCTCCCTGCTCGCCGCCATGGGCGGCCTGGTCGCCCTGATCCTCACCCAGTCGCGCAGCGTCTGGGGGGCTTTTCTGGTCGCCATGATGGCGGGGATGGTTTTTATACTGATGAGAAATCTGGTCACCCTGCGCACCCTGAAGCGGATCGGGATGGCGCTGCTGCTCGTCGCCGGTCTGGCATTCTTTTACGGAGAGACCGTTTACAACCGGCTGACCGGCGACGACCACGGTTCGGCCAAATCGCGTCTGACCACAGCACGCGTCGCGCTGGAGATCATCAACGATCATCCGGTGCTTGGTGTGGGGGTGAATAACTATGACAGTTATATCCGGGAATACTGGCGCATTGAAGACCCCTTCACCAAGGTCGCAGTGGTGCACAATAATTATCTGCTCATCCTCGCTGAAATCGGCCTTATTGGCTTTGCAGCCTTTCTCTGGCTGCTCGCGGCCCTGCTGGTGCGCACAATGACGGCGATGAAGTGCCGGGTGAAATTTTTCCGCGAGATCGCGGTCGGGCTCTTTGTCAGTGTCGTCTGCTTTCTGCTCGCCAGCCTGGCCGACGGCTATAAATCAAGTCTGACCCTGATGTACCTTTTCTGGACCATCGCGGCCATCACCGAAGCCCTGATCCATCTGGACAGGAGCTGGCGGGATCAGGCCGTCGAACTTGCCGGGAAGAAAAGCTGAGATGAATTCCAAGCAGATCTCACGCCTGATCGGCCGCAGCCTCTGGCGGCGCCGGGCGGGATACGCCCTTATACACCTCACCACCCTGCGCGAATGGTACATCGCCAGGGCGATGCGCCGTCTGCTCGCCGCCCGGGGGGACATGTCCAGCGCCCTCGATGCGGGGTGCGGCATGGGCCAACACACCTATGCCCTCGCCCGGCGTGCACCCGCCCTGCGCATCGAGGCGGTCGAGCAGGATGCGGAGCAGGCCGCGGACCTGGCGGATTTTTTTCAGCGTCTCGGTCTGGAGCGGGTGCAGGTCCGCGCCGGCGACATCACCCGGGATGATCTGGGCGGAGCGGTGGATCTCATTCTTTGCTGCAGCGTGCTCGAGCACATCCCCGATGATCTCGCCCTGCTGCAGCGTTTCCACGCCCTGCTGCGCGAGCGGGGGTCCCTGCTCATCTATGTGCCCCTTTCCGAGCGGCGGGTGCTGAAATCCCTCGAACGCAGAATCGCGGCGATGACCAGGGCTGCGGGCGGCGAGCTTCCCCACGGCCATGTCCGCTATTATACCCCGGAACTGCTTGCCTCGCGGCTGGGGCAGTGCGGATTCGAGGTGACCCGGCGTGAGCTCAGCTATGGCCCCTGCGGGCGGCTGGCCTATGATCTGGTCACGGCGGTGCAGTTCAGTTCCCTGTTTCTCGTCTTGTTCCCCTTTTATCTGGTGCTGGTGCACCCCTTTGTGCTTTTGCTCATGGCCATCGACTATTTCAGCGTCAATCGAGATGGCAATGGCTTGCTGATCGTCGCCGGGAAATCCGGCGGAATCACTGTTGAAGAGACGGCGGATGCTGCAAACCCTGATTAAAAATACGGTCTGGCGCTCGCTGGCGGATGTCGTCGCCCGGCTCGGCTCCGCGCTGTTCTGGATCCTGCTCGCCCGCTATCTCGGCGCCGGCACTTTCGGGGCGATCTCTTTCGCCCTCGCCTTGATGGGCTTTTTCGAGCTGGTCTCCAGCCTCGGTCTCTCCTCGGTGCTGACGCGGGATGCGGCGCAGAATCCCGCCACGGCGGCCGCCTATTTCGGCCACATGTTGATCATCGGGCTGGCGAGCTCGGCGGCGGGAGGAGTGCTGATGGCTGGTGCGGCGTGGCTGATCCGCCCCGATCCCGGGACCCTGCGCATTGTCATCCTCCTGGCGTTCCTGCTGCCCTTTACCTGTCTCGCCTACTGGAGCCGCGCCATGCTCACGGCCGCCGAAAAGATGCAGTTCATCAGCATGGGCACGCTGGCGGAAAACGCCATCCTCATACTTCTCGGTCTCGGCCTGCTTCTTGCCGGCAGGGGCATCATGGCCGTTGTCGCGGCTCTGGCCCTGAGCAAGGTGGCCGCCGCAGTGCTGCTTTATCATCTCGCCGGCAGCAGGGTGGCCCGGCCCATCTGGCGTCTGGAGCGGGGAATGACCGCCTATCTGCTGCAGCAGGTGCCGCTTTTTCTCTCGATTGCCTTTTTCAACGCCCTCTTCTGGTCGATCACGGTGGTGCTGATCACCTGGCTTGAGGGGGAGACAGCAGCGGGCTACTATTCGGCCGCCTACAAGCTGATCAGCTATGTACTTCTCTTCGCAGTCGCCTTCAGCCAGGCCCTCTTTCCGGTTGCCGCGCGCCTCGCCCGCCGGGATCGCGCGCTTTACAGCCGGCTGCTGCGCCGTGCGCTGCACTATCTGCTCATGCTCTTCATCGGTGCGGCCCTGGTGCTCAGCCTGCTGGCGGAGCCGGTGATTCTTTTTCTCTATGGCCCGGCCATGGCTCCGGCGATACCGGTTCTGCGCTGGCTGGCGTGGATGGTGGTGCCCTACGGTGTCATTCCGGTCCTGGCCTACACCCTGGTCAGCCATCATCGTCAGGGGCGTGATCTCATGGCCAATTTTCTGGCCGCAGCGACGGTGGTCATCGTCAATCTGCTGCTGATCCCCAGGTTCTCGGCAATTGGCGGGGCGGCGGCAATGGTGGCGGGCTCGGCGGTTTTCGCTGTCGTCGAGCTCGGGTCGGTGCACACCCTGCTCTATCCCCTGCGCCCGGACCGCCGCACCCTGGCCCTGCTCGCCTCGGCCGCCCTGCTCGCCCTGACCCTGCTTTTTTCGCAGGGGATGAATTTCTTTTTGCGCGCCGCCGCCGGCGGCAGTGTCTATCTCACGGCCCTGTGGCTGCTGCAGGCGATCGACCGCAGCGACCTCCGTCAGCTCTGGCGGGCGGCCTGGCCGCAGTGCAGGGAGGAGATGGCATGAACTCCCGACCGCTGCATCTTTCGGTAGTCATCCCGGCGCGCGACCGGCTCGATGTGCTGCGGCGCGTGCTCGATGGCCTCTGCAAGCAGGAGCTGGCGCCCGAACACTTTGAGGTGATTGTCGTCGACGACGGCAGCAGCGACGGCACCATGGACCATCTGCGCGAACAGGCCGGCAAGACTCCCTTCACGCTCATCTCGCTGCAGGGCGGGGGAGAGGGCGCGGCGGCAGCGCGCAACCGCGCCCTGGCGGCCAGCCGCGGGGAGATCATCCTCTTTCTCGACGCGGACACCATCCCTTCGCCTTCCCTGCTGCGCCGCCATCTTGAGCTGCACAGCCGCGCCCGGGGCGCTGAATGCCATCTGGGCCGGATCGAAATGTCCGCCGAGCTGATGGGACCGAAGCAGGCGCGCTGGCATGAGCTGCGGCTGGCGGCCGGCGATGCCCGCACGGGCGAGATCGACTTCCGCCGCTACCGCACGGCCAACAGCTCGATGCCTCGCAGCGCACTGCTGGAGATTCACGGCTTTGAGGAGCGCCTGCCGGCGGCGGAGGATCTCGAGCTGGCCTACCGGCTGGCCAGGAGAGGCATGCGTTTTTTCTACCACAGCGATACCCTCGCTGTGCATCATCATCCCCTCCGCCTGGAGGAGTATCTGCGCAAGGGCGCGCTCTATGGAGAGGCGGTGGCGCGCTGGCACGCCCTGCAGCCGGAAATGGGCACGGAGCTGGCCCGGCGATTCGGGCTCTACGACGCGGGTCTCACCCCGGCCGAACGCCGCCGCTATCGCCTCAAGACCCTGCTGGTCAACGGGGCGTCGGTCCGGCCGCTGACTGTCCTGGCGGGCTGCGGTCGACGAATCGGCTGCGCTGCTTCACAGCGGCTGCTCAGGGCGATCTATGGCTATCATCTGCGCCGGAGCTTTTACGGTTCACGGCTGCAGCCTGGTGTGTAATTGGAGTGGTTTCTGGAGGTCCGTTCCCTATGAAGATCAGCATTTTCGGCTTGGGATATGTGGGGTGCGTCTCGGCAGCCTGTCTGGCCGAGATGGGGCATGACGTCATCGGCGTCGATATCAACGCCCATAAGGTGCGTCTGATCAATGAGGGGCTCTCTCCCATCGTCGAGGAGGGGCTGGAGGAGCTGATCCTGGCCCAGCGTCAGGCCGGCCGCCTCAGAGCAACCACCGCGCCCGATCTTTCGGACCGCGATCTGGTTTTCATCTGCGTCGGCACGCCGAGCAACGGCAATGGCAGCCTCCATCTGGATTACGTCAACCGGGTCTGCACCGATATTGGCCGGCTGCTGCGCAGCGCGGGCCATCGCATCACGGTCGTCCTGCGCAGCACCGTCCTGCCGGGCGTAGCCGAAGAGATGGCCATTCCGGCGCTCGAGGCGGCAAGCGGCATGCATGCAGGCAGCGATTTCGGCTTCGCCCTCAATCCCGAATTCCTGCGCGAGGGGAGTTCGGTCCATGATTTTTACCATCCCCCCAAGACCGTGATCGGGGTCTTTGATCAGGAGTCGGCGGATCTGCTCTCGGCGCTCTACTCCAGCCTGCCCGCTCCGCTCTTCCAGCTGGCCCCGGGTGAGGCCTCGATGATAAAATATGCGGACAACGCCTTTCATGCCGTCAAGGTGGCCTTTGCCAACGAGATCGGCCGGATGTGCAAGAATTTTCAGGTCGACAGCCGTGTGGTCATGAATGTCTTCACCCAGGATACCAAGCTTAACATCTCGCCCTTGTATCTCAAGCCGGGGTTCGCTTTCGGCGGCTCCTGCCTGCCCAAGGATCTGCGCGCCCTGACTCACCGGGCCCGGCAGGATGACGTCGCCATTCCCATGCTCAATTCGGCGCTCGAGAGCAATGAGGAGCATCTCCAGCACGCCCTCCGGCTCGTCAAGGCCTGCGGCCGCAAGCGCATTGGTGTGCTCGGGTTGAGCTTCAAACACGGCACCGACGATCTGCGCGAAAGCCCGGTCGTGGCCCTGGTCGAGGAATTGGTGGGCAAGGGCTACGAGGTGCGCATCTACGACCGCAATGTCTCGATGGCGCGGCTCATGGGCGCCAACAAGGAGTACATTGAACGCGAGGTGCCCCATATCGCCAAGCTGATGTGCAGTTCCATGGAAGAACTGCTCGCCCGTTCCGAAGTCGTCGTCATCGGCAATAATGGCCAGGAGCACGAGAGGGTGCTGGGCGATCTGCGCAACGGCCATAAAATCATCGACCTGTCGGGACTGAAAAACGGCAGGCACACTCATATCAAAGAGGTCAATTATGAAGGAATCTGCTGGTAGGATTTTGATCGTCGTCCAGAACCTGCCGGTGCCGCTTGACCGCCGGGTCTGGCTCGAGGCGACCACCCTGCGCGATAACGGCTACCAGGTTTCGGTGATCTGCCCCACCTCCCGGGAGTACCCGAAGGTGCATGAAGTCATCGACAACATTCAGATCCACCGCTACCGCATCCCCTTTGAGGCGAGAGGGGTGCTGGGCTACGCAGCCGAGTTCATCTACGCCTGGCTGCAGACAGCACGCCTTTCGCTGCGGGTGCTGCGCCGGGAAGGTTTTGACGTTCTGCAGGCCTGCAATCCGCCCGACACCTATTTCCTCCTCGGCCTGCTCTACAAGCTGGTCGGCAAGGAGTTCATCTTTGATCATCACGATCTTTCACCCGAGATGTTCTCAGCCAAGTTTCGGGGCCGGCGCGGGCTGCTCTACCATGCCCTGCTCCTCCTGGAAAAATTGACCCTCAAGACCGCCCGGGTGGTCCTGGTCACCAACGAGTCCTACCGCGACATCGCCCTGGAGCGCGGCCATAAAAAGGCGGAGGATGTCTTTGTCGTGCGCACGGGTCCGGACCTCAGCCGGCTACACCCGGTTGCGCCCGCCCCGGAGCTGCGGCGCGATCGCCCCTTCCTGGTCTGCTATCTCGGAGAGATGTGCCAGCAGGACGGGGTCGATTATCTGCTGCGCTCGGCCCACTATCTTCACCGCACCCTGCATCGGCATGATGTCACTTTCGTTCTGATCGGCGGCGGCCCGGCCGTCGAGGATCTGAAGCGGATGAGCGCGGAGATGGGGATGACCGGTTATCTCCATTTCACCGGCCGGATCAGCGATGAGGAACTGGCCCGCTATCTCTCCACCGCTGATGTCTGTGTCGATCCTGATCCCTGGTCGGAATGGGCCAACAACTCCACCATGAACAAGATACTCGAATATATGGTCTTCGCCAGGCCGATCGTCGCCTTTGATCTCAAGGAGATTCACTACTCGGCCCGTCGCGCCGCTCTCTATGCACGGCCCAATGATGTCCGTCATTTTGCCCAGAAAATCAATGTTTTGCTCGACAATCCGCAGATGCGCGCTGATATGGGCGCCTACGGGCGGCAGCGGGTGATCAACGAACTGGCCTGGGTCCACACCCATCCGCCGCTTCTGGCCGCTTACGCCCGGGTTTTCAACCGGCCGCAGCCGCTCCCGCATCTGGCCGAGGCCAGGACTGCTCTCGCCCTTTCGCTGCGCAAGTTCGAGCTGGGCGGTCTCAATTGCAATCAGGTAATCAGGTAAGGAGAAGAAGATGCGCAAGGTTGTCCCGCTGTTTCAGGCCGCACTCGTGCTCCTGATGGGGTGCGCCGGCTGCGAAAAAGATCCCGTCACGCCGAAAGTCGAAGAAAAGGGCTGGCGTGCGCTTCCTCTGCAGGTGACGGACCGCAAGGTGCAGTGCATCGCCGTCCATCCCGACCACCCCGCCACTCTCTATGTCGGCCTCTTCGACGGCCTTTACAAGAGCACAGATGGCGGCTCCAACTGGCATTCCATCACCACCGGGCTGAACAGCCGTGATATCAAATCAGTGGAGATCGTCGCCGACAATCCCCAGCGCCTTTACTGCGGCAGTACGGGATTCGGCATCAGCCGCAGCGACGACGGTGGGGAGAGCTGGACCAACCTCAAGGGTGAGGTGGCCAACACCCTGGTCAATGATATCCACCTCGTCAATCAGCGCGATGAGACCATCTGGCTCGCAACTGCGACCGGCATCTACCGCAAGGGGGGCGGCGAGGAAAAATGGACCAACACCTTCCTCAACAGCCGCCTGATCCACGCCGTCACCAGCCTGCCGGGCAATCCGGCGACCCTGTTGGCGGGACTGCTCTACACCGGCTTTGCGCGCACGACCGACGCTGGAGCACGGTGGTATTACGCCAACAGCGGGGTGGAGGCCAGCGGAACCTATTACGACAGTCCGGTCCAGTTCGCCTATATCGGGGCCGACTCCGGCCTGATCTGCGCTGTCACCGTCAACGGCGATTTCTACACCTCGCAGGATGCCGGGCAGAGCTGGAAGTACGCCTATGGTGCGCAGGGACAGGGGAGGGGCGTGGCTGTCGTCACCCATCCACGGCTGCGAGACCGGCTCTACCTGGCCAATACCACCTCGGTCTTTCGCAGCACCGACCGCGGCGCCACCTGGAGCAAGATGTCGCTGGAAATGCCGGCTGGCGTCGCTATCACTGCCCTCCAGGTCGCCAACGGCGACCCCGGCGTGGTTTATATCGGGACTGAGGAGCACGGACTTTACAGTTATACCGAGAGACACTAGTCAGCCGCAGAGGAGAACGATTTGCCGACCATGTCCGGATTGCGGAAAAACCGCCGCACCCAGCTCTTCTTCATGATACTGGCGGGCGCCTTTATCGCCCGCTTTTTGCTCATCGCCCGTCTCGACCAGCGCGTCGTCTACAGCGACGAGCAGAAAAACCTGCTCCTCGCCGCCAACCTGACCGGGGGTGCGGGCTATGTGCTTGCCGATGGCAAGCCGACGGCCGTCATCCCGGCCGGTTATCCCCTCTGGCTCGCCGCCCTGCGCATGGCCGGTCTGACCGGGCCCGCGCAGGTCCGCCTCGCCCAGCTCGTGATCAGCCTGGCCACCATCGTTTTCGTCGCCTTTTTCAGCCGCATGCTCTTCGGATCCTCCGCGGCGCTGCTCGCCGCTGCAGGCTGCGCTCTCTATCCCTATTTCATCTTCCTGCCTGGCACGATTTTAGCCACTACCCTTTACAGTATGCTCCTGGTACTCGGCGCCTGGATGTACATGGAAGCTGTAAATACCAATAATAACAAGATGATGTTCTTTGGCGGAATGGTCTGGGGCTGGGCGGTTCTCACCGTCACCACCGCGATTGTCCTTGCCGGCGCCACAGTGGTGTGGCATTTACGTCACGCCTCCGGCAGCAGGGGGGAGAAGCTCAGGCTGGCCGGATGCTTTCTCGCCGGTATGCTTCTGCTCCTGGCCCCCTGGATGGTGCGCAACCAGCACAAGCTGGGCAGGCCGCTGCTGGCGACGAACGGCGGTTATAATCTCTGGCTCGGCAACAATCCGGCCGCTGATATCGAGGCCCCCTGCGGCGTGCCCACACCCCCGGCAATGGATGAGCGCATCATCCGTTCGGGATCGGAGCTCTATGCCGACTCGCTCTTCAGCGCGACAGCCCGCGCCTACATCGCAGCCGAGCCCGGAGCCTTTGCGAAGCGAACCCTGCTCAAGGGGCTGTTTTTCTGGCGCCTTGATCCCTCGCCGGTGACCGCCTCCTATCTCAGCAGGGGGGAACTGGTCCGGATCCTGGGGCTGATCACCTTTCTGCCCCTGCTGATTTTGACCTTTTGGGGATATATCAAGGCTCCGCCGCAGTTGAAGAAGAGGATGGCCCTCTTTTTCTACTACGCCCTGGCCTACACGGCGGTGCACGCCGTGATGATCATCAAGGTCCGGCTGCGACTGCCCCTGGACCACTTTATTATCATGATGGCCGCCTACGGCCTGACTCTCGTCCGGCCGCCGCGGCCTGAACCCGAAGAGAGGATGCCTGGCAGTGCATGACGCCGAGCAAAACAAAGCGCCCACCGGCGCAAACCCGCTGCCGCTTTCCGAGCGGCAGCGCCGGCTGGGTCATGAGCTGCGTTCCGCCGCCCAGGGCCTCCTCGGCTACATCAACATCTTTAGCGATGAGATGCAGTCGCGCCTGACCCCCGAGGAGGCGGTGCTGATGGAGCGCATCTGGCACTATGGCAAGAAATTATCCGAGTTGAGCATGGAGCTGCTGAACGAGCTGCAGGAGCTCAGCCAGCGGCTCTCAGACCGGGAACCGGAATAGAGCAAGAGGACCGACAGGATGCGGAGAGAGAAAGGAAACGGCATGAAGAAGATGATCCGGGTGCTCCCCGGCCTGCTGCTGATATGGGCGCACGCAGTGCTGGCTGCTGCGCAGATGCCCTACCGCTGCACCGTCGTGGAGTCGTCCGACAAGGCGCTGGTCTATGATATTGTTTTTGATTCGGTCAGCGTCGCCCAAAAGCTGAGCGGCGGCCAGTGGATCACCGATGTCACCCTCGAGGGCGCGACCTATACCGACCAGTTCAATCTTCCCCGTCTGCCGGTGACCAGCGTGCTCTTCGGGGTGCCCGCTGCGGGGCAGGTCCGCCTTACCCTTCTTGCCGAGGAGAGCGCAACGCGCAGCTCTGGTGCCCTTCGGCTTGCGGACAAGCCGGTCTACAGCGTCGTCGATTCCGAAGGGCGGGAGCGAGCCGCGCTGCCGCTGGCGGAACTGGAGGGGTGGTATCCGGCCCGGACTGCCGAGCTGGGTATGGACGGGATGTTCCGCAGCCAGCGGCTGGTGCAGGTCTATCTTCGTCCTGTGCGCTACGCCAGCCGCCAACAGTCGCTGCAGATTGTGCGTAAACTCCGCCTGCGTCTCGACATTGAGAGCGAGAGCGGCTCTGCTGCGGCCTCGCTGGCGCGGATCAGCCCCGCCTCCGCCGAGCCGGTGGCGGTTGAGGCTCAGCTGGCCTCGACCCTGGCCAACTATGAGGAGAGCAAAAAGTGGCGCACCATCAGCGGTGACCAGGCCGCCCTGGCCAAATCCGTGCAGCCCGGGGGCGAGGCGCAGCGTCTGCGCATCGAACTGGGGCAGGACGGGGTCTATGCCATCACCGGCCGCGAGGTGGCCGGCGCAGGGGTCTCCCTGAGCGCCATCTCACCCGGCGCCCTCTCCCTGACTCATCGCGGTCGAAGTGTCGCCATTCTGGTCGAGGGGGGGAGCGACGGCACCTTCGATGAGGAGGACCGGATTGTCTTCATCGGCCGCCATAACAGCGCACAGACCTTTCAATACAGCCAGTATTCCGACAACGCCGTTTACTGGCTCTCCTGGGAGGGCAGCGTGGGCGCCCGTTTTGCCGAGTCGCCCTCCTCTCCGCCGCAGAATGTTGCCGACACCCTGGCAAGCGGCGAGTTTCAGCTCCATCTCGAGCGCGATCTGATCTACGAGCGCACCCTGGACAACAACGACCCCAATCTCGACCATTGGTACTGGGCGCCCGCTTCTCCGGATTATGAATTCAGCCTGCCGCTGCCGGTCGACCATCTTATCCCCGGCACGCCCCTGGATCTGACCGTGAACATGCTCGGATTGACCCACATCTATCAGGCCAATCCCGACCATCATGTGCGCCTCTATCTCAATCAGCAGCAGGTCGCGGAGGCCTACTGGGACAACCAGACCGCGGTCACCCTCCAGCAGAGAATCGAGAAGCCGGCCCTCCTCTCCCAGAACAATGTTCTGCGCTTCAATCTGCCGCTGGACATCAAGGGGGTTGCAATCGACCGGATTCTGGTCAACTATGTCAAGCTCAATTTCACCGGCAAGCTGGTCGCCAGCGAGGACTCTCTGCGCGTGCTTCTGCCCGCGAGCGGACAGCGCCTGGTGCGTATCGATGGCTTCAGCACCAATCAGATCTACGCCTTCACCGAGGAGGGCCAGATCCTGACCGGGTACCGGATGAAGCAGCGCGGGAGCGGCTGGAGCTGCCATCTCGGCTACCAGGCCGAGGCCCCGCGCAACCTCTATTTTGTCGGCCGCAACCGGCTTCGGACGGTGGCCTCCATCACCCTCGACCGGCCTTCCGCCCTGCGTTCGCCCGCAAACGGCGCCGATTATATCATCGTCACCCATGCCGATTTCGCCGCTCAGGCGCAGCGTCTGGCCCAACACCGCGCCGCGGAGGGGCTGCGTACGGCCGTGGTCGACATCCAGGATATCTACGACGAATTCAACGACGGCATCTATGATCCCAATGCCCTGCGCGACTTTATTTCCTATGCCTATTTCAACTGGACTCGTCCTGCCCCCTTGCATGTGCTGCTCTTCGGCACCACTACCCACTATATGAACAAGCGGGCCGCCGAGAAACTCAATCTCAGAAGCTACGTCCCGACCCTGATGGTCTATACCAACTCCTGGGGCATGACCTCATCGGACAATGCCCTGGTCGCTGTCAGCGGCAATGACATCCTGCCCGACCTCTACATCGGCCGCTTTCCCGTCAGCAGCGCGGATCAGGCCGACATTATGGTCAACAAGACCATCGATTATGAGCAGCAGCCGGTGATCGACGAGTGGCGCCGCAGCATCGGCATGGTCTATGCCGAAGGCGACGGCGGTCGCTTCATTCGTGATGCCAACGAGCTGGTCGCCCGCTATACACCGAAACGGATCACCATAAACCGGCTGACCACCCTGCAGGGATCGGTCCATTACGGCAACACCGAGACCCTTGCCGAGATGATCAATACGGGTCAGAGCCTGGTCAATTTCATCGGCCACGGCGGCGGCGGGGTCTATTTCGACAACGAACTTTTCAAGATCGAGGACGTCAAGCGCCTCAGCAACCGGAATCGCTATCCCGCCGTCTTCAGCATGACCTGTTTCGTCGGCCATTTCGACAATCCCGAGATGCCCTCGCTGGGGATGGAACTGGTGCTCGCCCGCGACCGCGGCGCAGTGGCCCACTTCGGTTCCGCGGCCAAGGCCTCGGCCGACGGGGATTATTACCTCGACATCGCCCTCTTCAATGCCATTTTTGCCGCTCAGGCGCGGCGCATGGGCGAGATTGTCACCCTCGGCAAGCTCTTCCTGATCGAAAGGACCAACGGCTACTGGGACAATCTCCGCCATTTCGTCCTGCTCGGTGATCCCGGTCTGAACTACCATATTTCGGAGGAGGAGGTCACCATTCAACCCTCGCGCAGCGCCTACCTGGTCGGCGAGACCATCCGCGTCAGCGGCCGGGCGAGCAGAATCAGCACCGGGAGCGCCGTGGTGACCCTCGCCAACGAGGACGACTCAACCCTGGTGCGCAAAGTGGTGCCCCTGCAGAACGGCGCCTGGGAGTGCGACCTCCTCACCCTGACCAATGAAAATATCTCCCTGTGGAGGAACGGCGAGGCGACTGTCCGGGTCTTCGCTTCCGATGCGCGGGAGGATGCGGCAGCAGCGGCGACCGTATCTGTGGCGAACCATGCCATGGTGCAGATCAATACCGATCCCTCCGCGCCGGTTCACCAGGAGCCCTTTTATTTTGCGGTGACGGTCGATGAAACCGCCCTGCGCAATCGCGGCGGGGTGGCGGGTGTGACCCTCAATCTCTCCGCCAATGCAGTCGAGTGGCAAAACATCGCCCTGGTGCGCCAGGGCGATAATATCTGGCGCACGCCCGAGGGCCGCAAACAGAACGAGGGCTCGCGCTTTTATTACCAGAGCGTGGTGACTGCGGGCAACGGCGAAAAGATTGTTGGCGCCATCACCTACGCCACCGTCGGCTTCCGGCCCGACCTCTCGATCGATCCGACTTCGATCCGCATCTACGGAGGGAGCCCGGCGCGCATCGATTTCCGCATCAAAAACGGCGGCGACAAACCCTCGGGCCCCTTCCACGTTCTGGTGACCGAAGGATTGAACGCCTCTACCTACAAGCCGGTGGGGGACAAGCTGCAGGTGACCTCGGTTCCAGCCAACAGCGATTCGGTGCTCACCATCCTCTGGAGCAATCCCAATGCGGGAGAGCGCAAATTCTGGTTCCAGTCCGATGCCGACAACCAGATCGAGGAGAGCAACGAAAACAACAACATCACCCTGGCGGTATCACGCATCGTCACGGCCGCCACCGGCAGCAGCGGACCCATCTATCTGCCCGAGAGCAACGGTTATATCGAAATCCCGGCCGGGGCTGTGGCCCAGACGGCGATGCTGAACTGGAGCCAGGGGTGGGACGAAACCCAGGTCCGAGCGGCAGCCTGGTCCGGTCTGTTGCCGGTTAAATTCCGCTTCTCTTCGGGCCCGATGCTCTACCGCTACAGCTTTGCCGATACCTCCGTGGCCCCGGTCAAGGAGATCGGGGTGGTTGCCCTCTTCGATCCCCAGGATGCCGCCGCCCGGTCGCTGGTCCGCAACAGCAGCCTGCGCATCTACGGCTGGAATGCCAGGTCGAACACCTGGCACGGCCTCCAGTCGGTGATCGATTCCACGCAGGGGACAGTGACAGCCGCGCTGCCTGCCTCCCTGCGCGCCTTCAGCCTCCTGGCCAGCCAGGATGCGGAGGCCCCGGTGATCACCCTCAGCGTCGGCGGGCAGAACTTTGCCGACGGGGATGTGGTCTCGCGCAATCCCCTCTTCTCGGCCTACATGGAGGATGCGACCGGTTTTGATCTCGCCGGCGCAGGCATCCGCCTTCTGCTCGATCATCAGCAGGTCGATCCGGCCGGGTATACCCTTTTTCAGAACTCCGGCTCGCGGCGCTCCCTCACCCTGACCTTCGCCCCGACCCTTGAGACCGGCAGCCACACCATGCAGATCGAGGTGCAGGACATCAACGGCAATAGTGCCATGCTGGAGGCGGCCTTCCACGTCGAGGGGGTGTTCAGCCTGGTCAGCCTGGCCAACCATCCCAATCCCTTCCCTCAGGAGACCACCATCGCCTTCAATCTCTCCGAGACCGCCAACCGCGCGCAGCTGGGCATCTATACGGTTTCGGGGCGGCTCATCCGCTCTTTCGAACTGCAGGGAGTGACCGGCTACATGGAGGTGGACTGGGACGGCACAGATGACGATGGCAACGAGGTTGCCAACGGCGTCTACTATCTCAAATTCGTCGCCGAACAGGGCGAGCAGCGCATCGAACGCATTGAAAAAATGGCCAAATTGCAGTAAGGAGAAAGGGCTTCGCGCATGGCAACGACAACTCCTTCCAGAAAGCGCATCGGCAGGCTGATTGGTCTGGCACTGATCTTCTTCGGTGTGACCGCCCTCAGGGCGGGGGATTATGCGGCGGATTTCACCCGCATCGGTGTGGGGGCAAGGGCTATGGCCATGGGTGGGGCCTATGTCGCCGTCGCCAATGACGCCAGCGCCAGCTACTGGAATCCGGCCGGATCGCCCGGGCGAGGAGCCCTGGCCCTGCAGGTCGAGCACATGCCGATCTTTGAGGGGCTGGCGCAGTACAACACCGCCGGGGCTCATCTCGTCTTCAACGCACAGACCAGCGTCAGCATCAACTGGATCCGTCTCGGGGTTGATGATATCCCCCGGTATGACGCCCTGCTCGGCAGCCGCTATGACCGCTATACCACCGGGGTCAACCGCTCCACCGGCGAGGCCACGGGCTGGTTCTCCGACAAGGAGGATGCCCTCTTTCTGACCTTCCGCCGCAGCATGCTCCTCGATCTGGCCATTGGCGGCGACCTCGCCGGCACCGTGATCCCGACCGAGATCGCCTTCGGGGTGACCGGCAAATACATCCATCAGGCCCTCGACAGCTATTCCGGCAGCGGCCAGGGGCTGGATGCGGGCGTGCTGGTGCGCTTGATGCCCGGCTGGGTGGACGAGCCCGAGCCGCGCACCTGGTTGAGCCTGGGGGCCTCCGTCCGCGATCTCTCGCGCACGCAGATGAGCTGGAATACAGCCTCCAACCACAAGGACGAGATCGGCCGCGGCCTCCAGGCCGGCCTTGCCCTCTCCCATACCCTCCCGGCCCTGCGCCTGCGCATCACCGCCGCCTACGACCGCCTCTTCTGGAATGAAGAGGGCGATTGCGCCGGCGGAGAGCTCACCTTCTTCAACCTGCTCAGCGTACGGGGCGGCTATTATCGCAGCGAGCTGACCGCTGGGGCCGGCCTCGACCTGGCAGGATTCAGCCTGGATTATGCCTTTGTCGGCAGCGACCTTGGCAATTCGCATCGCATCACCGGGGCCTTTCACCTGTAATCAGGAATCCGCATTGAGATGGAAGAGTGGCTTGAAGGCAGACGAGGAAGCGGGTGGTGGCTGGGCGCCCTTTTGGTCGCGGCGTTGTACGGCGGAACCCTTGCATTCGGGCTGACCTATGACGATCTTTTGCTCATCAGGAACTGGCCGCTGGCCGAGCTGATGAGCAAATGGTATCAGCCGTGGTCGGAGCGATTTTACCGGCCTCTGATCAATTTCTTTTTCACCGGGGAGCATCTCCTCTTCGGCGGCGCGGGCTGGGGTTACCATCTGATCAATCTCCTCCTCACCGCCCTCATCATCGGGCTCTATCAGCGCATCCTGCGAGCCTTCGGGGTCGGGGCGTTGACGGCCCTGTTATGCGCCCTGCTCTGGCTGGCCCTGCCCGGCAACGGGGCGATCATCACCTGGATATCGGCGCAAATCGATCTTTTTGCGCTTGTTTTTATGCTCACCGCCTTCTATCTTGTACAGTCGGCGGCCGCACAGCCGCATGGCCGCGCCGGCCGGATTGGTCTCTCCCTGCTCATGGCCGCACTGGCTTATGGCAGCAAGGAGATCAGCGTTACTCTGCCCCTGCTCATCGCCGCCTGGCTTCTGATCATGCGCCCCCTGCCGCGCCGGCAGGCTATGGGAGTGCTCCTGCCCCATCTGGCGCTCGGAGCGGCCTATTTCGTCTGGCGCGCGATCGTGCTCGGCGCGCGCACGGTGGGGGAGAGGGGCTTTTCGGAGAATCCCTGGGTGGCGGCCCGCCCCCTGGCGGGGATCGCCGGCATGGCTATCCGCTATGGCGAGGCCCTGCTTTCGACCCTCTATCCCCTCTTCCTGATGCCGAGTTGGCTTACCGCACTGCTGATGCTGCTCGCGCTCGGCCTTCTCGCAGGCATGTTCTGGAAGCGGCGCACTCTGCTCGTTCCCTTGGGCCGCGGCGGCCTTCTGCTCCTGGTTTTCACCGCCATCGGCGCCCTGCCCAACATGCTCGACGCCTCGCCGCGCCTCCTCGGCGTGCCGACCCTCACGGTCGCGGCCATGGCTGTGCTGGCCATCGGACGACTGCTGCGCAAGGCCCCGCACCTGCGGCCGCAGGTCATCATTTTGGCATCCCTGCTGCTCCTCTCCTGGCTCCACATCAACGGGGAGGTGCAGGCCTGTTTCACCCAGCCGGTCTACCGGTCGACGCTCCAGTACGATATCAATGACCGCCGGCGCTGGCCTTTCAGTGATTTGCACAATCTCCGCTATCAGATGCGGGAAACTATCCTCAGGATGGTACAGTGAACCTGAGCGCCCGAATGAACCGGCTGCCCGGCTTCAGAACCGGGGTCCTGGCCATTCTTCTCCTCTTCGCCCTGCTGGCGGCCACCCTCTGGCCCGCCACGCTCGACGACGCCTTTATCAGCTACCGCTACGCCCGCCATTTCGTCGAGGGGCACGGCCTGGTCTTCAATCCCGGCGAAAGGGTGGAGGGCTATAGCAACCTGCTCTGGGTCCTGCTGCTTTCACCAGCCATCGCCATGGGATGGGACGCAGAAGCGGCCTCCAAGCTCATCGGCGCGGGCTGCGGCCTCGGCGCCCTCCTCCTGGCCATGCTGCTGCTCCGCCGCCATTTCCGCGCCTCCGGGCCGGTCGTCCTGCTCTTCGGGGCCTGGCTCGCCACCTGCACCGGATTTGTCTATTACGCTGTCTCGGGACTGGAGACGCTTTTTTACACCCTGCAGCTGCTCCTGCTGATCTGGTTTCTTGTACAAAAAAAGCCGGGCCGCGCCGCTCTGGTGTGCACCACCCTGCTCATCACCCGGCCGGAGGGGATGCTTTTCATCCTGCCCCTGACCCTCTGCGTG
The DNA here is from genome assembly GCA_029554865.1 of bacterium. GTDB lineage: Bacteria > Zhuqueibacterota > Zhuqueibacteria > Residuimicrobiales > Residuimicrobiaceae > JAKPUX01. Next base: position 69,207 of record JAKPUX010000056.1, on the reverse strand, counting down.
TGGCCAGGCTGGCAGGAGGGGAAGGCAGGAGTCATGGGCTTTCTGCAGCGCCTGCCTGTCAAGCGCAGTGGAGGGCAAGGCGCAGGGAAGTGGTGGCTCTATCCTCTCCTCCCGGCAGCCGGCCTCGCCCTCACCACCCTGTGGCGCTGGCACTATTACGGCGCCCTGCTCCCCAATACCTTCAACGCCAAGATCAAGACCCACTGGGGTCTTTTGCACTATGCCATGTGGCACACCCAGACCTTCATCAACTATCTCTACCAGAGCTTCGCCTGGAACGAGTGGGTGCTGATCTTCGCCCTCTTTTACGCCCTTTTCCTGCTCAGCCGCCGCGATCTCGCGCCCGCCGCTGTGCTCGGCTGCCTGCTCTTCTTCATCTGGTTCAGCGGCTCGGACTGGATGAGCTTCGGCCGCTTTTACGTGCCGGCCCTGCCGGTGATCGGCCTCTTCGCCTGGGCCGGGGTGCAGGCATTTGCCAGCGCCCTGCAGCGGCGCAGCGACAAGGGGAGGCGCCTGTGGCTCTGGCTGAGCCTGCCCATCCTCTTCAACCTGGTCACCTTTTATTATGCCGATGAGGAGTTGGCGAGCGGGGAGAAAATCAATCCCGCCATGCACAGCCGGCCCCACCGCGCGGTCGGACTCTGGCTCCGCGAGCACGCCCGGCCGGGGGAGAAACTGGTGGTCAATGAGATCGGCGCCATCGGCTGGTACTCCAATCTGCCCGTCATCGACATGATCGGGCTCACCAACAAGCAGATCCCGGGCTTCTGGAAGAGCGGGGATTTCGCCGGCTATGCCGATTTTATCCTGGCGCAGAGGCCGGTCTGGATCGCGCTCAACGACCGGCAGGAACCCGGCGACGAGGGGATGGATCCTGTCCATCGCGCCCTCTACGCGCACATGCAGGCGGATGGCTCTTTTCAGCTCGTTCGCACCTTTCCCCTGCGCAGGGACAAAAATCTGCTCCTCTTCAGGCGGAACGGGCCATGAACCCTGCGCCGGAACAGCCGGATACCGACGCGGGAGGAGAGTTGTTTTTCCGGAGCACCCTTGCAGGAAGGGTGACCGGCGCCGCCCTCTGGATCGCCGGCTTTTATTTCCTTGCTGCATTTCTCTTTCTGGCCTGGCGTCATATCCCCTGGCCCTTCGAGCTGGAGTGGATGGAGGGGGGGATGCTCGATCATGTCCACCGCCTGCTCGAGGGCGGCAGGCTCTACGGCCCGCCCGCTCTCGATTTCACCCCCTTCAGCTATCCGCCGCTCTATTTCCATCTCGCTGTCCTCCTCGGCCGCCTCTTCGGCCCCGGCCTGGCCCTGCTGCGGGGCATATCGACCCTCGCCCTCCTGCTCACTGTGTTCATCATCGGGCAGTGGACCGCCCGGGAGAGCGGATCCCGTCACGCCGGGCTTTTGGCGGGGACGCTTTATCTGGCCAGTTATCCGGTCAGCGGTTTCTGGTTTGGCCTGGCGCGGGTCGATTCTCTCTTTCTGCTGCTTCTGCTGGCCGGCCTCTGCCTGCTGAGGTGCAGCCGCACCCTCGCCGGGGGGCTCGGCGCGGCTATCCTGCTCGTCCTTGCTTTTTTCTGCAAGCAGACCGCCCTGATCATCACCCTGCCGGTGATGGTTTGGCTGATTCTCTTCGGCGAGGGGCCGCGGCGATGGCTTGTCCCCGCCGCCTGGCTCATCCTCCTGGGCGGCGGCCTCTGGACCCTGCAAAGGGCAAGCGATGGCTGGCTCTTCTACTACCTCTTCTATCTGCCCGGCCAGCATGTGCCGGTCTGGTGGCGGGTCCACCATTTCTGGATCGACTATTTCTTCAAGCCCTTTCCCATCGCCACCCTTGCTGCGGGGCTCTCGCTTTTCCTCGGGCCCGGCCGGTTACACGGGCCCCGGCTCTTCTGGCTGGCTGCAGCGGCAGGGCTAATCGGCGGTCCCTGGCTGGCGAGCGTCCCCTCCGGGGCCTTTCACAACGTCGCCATGCCGGCTCACGCTGCTCTGGCCATACTCTTCGCTCTGGCCGTTCAGCGCTGGTTCGCCCGGGCTGTGCGGCCTCTGCTGCCCTGGGCGGCCGCCCTGCTCCAACTCCTGCTTCTGCTTTACAATCCATGCCATCATCTGCCCGCCCCCGCAGACCGGGCGGCCGGTGAGGCGCTCGTGGGCCGCATCGCCGCAGTGGAGGGGGAGGTCTGGTTCCCCAGCCACGGTTATCTCAGCCGCATGGCCGGCAAGAGCGGCTGTGCGCACCGCTGCGCCCTGGATGATGTTTTGCGCGGAAAGGATGAACCCGGACGGAGGAGGCTGGTTGACGAGATCGACACCGCCCTGGCAAGGCGGCGATTTGAGGTGATCATCACCAACGACGACTGGCTTGCTCGGGAGATTAAGGGGGGGTATGGAGAGGGCGAAACAATCTTTACCCGGCCGTGTCTGTTCTGGCCCTTGACCGGCTGGCAGACGCGGCCAGAGGTATGGTACCAACAGCGGGGGGATGATTCAGGAGGGGAGTGACCCGCCTCTCTCCTCGTGGAAGCGGGAGATAGCCAGCCTGAAGGCGCTCATGAGGCCCTCCAGATAGGCGGACTCGGAAAACTCGCTGCGCACATGATGGTGTCCGGCGAGGCCCAGTTGCCGGACCAGGACCGGATTTCCCGCCAGCCGGTCGATGCGTTCCGCCATCGCGGCTGTGTCCAGCCAGGGGACAAGAAATCCGGTGACATTCTCCCGCAGCCACTGCGGGATGCCCCCCACATCGAAAGCGACGACCGGGGTGCCGTTGGCCATCGCCTCCAGCCCCACCAGCCCGAAGGGTTCCGCCCAGAGCGAGGGCATCACCACCGCCATCGCCTGACGGTAGGCCCGCTGCAATGCCTCCCCCTCCATCCAGCCCATCAACTTGACCCGGTGGCCAAGCTCCTTTTTGGCGCACAGGGATTTGATCCGCGCCGTGTAGCGGCCGCCGCCGACGATATGGAGGCGGATTTCGGCCCGGCAGCGCTCCATCACCTCGAGGAGCAGGTCCGCCCCCTTGTAGCGGTCGGTAAGGCGGCCGACGAAAAGGAGGATCTTTTCCCGGGGATAGGAGCCGGCCGGATCAAAACCGTTCTCCGGGGTGAAGAGAGGCAGGGTGGCGATGCGGTGGGGGGCGAAGCCGTTGAGCAGATAGGCGCTGCGGACGAATTCGCTGGCGGTGAGAGCATGATGGCAGCCCTGGTAGGCATTGAGGAGCCGCTGCGCCTCCTGCAGGCTGGCCAGACGGGGCAGGTGTGAGCCGGAGGCAGGCCGACGGATAAAGTGGCCCTTGAGCAGGCAGCGCCAGCCAAGCGGGTGTTCACAGAGGCGTCTGGCGAAATAGTCGCGGCGGGTATCCTTGAGGCAGATGGGTCGGTAATCATGGAACATGCTCACGACGGGGAAAGAGCGGCACAGGGCGGAGAGGGCGGGTGCGTGGGCGATGTCCTGCACAAAGACGACATCGGGCTGCATTCCGGCGGCCAGCGTAAGCAGCCTTTCGGCAACCCGGTTATTTTTTTCCTCCGGAGCCCTTTCCAGCCCCGGCAAGGCTTCTTCGCCCTCGAGGGGGAGGTTCCGCTCCATGGGCTCGCCCCGGCGGCGGCCATAGACCATCGCCGTACGCTCGCCGGCGCGGTGGAGCATGTGGATGATTTGGGATATGTAGCGGTCGATGCCGCCCGGATGACCACCCCAGAGGGTGTTGACGATCAATACCTTCATCACTCGCCCAGGTTGGCGATCAGTCCGGCCGCAAGCCTCTCCGCGGTCTCTCTCTCCTTATACCCCATTACCCCTACAATCCAGTGCAGATGGTGCAGCGCCAGAATGCGACCCTGGTAAGGCGTCTCCACCTCGATCCGGCCCGGGCTTTCGGCGAGCAGGCTGCCCCGCTCCTTCAGACTGGCGGAAAAGCCCTGGAAAGCCGGCAGTGACTCGCCGGCGGAGGAGGTGAGGACGAGAAAGGCTCCCACGGTATCAGACGCCACAACGAATTTTGCCATCAACCCTGCCGGGAAGAGGGACTGGCCGAGCATGCCCCGGGTGTAGTAGACCAGGGAATGGGGCAGCTGGTTTTCCTGCGGAAGGAGAGCGAGTTCGCGCGGCATTGGCGCCACAGGCAGGGTTTCGGCGATGGCGTTCGCCGTGCGCAACATCTCCTCCCGCACCGCCTCTTCGAAGGAGCCGGCGTTGATCTGGACGAAATAGCGCCCCTTGAAGAAGCGGATGTTCAGTTCCGAGACCGTGGCCTCCTCTCCGATGGCAGCGTACTCGAGCTCCGGCGAACGATGGCGGCTGTAGAGGCCGAATGCGTCCAGGGGGGTGCCCATGTCGCTGATATCGACCGAGTAGGTCATGTTCATATCATCCCCGCGGATATAGGCGGCGGTGGCCATTCCGGCAAAATGATAGTCGTTGTACAGCTCGGCCTCGCCGTTGATATACTCGAAGAGATTGTCCGGCAGGTAGCTCTGCGGCTCAATGTCAAAGCGCCAACCGCTTCCGCTCGCAGGCAGGGGCAGGCGGTCGGTCAGGGGCATCTCTTGGGCAGCGCAGAGCGCGCAGAGAGCGAGGAGGAGAAAAAGTATTCTTTTCATCACGTTGCCTCAGGCGAAAAGCTGCATGGCGCGCTGCAGATTGGCGGCGATGTTGACCCCGTTTGGGCAATGCACGGTGCAGCCGGAGCAGCTCCGGCAGGCGCTGAGATCGGCTTCCCGGCCCAGGGCGGTGTAGGAGGAGAGGGCGAGGGATTGGTCGTGGTAGCCCTCCGCGTACATCAGGCAGCGCTGGATATCGCTGATGGCGACGCCATGCGTGCACTGTTCCGCGCAGCGGTTGCAGAAGCGGCAGAGGCGGTCGTCGATCACGCGGCCGTAGCGGTGGAGGGTTTTACGATCCATCCAGCCAAAGTGGGAGCCCATCACCCGGAAATTTTCGTTGAGCTGGTCGAAGGTGACCATCGCCGGGATAGCGCAGGCGACGTTCTGGTCCTCGAGCACCCACTTGAGGGCGGCCTGGTGGGGATTAAGGCCGCCCATGCCGGCGTCGGTATAGCCGCCGGCCTGGGTTTTCATGGCGATGATGCCGATGCCGGCCTTGGCAGCCTCGGCGATCGCCTTGGTGAGATCGGGTTCGCTCTTGAAATTGTAGGCGGTGAGGACGACATCGAAAAAGCCGCCCTTGACGGCCGCACGCAGGGTTCCGGCCATGTTGTTGTGGGTCGAAAAGCCGGCGAAGCGCACCTTGCCCGCTTTTTTGGCCTCGGTCAGCATGCCGATCCACTCCTCGTTCAGCACCTCCTCGTCGCGTTTGAGACCGTGCAGGAGCAGGATATCGATATAATCGGTATTGAGGGCGGCGAGGCTGGCGTCGAGGTCGGCGCTCATCCGTTCTTTGGTGCCGACGCGGATCTTGGTGGTGATGACCACCCGCTTGCGCAGTTCGCCGACGGCCTTGGCGACGATCTCCTCGTTGTGGCCGTCCATATAGCCGCGTGCGGTATCGATGTTGTTGATGCCCATATCGATGGCCTGCCGGATGACGGCGGGATCGGAGGTGCGCATGGCCCCATAGCCGAGGATGGTCATCTCCAGGCCGGTTTTGCCGAGGGTGCGATGACGGATGGCTGGTTCCTCTTTCTTCTCCTTGTCCTGGGCCGGGGCAGAGGCCGGCAAGCTGGCGGCGCCGAGGAGCAGCCCTGCGGCCGCGGCATCCCTGAGAAAACCTCTGCGGCTGATCTGATCTTTCATGGGGAACCTCCACTATGAAAAAAGACTGGTAAGTCGGGTCATTTGCGGCAGGACGACGGGCCGGATCAGGAGCGTGTGCGGTTAAAGCCGTCCCACGCATGAAAATAGCGATAATATGGATTCCGCGCAAGCAGATAATCAACTCAGCCCCCTGTGCGGGTGCACCCTGCGCACCGGCACCCCCACTCCTGAATTGAACTCTGGCTCTCACCTGACACCTGGCCCTGCGCACCGGCACCCCCACTCTTCAATTCCGGCGCATTTTGGGTAAAAAAATTCTTGTTTTTATGGCAATTTGCGGCTAAGTTATAACAATTCTGCATCCAGAGCACTGACAGAACAGGAAAAGTATGGCGCCGCACAAGCTGACCTCAGCGCAGCTGATCAGTCTCGTTTCATCGGTGTTTCCGCCGCTGCCGCAGGACCGGAAGCTGGCCGTTCTGGTCGATCTCCCCTCCGCCCGCGAGGCCGATAATGAGCCCTGGCGGACCCGCCGCGACTTTGCCGCCGAGATGAAAGCGAGCCTGGCCGCAGGCGCCAGCCAGCTCAGGCTGGAGGAGGTTCTGCTTGTCGCCTATGAGGCGGTCGGCACCAACAACGGAGATCTGCCCGAATTCTGCTACCTTCTCGAGGGGCCTCTGCCGGAGACGGCGCAGGGGCTGCGCGGCCGTCCCGGCCGCACCGAAACCGCCGCCCTCTTTGCCGGCTGCCAGCTCTTCATCGCCCCCACCGAATATTCGGCCACCGCACCCCTGAAAATCGCGGCGCGGAGCCACGGTTTTCGGGCCGCGACCATGCCCGGCTTTTCCGCTGAGATGATTCCCGCCCTGCAGATCGATTATGCCGAAGTGGCGCGCCGGCTGAATCTGCTCAAGGAGAAACTGGATCCGGCTGAATCCGCCAGCATCCTTTTCCTGGTGCGCGGCATCGACCACTACTTTTTTGACATCGATCTGCGCTATCGCGCCACCCACATCAGCGCAGGCCGATTTCCCGAGGCGGGCATGGTCGGCAATCTCCCCAGCGGCGAGGCCTACATCGTCCCCTACGAGGGGGAGAATGAGCCCCCGAGCCGCACCCGCGGCGAACTTCCGGTCCAGTTCGGCGGCGAGATCGTCCTCTACCATGTGGAGAAGAACCGCGCCCGCAGCGCCTTCGGCTCCGGCCCGGCCGCCCGGGTCGAGAACGAGCGGCTCCTGGCCGAACCGGCCTATGGCAATATCGCCGAGCTGGGATTCGGAGTGCTCGCTGACTTTGGGGTCGAACCGGTCGGTGAGATCCTCCTCGACGAGAAGCTGGGGCTGCATATCGCCTTCGGCCGCAGCGACCATTTTGGGGGATTCGTCGGAGCGGGCCAGTTTTCTTCGCCCCAGGCCCTGGTCCACATCGACCGCATCTACATCCCCCAGACCCAGCCCCTGATCGAGGTCGCCTCGGTCAAGCTGCACTATCCCGACGGCCGCGAGGATGAGGTCATCCGCAGCGGGCGCTATCTCGATTTCACACCCACGGCCTGATTTTTTCATCATCTCCCCGCTTCCGGCAAGTTTTCTCTTGCATTTTAGCCTATAAAGCTGTACTTTTGATTACTTTTTGAATAAACCGTTTCCCCACCCCTGCAATCGCACTTGCCTTTTGCGTGATCAACCGCCACAAGATGCCTCATTCGGGATTCTGAAGCGAAGCAGCTCCGTTTTATCGATTACAGCAAAAGTGTACAGTTCCAGGATTGCAGGAGGGAGACTTGACCTCTAGTTCTTTGCAGCCATGAAGTTGGTCGTGCGCGTGATAAATACCCCCCTTGTGAAATCGCCCGAAAAAGAAGGCCTTGCGGCGCCGCGCGCCAGCCGGTTCTGATTTGAAAGTGCATCCCGTCCAGGTGCACTTTTTTTATGTATATTATTCCGGCCGCCATCCGGAAAGACAGGAGAAAAAACCTTGAGAGATACCCTGGCAGCTTTAATCAATTTGCAGGATGTCGATTGCGAACTGCGCGCCCTGGAACAGTCCAAGGGCGATCTCCCCCAACGCATCGCCAGCCTCAACCGGGAGATTGCCCAGCTGGAAGAGAGCATCGCGGAGAAGCACGACCAGCTCAAGACCAGCCGGCTCGGACGCGAGAGCGGGGCCCTGGAGGTGGCCTCCCTGCGCGACAAGCTGAAAAAATACCAGAACCAGCTCTATCAGGTCAAGACCAACAAGGAATATGACGCCATTACCCTCGAGATTGAGACCACCCAGTCCGCCATCGAGAACCGCGAATTCGAGATGCTGGAGATGGAGGAGAGGGAAAAGCAGCTGCACAGCGAGATCGAGGGTCTGCAGCCCGGGCTGGCCGAGCTGCAGGGGCAGCGGGATGAGGCCGAGAGCCGATTGCAGGCCATGCTGGCGGTGACGCGGGCGAAAGAGGAGAGGCTGCAGCAGCAGCGGCAGGAAATTGTCGCCCGCATCCCCAGACCGGTCTACAGTACCTACGAACGGACCCGCATCGGTCGCGGCGGCATCGCCGTCGCCTTTCTCAAGGAGGGTTCGTGCAGCCAATGCTCCACCCGCATCCCGCCCCAGCGCGGCCTCGAGATCCGCATGATGAACCACCTCTTCCTCTGCGAGGTGTGCGGGCGCATCATGCTCTACGACCCCGAGCGCATGACGGTTTGCGAAGGGCATCAGCAGTAAGCGAGTATTTGCTCCAAAGCAGGACAGGTGATCGCGCTCCTTTCTGCCATGCAGGAGGGGGTGAGGAAAGTCCGAACTCCGCAGAGCAGGGTGGTCCGTAACGCGGACCCGCCGTGAGGCGGGGAAAGTGCCACAGAAAGCAGACATCCCCGGCTCAGGCCGGGGTTAAGGTGAAAGGGCGAGGTAAGAGCTCACCGTCCCGATGGCGACATCGGGAGCAGGGTAAACCCCACCCGGAGCAAGGCCAAATAAGAGGGAAGAGGCTGCTCGCCTCGCTTGACCCTCGGGTAGGCTGCTCGAGGTGCGGAGCAATCCGCATCCCAGATAGATGATCACCACCCCCGCCCAGGCGGGGGGACAGAATTCGGCTTATCGTCCCGCTTTGGAGCATTTTTATTTCGTGACCGGAGGGTTCCTCTTCCGGTCCTCAATCATGGTGGCAAGTCACCGGATAATTGGATGGAGACAGGGGTTTATGGAACTCAGGTGGGACGTCCTGGATCAGGTTTCAGCGGATGAGGTGAACAAGCTCTCGCAGTCGCTGCGCATTCCTCCTGTCATCGCCAGAATGCTGCTCTGCCGGGGCATCACCGAGGTCGATACGGCGCGCCGCTTTTTCGAACCCTCCCTTGATCTGCTCTACGATCCCTTCATTCTGGATGATATGCAGCGCGGCGTCGACCGGCTGCGCAGGGCTGTCCTCTCCGACGAAAAGATCCTCATCTACGGGGATTACGATGTCGATGGCATCACCTCGGTCTCCTTCCTCTATCTGATCCTCAAGGAGCTGGGAGCGCAGGTCGGCTATTACATCCCGGACCGGCAGAGCGAGGGCTACGGCCTTTCGATCGCTGGCATCGAGGCGGCGCAAAAGTCGGGGACCAACCTGATCATCACCGTCGACTGCGGCATCACCGGCCATCTTGAGATCGATGCCGCACGCAATCTGGGCATCGATGTCATCGTCTGCGACCATCACGAGCCGGGGGAGACCCTTCCCGATGCCTATGCTGTCATCGATCCCAAGGTGGGGGATTCGCCCTATCCCTTCCGTGAACTCGCCGGGGTCGGTGTGACCTACAAGCTCTGTCAGGGGCTGCTGCTGCGCATGGAGATCGACCTCTCCATCCTCGAAAACTATCTCGAGCTGGTGGCCATCGGCACAGCCGCGGACATTGTCCCCCTGGTCGACGAAAACCGCGTTTTCGTCAAGGAGGGGATCGAACGCCTCAACGAGAGCGAGAACATCGGCATCAAGGCCCTGCTCCAGGTGGCGGGGCTCGGCGGCAAGGAGGTCAGCACCGGCCATATCGTCTTCATCGTCGCGCCGAGGATCAATGCCGTCGGCCGTATGGGGGATGCCGAGCGGGCAGTCAAGCTGCTCACGACTGAGGACCCCGCCGAGGCGGCCGAAATCGCCAATGTCCTGGAAATGGAAAACCGTCACCGCAAGAATGTCGACGAGGAGACCTTCCGCCAGGCCCTCACCATCGCTGAGGAACAGTACGCGGAGGGCCGCGCCCGCTCCCTTATTCTCCATCAACGCGGCTGGCATCCGGGGGTGATCGGCATCGTTGCCTCGCGGGTGGTCGAACGCTTTTACCGGCCGACGGTGCTGATCTCGGTCGACAACGGCGTCGGCAAGGGCTCGGCGCGCAGCATCGAGGGGTTTGATCTGCATGACGCCCTCAAGCAGTGCGAGGATCTGCTCATCGGCTTCGGGGGGCATAAATATGCCGCCGGGCTCTCCATCGCCGAGGAGAACATTCCGGCCTTTCACGAGCGCTTCGAGAAAGTGGCGGCCGGCCGGCTTGTGCCGGAGCAGCTCATCCCCAAGCTGACCATCGACGCGGAGCTTCGCCTGCACGAAATCGACGCCCTCTTTCTCAAACTGCTGCGCATGTTCGCCCCCTTCGGGCCGCTCAACACGCGCCCGGTTTTCATGAGCCGCAATCTTCAGGTCCTGGGCACCCCCACTATCGTCGGCGGCAACCATCTCAAATTCAAGGTCCGCGACGCCGGGGCCGCTTTCGAGGTGATCGGCTTCGGCATGGGCCACTACCTGCCCAGGGTGCAGCAGGCGGAGAGCGGCCTGGACCTGGTCTACGTCATCGAAGAGAATGAATACAACGGCCGCAAGACGATACAGCTTCGCGCCAAGGATCTGCGCTGAGCAGCCGTCTGGCATATCGCGAACCCGAAAAGAGGAGTAGGTGATGGATGCAAGAGATGAAAAGAGCAAGATCTGGATGAACGGCCGCTTCATCCCCTGGCAGGAGGCCACAATTCATGTCATGTCCCATGTCGTCCATTACGGTTCCAGCGTTTTTGAAGGGCTGCGCTGTTACGACACGCCCAAGGGGCCGATGATTTTCCGCCTGCGGGAGCATATCCGCCGGCTTGTCGATTCCGCCAAGATTTACCGCATGACCGTGCCCTACTCCGTGGAGGAGCTGGTGCAGGCTTGCAACGACCTCATTAAAATCAACCAGTTCCCTGCCGCCTATCTGCGGCCGATCGTCTACCGCGGCTATCACTCCCTCGGCGTTGATCCGCGCAAATGCCCGGTCGATGTCGCCATTGGCGGCCTCAACTGGGGCAAGTATCTCGGCGACGAGGCCCTCGCCGCGGGCGTGGATGTGCGCGTCTCCTCCTGGCAGCGCATGGCCCCCAACACCCTGCCGGCCATGGCCAAGGCGGCCGGCAATTATATGAATTCGGCTCTGATCAAGCAGGAGGCCCTCGCCGACCATTACGTCGAGGGCATCGCCCTGGATGTCAATGGCCAGGTGAGCGAGGGCAGCGGCGAGAATCTTTTTGTCGTCCGTGACGGCGTCGTCTATACCCCGCCGGTTTCGGCCAGCATCCTCAGCGGCATCACCCGCGACAGCGTGATCAAGCTCTGCGCCGAAATGGCTTTGCCGGTCAAGGAGACCGTCCTGCCGCGCGAGCTGCTCTATATCGCCGACGAGGTCTTTTTCACCGGCTCGGCCGCGGAGATCACCCCGATTCGCTCCATAGATCACGTCGTCATCGGCAGCGGCAAGTGCGGCCCGGTGGCGGCTGAGCTTCAGACACGCTTTTTCGCCTATATCAATGGCGAGCGGGAAGATAACTATGGCTGGAACCACTACGTCAGATAACCACAACCTCGAGGACGAGGACGTCTATAACGCCTCGGCGCCGGGCTCCCGCCGTCGCGGCCGTGAAATTGCCCTGCAGGGGCTCTATGCCCTTGAGCTCTCCGGCGATTCCCCGGCCAAGGTGCTGCGCGACGTCCTCAGCTTCCACGAGGAGGAGAGCATCATCCGCGATTTCGCCCGCGATATGGTGACCAGGGCGGCCGAACATCATGATGAACTCGACGGCCATATCCGCCGTCATGTCACCAACTGGGATTTCGACCGCATCGCCATCATCGACCGCATTATCCTGCGCATGGCGATCTGCGAATTTCTCTATTTTTTTGACATACCGCCCAAGGTCTCCATCGACGAGGCGATCGAGATGTCCAAACTTTACAGCACCGACCAGAGTGGACGCTTCGTCAACGGCATCCTCGACGCGGTGCTGCTCGATCTCAAGAAGAGCGGTCAGCTCGTCAAGAGCGGACGCGGCCTTCAAAACGCCAGCAGCGGAGAAAAACAGGAAACATAAACGCCCCTTCGGACGTTTTAATATTCAGCCCATTCGGTTGCCGCTCGCACTCCGGGCGGCGCCTTTTTTTTAGCACCTGCCGCCGTTCACCCGGCTTGAATTTTCCGAACAGAGGAATGCTGCACATGAGTTCAATTACCGATATTTTTTCCAAACTGGTCGGCGGGACCAGCAATGAGAAGCAGGTCCGGCGCCTCAACCCGGTCGTCGATCAGGTCAACGCCTTCGCCGCCGAGTACGAAAAACTCAGCGATGACGAACTCAAGGCCAAGACCCATGAGTTCAAGTACCGGCTCAATACCGGCGAAACCCTGGATGACATCCTCCCCGAAGCCTACGGCGTGGTCAAGGAGACCTGCCGCCGCCTGGTCGGCCAGAAATGGCTGGTGCGGGGCCAGGAGATCACCTGGAACATGGTCCCCTACGACGTGCAGATCCTCGGCGCTGCCGTCCTCCATCAGGGCAAGATCGCCGAGATGGCCACCGGCGAGGGCAAGACCCTGGTCGCCACCATGCCCCTCTATCTCAATGCCCTCACCGGCAAGGGGGCCCATCTGGTGACGGTCAACGACTATCTGGCCCAGCGCGACTGTGAATGGATGGGCAAAATCTACTCCTTTCTCGGCCTCACCACCGCCGCCCTGCATGGCGAGATGACCCCCGAAGAACGGCGTGATGCCTACAATGCCGATATAACCTACGGCACCAACAATGAGTTCGGCTTCGACTATCTGCGCGACAACATGGCTGCGGATGTCTGGAATGTCGTTCAGCGCAGGCTCAACTATGCTATCGTCGACGAAGTCGACAGCGTCCTCATCGACGAATCCCGCACCCCGCTGATCATCTCCGGCTCGGTCGGGGCGCCCCGCAATATCTATTACGAACTCAAGCCGATCGTCGCCAACCTCTACCGCCGCCAGATGGACCTGGTCGCCGAGCTGCTGCGCAAGGGCAAGGCCCTGCTCGAAAGCGACCAGGATGAGGCGGGCATGGCCCTGCTGCGCGTCCAGCGCGGCGACCCCAAGAACAGTCAACTCCTCGAACTGCTCACCTCCGAATTCTGGGTCAAAAAGCTGATCGAGGGGATGCAGGGACAGTACGAGATCAACAAGGAGATGGTGGTCGTCGATGCGGAGCTCTATTACACCATCGACGAAAAGAGCCATGTCGTCGACATCACCGAGAAGGGACGCATCTTCCTCTCCGGCGGGCGCGATCAGGACATCGTGCGCAAGATTGGCATGCTCGACGCCCTCGACGAAGAGCTGGGCAAGCTGGCGCAGCAGAAGAATCCCCAGCGCTATTTCTCCATAGATCCCGTCAGCGGCCTCTGCAACGGCATCACCCTCGCCGGCCAGGTGGCCCTGACCGGCGCCTCGCACCCCCTTGAAGCGGCGGTGGAAGCTGCCGCGCAGAGACTCGCCGGACGCATCGCCGCCCTGGCGCAGACCGCGGCCGAACTAGCCCAGCAGCAGAAAGTGGACAAGGCGGCCGCCTGGCGGCAGCTCTATCTCTACTCCAAAAAGACCGAACGTTTGGCGGTCGGACTCACCGACAAGGGCAAAGCCCTGCTCGGCGAGGGAGAGAGCGATCCGGCCTTCACAGGTCTACTCTCCGCCTACGACCAGCTCCTCAATCAGCTCGAGCCTGAGAGCGCCGAGGACCGCCTCGAAGTGGAACGCCGCCGCGAATTCGCCGGCCAGCTTTTCGAACTGGACAAGAACAGCAATGCCCCGGTCGCCCTGCACCCCGAGGGGCAGATAGCCCTGATCGCCCTGCACCTGCAGGGTGATCCCCGCGGCGTCTCTTTCATCGTCAAGATGAACGGACTGCTGCGCGGCGCCGATCCCATGGACGTCAAACGGCAGGAGTATTTTGAATTCTCCGACAAGGGAGGCATTCCGCGCCATGTCGCCGAGAAGGGGCGCATCGCCCTGCTCGGCGGCAATCCCGATCTCTACATTCTTCCCGACCGCACCCTCGTCGAGGAGCGCGACCGCCACATTCAGGAGCTGCTCGACCGCACCCTGAACCAGAACACCTTTGATTATACCGAGCGCGTCCTCGCCATCGAAGCCCTTGAAAGCGATCTCGCCCAGATCTGCGCCCTCAACAGCCCGGACCATCCCTTCATCACGCCGGGGGAGGAGGGCGCTCGCCTTCAGTTCACCCCAGCCGGAGCGGCCCTCCTGGCTGACTACGCGGAGCAGACCCGGGGGATGATCGCCCTCTTCGACCGCGATCTGCGCGGTGAGAAACACCAGTCCGGGACCCTTTTTGCGCCGGACAGCCGGGGCGGCTATGCCGGCCTCGCAGCCGCCGAGCGCGACCGCCTGCTCGGAGCACCATACGAGGCCGTGCGCAGCCGCATCCAGGAGTGGCGCGCCCGGCAGACCGGCGCCGACGCCACCCCCCTCGCCCTGCGCCGGGATCTCGACGCCTTTCTCGGTGCCTCTTTCCCCGAGGCGGGCGCCGGTGAGGCGGACAGCCTCTCCCGCCGCTTTGAGGAGGTGGAACGGCTCGACCGCACCCTGCAGATGGTCTTCGCCTGGTACGGCCGCGAGGATCTCGGCGACAGCGAGCGGCTGCGCCATCTCCACCGCACCTTCGAGTTCGATCCCCTCATCGTCAAAGCCCGCAGCCTGCAGGACATTCAGCTCACCGGGCTCTCCGAGTCCGGCCTGCGGTTGCTCCCGGGTGCCGCCGACTCGCGCGGCCAGGTCAGCGAGCGCCTGCTCCGCTTCACCGCTGACCGCGACATCGAATTGCAGAGCCTCTACGAACTCGACGGACAGGGGCTGCCCATCACCCTGAAAAAGGCGGCGCGGCCGATGCTGCTCGATGGACTGCCCTTCTTCAGCTTTTCCGAAGAGCTGGCCAGATTTCGCGAGGAGCTGCTCTTTCTCGCCGCCAAAAAGGTCAGCAGCCAGCAGGAGTACGACAGCCTCCTGGCCAAGGAAAAGGCTCATCTGCGCGGCAAACAGTTCCAGCTCGACGAGCGCGAGATGAACGAACTCATCTTCAAGGCTCATGCCCCCAACGAGACCCTCAGCACGGAGGAGATCGAGCAGTGGTGCCGCCTCCATTTCGAGCGCAAGCCGCGCCGCTTGCTCGAGGAGCAGCGCGATGCCCTCTGGCAGGACTATACCGCCATCGAGGAGCGGGTGCAGAATATCTCCCAGCTCCTGCGCGCCTATACCCTCTACCAGCGCGACGTCGATTATGTGGTCAAAACCCTCGATGAGGCCGACCTGCGCGGCCGCATCTCCGGGCGTAAGGGAGCGAAGGCGGTGATGATCGTCGACCAGTTCACCGGGCGCCTCATGCCCGGGCGCCGCTACAGCGATGGGCTCCACGAAGCCCTTGAGGCCAAGGAGGGGGTGGAGGTCCAGGCCGAGTCCCAGACCCTGGCCACCATAACCATCCAGAACTTTTTCCGCCTCTACGACAAGCTCTCCGGCATGACCGGTACAGCGGAAACCGAGTCCCAGGAGTTCTTCAGCACCTACAAACTCGAGGTGGTGGTCATTCCCACCAACCGTCCGGTCGTCCGCGATGACGAGAACGACGTCATCTACCGGACGCGCAAGGAAAAGTACTCCGCCATCGTCGAAGAGGCCATCGCCATGCACGAGGCGGGGCGCTCCGTCCTGGTCGGCACCATCTCGGTCGAGGTCTCGCAGCTGCTCAGCGACATGCTCACCCAGCGGGGTGTGCCCATCGCCAACTGGCTCAAGAAGGGGGATGTCAGCCAGGAACTGGAGTCGGGCCGTTTTCATACCGTGCTCAACGCCAAGTTCCATCGCCAGGAGGCGGAGATCGTCGCCAAGGCGGGCCTGCCCGGCAGCATCACCATTGCCACCAACATGGCCGGCCGCGGCACCGACATCAAGCTCCATCCCGAGGTGGCCAACCGCGGCGGCCTCCACATCATCGGCTCGGAGAAACACGAGGCGCGGCGCATCGACCGCCAGCTGCGTGGCCGCTCCGGACGCCAGGGCGATCCCGGCTCCTCCCGCTTCTATCTCTCCCTCGAGGACGATCTCATGCGCCTCTTCGGCTCCGACCGCATCACCACCATGATGAGCCGCCTCGGCCCCATGGAGGAGGGCGAACGGATCGAGCACCCGCTCATCACCCGCTCGATCGAGCGCGCGCAGAAAAAAGTCGAGGAGCGCAACTTTGAGATCCGCAAGCACCTCCTCGATTACGATAACGTGCTCAACGATCAGCGCAAGATCATCTACAAGCGCCGCCAGAACCTCCTCGGCTTCGCCGGGGCCGATGATTTCGTCGAATCCAAGGCCAAACGCTATTTCAACGAGGAGGACGACCGCGGTGAATGGGACCTGGCCAGCCTGGTGGACAACCTGCGCGACTTTTTCAAGACCGATCCCCCGTTCGAGGCCGACGGCCTTGAGGGACTCAAGCATGAGGAGATCAAGTCCACGGTGCGCGACTGGGTGGCCGAGCGTATCGAGGAGGAGAGCCTGCAGCGCCAGCTCCAAATCCGCCACCGCCTCTTCGGCTATGCGCCCTTTGCGCGCATCCTGGAGGAGCTGGTCCACCTCAAGATCAGGCTGCATAACGCCGGCTCCCGGGATGCATCACGCTGGAATATGGGCGGGATCCGTTACGAACTCGAGCGCATTTTCGGCGAGGCGCCGGAATGGCTCGAGGAGAGCAGCCGGGGCGAAGATGCGGCTGCGCTGGAGAAGCGGATCGTCGCCTGGGCGGCGGAGCTCTACAAAACCCGATTCGAGGCGGACCATGCCGGCTATGATCTCGCCCTTTTCGCCAAACTCCCGGCCGAGGAGATCGTCAAGATCTACATCCACGGTCTGATGAGCCTCCATCTTAATGAGAGCGCGCCCCAGATCAACTGGACCCCCGAAGAGTTCCTCGCCGACCTCGAGCGCGTCTTTGAGGAGCGGCCGCAGCTCGGAGTCAACGAGATCAGGACCATCCAGCGCGGGCGCGTGAGCGCCATGGTGCGGAGTTGGGCCCTGGAACGGACCGGCCGTGTAGATAGCGAGACCCTCCGCCACCGCATCATCGGCTATTTCTCTTCCGCCCTCTTTCTCGATGTGCTGACCGACTATCTCCTGACAGAATTGGGGGAGCCCGGGGAGAAGACGCTGAACGGACGCCAGCAAGCGTTCATCTCCGGGTATTTCGGGCCGGAGGCCCTCTTCACCGGCAGCGCCGAAAACCGGTCCGACCTCGCCCAGGCGGTTAACCGCCAGCTGCACATCCACTACCGACAGCAGCTGCAGGAGGAGAGGGAGGGCTACCTTCAGGCCATGCTCACCCATGCCTCGATGGACGAGATCCTGACCGCCGCCATCCTCGCCATGATCAAGTCGGTCACCGCGTGGGAGGGGACGACCGAGAGCAAACAGCGGCTGCTCAGCGCGCGGCTGGAGTTCATTCTCCAGCAGCGCCCGCCCAAATCACTTCCCGAGCATGGGGATGAGGCCCTCGTCGCCTCCTACGCCGAGGATGTCGTCGCCTGGGCCTTGAAGTGGTACGCCACCTATGCGGAGCGCCAGGAGCGGCTGCACCAGGAGACCCTGAGTTCGGAGATCGTGCGCGATTCGGTGCTGACCATGATCCAGGATACGGTCTATACCATGATCAGCAACCTGCTTTCCGGTGACAGCGGGCTGGACGCTGCGGCGATCCGCCGCCTCGAATCGGACTGCCGTCTGGTCTTCCGCCAGGCCCCCCGCCTCTCCGACGATTCGATGGAGGGATATGATCCCAACGCGATCATGGAACAGGTGACGCGCTGGGCGGTGGCCCTCTACCAGAAGCGGATCGCCGAGCTGGGGCGCGAGCGGGCCACCCGCTATGAGCGCTATTTCGTTCTGGAAAAGATCGACGAAAACTGGCGGCAGCACCTCAACGCCACCGACGAGCTGCGCGAAGGCATCGGCCTGCGCGGTTATGGCCAGAAGGATCCCCTGCTTGAGTACAAGCGGGAGGCCTTTGAGCTCTTCGTCAAGATGAACGAGCGGGTCAACCGCGATGTCGTCGCCACTCTTTTCAAGGTCTTTGACGTCGGGGGCGAGGTTGAGGAGCGCCAGCTGCGCCGCATGGAGCCTAAAAACTACAGCGCCACCCATTCCCAGGTGGAGAGCTTTAAGCAGGGGGCCGCGGCGCCGCGCCAGCAGGGGGAGGGGCCGGCGGCGCCGGCACAGGCCCCGGCCAAGGCGGCGCCGGTGGTCAAGTCGGTCCACGTCGGGCGGAATGACCCCTGCCCCTGCGGAAGCGGCAAGAAGTACAAGAACTGCTGCGGCCGGAACTGAGCGGAGCCCCAGCGGGGATCGTGCGGCAGAAATGCGGGGGCGGGCTCCGAAAGCGCTTGCTTTTGCAAATATATTTCTTATATTGAATTGGGAGACCGTTCCGGTTAACCCCGATCG
The DNA here is from genome assembly GCA_029554865.1 of bacterium. Taxonomy (GTDB): domain Bacteria; phylum Zhuqueibacterota; class Zhuqueibacteria; order Residuimicrobiales; family Residuimicrobiaceae; genus JAKPUX01. Next base: position 50,685 of record JAKPUX010000056.1, on the reverse strand, counting down.
GTGGAATGGAGAACTGGATGAATAAAAGACTGCTTGAGATTATCGCATATGCCATGAAGGAGATCAGGGATAATTCAATTGAAAATATTGATTTGCAGTTTATAATGGATGTTTTGCTCGAGCGCGGTTTTTCCGAGGACGAGATCTCCAGCGCGATGGCCTGGCTGGTCCATCACGGTGAAACCATTGACCGTCTCATCAAGAAGCAGAATGACGGGGTGCCGCGGCCGGTCTGGCGGCAGCTGAATGAGACGGAGCGTCAGTCGATATCGCCGGAGGCCTACAGCTATCTTTTTCATCTGCGCGAGATGGAGCTGCTCAATGATGATGACATGGAGACGATCATTGAGCGCGCAGTGAATATCAAATTGCCTTCCCTTGACATCGAGGATATGCAGGATTTGATCGCAATCGTGGTTCTCGATTTCGAGAACAGTGCATCCGAGGGTTATTTCCAATACACGGCCAACCACCTCCCCAACTGAGCAGCGGAATTGATGTGACCGCAGCCGGTCAGGAAAGGTGGCGCCTTGGTGGCCTCGCGGCGGCGGGAGAGGGCTCCCGCGCTGAAGAGCAGACGGGTAAATCTGGGCTCTACATGGCGATCTCATCACCTGATACCCTTCATTTCTGGATCCAACGCTTTGCTCTCTCCCTGGAAGTCGAACGAAATTGTTCCCTCCATACTCGTCAAGGCTATTTGCGGGATCTCGGCCAGCTGGAGGCCTATCTGGCCGAACGTTTTCGCCGTGAGATCCCGTCTGTTGAGGATCTGAGCCGCTCCTCGGTGCGAGGCTTCCTCTCCCATCTTTTAAGACAGGGCTATGCGCCCCGCTCGATCGCGCGCAAGCAGGCCACCCTGCGCTCCTTCGCCCGTTTTCTGGTGCGGGAGTCGGCACTGACCGTCAACCCCCTCCTCGCCATCCATTCCCCCCGGCTGCCCAAACGGCTGCCCGATTTCCTCACCCGCGAGGAGGTTCAGCAGCTCCTGCGTCTGCCGGAGGACAAGGGATTTGCCGGGCTGCGCGACCGCGCGATCCTGCAGCTCTTTTATGCAACCGGCGTCAGAATCAGTGAGGCGGCAGGGCTTAAAACCGGCGACCTGCAGCTCTGGGAAGGCACGCTGCGCGTGCATGGCAAACGCGACAAGACGCGTCTGCTGCCCCTGGGACGCCACATGACGCAAACCCTGCAAGAGTATCTCCGGCTGCGCGAGCCCGTCGCCGCTCTCGATCCGAATTCAGCCGATTTTCTTCTGCTCACCGACGAGGGCAAATCCTATACCCGGCAGCAGCTGGCGTGTCTCATCCGCGGCTATATGCTGCGCATCGCTGACAAGCGCAAGGCCCATCCGCATGCCCTCCGCCACACCTTCGCCACTCATCTCCTGGACGAGGGTGCGGACATCCTCTCGGTGAAGGAGCTGCTCGGGCATGCCAGCCTTTCAACCACCCAGATTTATACCCATCTTTCCGCGGAGCATCTTCGCCGCGTCTACCGGCAGGCCCATCCGCGCGCGGAGGAGGAGTAGAACGGCGCGATTTGGAGTTCTTCTCCGGCGCGCACGCAGTCAGAAGGAGGTGCAAAAGAATATCCAGCTCACCTATCAGGCGTCCCTGTCCACTGCACTATTTGAAAGGAGGTCTACCATGCGTATTACATTCACGGCCCGTCACTTCAAACCCTCTGAACGGCTCAAGGAGCACGCTCATTTGCAGGCGGAAAAGCTGAAAAAATTCAGCGACGGGATCCTTGACATAGAGATTATTTTGGATTATATTAAGCAGGTTCAGAAGGCGGAGCTGGTGGCCAAGGTCTATGGCACCCGGCTGACCGTCGTCGAAGAGAGTGAGGATATGTACAAATCGATCGATCTGGCGATGGAAAAGATGGAGCGGCAGCTCGCGAAGCACAAGGACAAGCTGCGCGAATTCACCAACGACCGGATCGCAGAGAACGTGGAAAATATTGAATCCTGAGCGAACGGCCGGGGCCCGTTCGGGGGCCCCGGCCTTCCTTTCCTTGAGACCCCCACCCCATGACAGAACAGATCGAAAAACCCTTTATCACGGTCGAGGAGCTCTACCAGAAGAGCCAGCAGCGGGTAGCGCTCAGCATCCTCAACAATACGGCCAGCTTCTCCCGCAAGATCCGGGAACGCGAGCTGCACCGCCCCGGCCTGGCCATGAGCGGCTTTGTCGATGTCTTCACCTTCTGGCGCGTCCAGATCATGGGCAATACCGAAATCGGCTACCTCACCACCCTGCCCCCGGATGAACGGCGGCGCTCCCTCGAGACCGTGCTCGGCTTCGAGCTGCCCTGTGTGATCATCACCAATAACCACACCCCGCCCGGAGAGCTTCTCGAGGTCGCCAACAAGCACGGTATCACCCTTTTTTCGACGCCGCTCGATACCACCACGGTGACCCACCACCTCAGCGAGTACCTGGAGACAGTTTTCGCTGAAAAGACCATCATCCACGGGGCGCTGGTTGATGTCTACGGCGTCGGCATGCTCATCACCGGAGAGCCCGCGGTCGGCAAGAGCGAGCTGGCGCTCGATCTCATCGAGCGCGGCCATCAACTGGTCGCCGACGACGTTGTGCAGATCACCCGCCTCGGCATGAATCGCCTCGAGGGGGCCCCGACCGGCCGCATCAAACACTATATGGAAATCCGCGGATTGGGCATCATCAACATCCGCAGCATGTTCGGTATCCGGGCCATCCGGGGCAAAAAGGTGATCTCCGTCGTCGTCCATCTCGAAAAATTCACCGAAGACCGCGATTATGAACGGATCGGCATCGACGGCAAATTCCGCGAGATCCTCGGCGTGCAGGTTCCGCTCGTCGAGCTGCCGATCCTGCCCGGCAAGAATATCACCGTCATCGCCGAGGTGATTGCGACCAATCAAAAAATGCGCGATCTCGGCGAGAACTCGGCCGAGGATTTCAACAAAAACCTCATCAATGCGATGAAGGATCAGGAAAACGGTTAGCCCCGCCGCCGGTGATTCGCCCGCGGCCTCCACCATACCGAGGAAAAAGATGAAACATGCCATCCTGCTCACCCACGGCCCAATCGGTGAGGCCCTGATCGAGGCTGTGCGTGGAATCATGGGATTCGATGAAGGACTGCACGCCCTCGCTGTGACCGACATGTCCATCACGGAGATCGCTTCGCGGTTGAGTGCTCTCGTCTCGGGTCCGGATGAACGGCAGGACGGCGTCCTCATCATGGCGAGCCTGCGGGGCGGCAGCTGCTGGAACGTGGCCGTCTCCATCGCCAGCGATTATAAACACGTCAGGGTCCTCTCCGGGGTCAACCTGCCCATGGTGCTCTCCTTCATCACCAAACGGGAGAGCCTGTCCCTGGAAGCCCTGGCCGCCGAGGTGCAGCATGATGGTGCCCGCGGCATCTGCCTGCTCAGTCAGGACAAGGGGTGTTGAAGAGAGCTCCCAAAGGATATTGCGGCAAGCGGAAGCAAGGAGAGAGAGCGATATGCCACTAGTGCAAGTGAGAATAGATGACCGATTGATTCACGGACAGGTGGTGGTGGGGTGGCGCCATGTGCTTGATCCGCAGCGGATCATGTTGTGCAGTGATGAGGTGGCCAATTCGGATTGGCAAAAGACGATTTACATGTCGGCGGTGACCAGCGATATCGCCGCCTCCGTGCTCACCCTGCAGGAGACGATCGCCGAGTTGGGCAGCGGCCTCCTCGAGAGGGAGCGCATCCTGCTGCTGGTCGATTCACCAAAGCGGCTGGTGCAGCTGGTGGAGGCGGGAGTGCCCATCAGCGAGGTCAACGTCGGGGGCATGCACTTTCGCGCCGGCAAGAACCAGATCACGCCCTTCATCTTCGTCGATGAGGAGGACGTCAGCAATTTCCGCATCCTGCATGACAAGGGCATCAAGCTGGAAGGGCGGGATGTACCGACGCGGACGCCGATCGATATCGCCCGGGCGCTTCGTTTTGAGCCAATCTGAATTTGTGTATATTTTGCACAAAAAGCCTGTACGGTGTTGCAAAAAAATCACAAACAGAGCGTAATGGGCGGGCTGCGGAACACGGCAACCCTTGTTAAAACAATAAAATATATATTACGGCCAATTTTGGCGTGGAAATTGCAATAGAAAGAGCGCCGAGGGAGACATAAAGCCCCAGGGGGGGAAAAACCGTTGTTGCCGTGAGGGAACAACGGCTTTTTTTTGCCCCGGCCGCTTCTCTTGATTATTCCGCAGCTATTCCCGGTGCAGCAAGCTCAGCAGGGTGCCGTTGGCATAGCCGATCGTGCAGCCGATGAGTACATACCAGGGCCAGGCGATATGGGGTGAGCCGACTGTGGCGATGAGCAGTAGCATGAAGAGGCTCCAGAGCACCACGAAGAGCCGCCCCGTCCAGCTCTGCAGCCGCAGGAAGAGCCACACCCCGGCCGCACAAGCGAGCAGCACCGGCACCCACAATCCCGCCCCCCTTTGTCCGATGATCCAGATCATGAAAAAGATCGCGCTCCACATCGCCAGCAGCCCCTCATCCTCCCTGGCCCTGGCATTGGTGATGCCGAGGAAGAAGGTGCCGAGCAGCCCACCGTAGGTGAAGGAGGCGATGGCGAGACCCAGTTCGACGACAGGGCTCTTGTTGTCGGTGAACATGAGGGCGCTGAAGACAAAGATCACGCCCCACATCACCGTGAAGAGGCGCGAAGTCATCAGGTCCTGCCCTGGACTTTTGTCTTTCCCCCATCTCGGTTTGTAGAGGTCGAGCATGGTGGAGGAGGCCAGCGAGTTGAGGGAGCCGCTCAGGTTGCCCATGGCGGCGGCGAATACGCCGGCGATGATGATCCCCGACACCCCGTTCGGCAGCCCCTCGACGATGAAACGCGGCAGCACCTCATCCGAGCGCATCACCGCACCCTGGTAATAGGCGTAAAGGGCGAGGCCGAGCACAAGAAAGAGGGCAAACTGGATGATGACGACGAAGCCGCTGCCGATGAGGGCCTTTTGACTCGCACGGGCGTTCCGGCAGGTGAGCAGCCGCTGGACGATCAGCTGGTCGGTGCCATGCGAGGCCATGGAGAGAAAGGCCCCGCCAAGCAGGCCTGAGACCAGGGTATAGTTGATGGTGAAGAACTCTTTAAGGGAGCGGTCGAATCCGAGCTCGATGATGTCGAATTTGTTGCCGGGTGCGGCCGCTGCAACCACGCTTTGCCACCCCTGCGGCAGCTTGTCGAGGATCACCGCCAGGGCGAGGAGAGCGCCGGTGATATAGACCGTCCATTGCAGCACGTCGAGCCAGACTACGGCGCGGATGCCGCCGATGAAGGTGTAGATGATGGTGACCATGGCGATGACGATGATGCTGGTACTGTAATCCCAGCCTGTGATCACGTGCAGCGGGATGGAGGCGGCGAAGAGGCGGACCCCGTCAGCGAGCAGGCGCGTCAGCTGGAAGACGATCGAGGAGAAGCTGCGCATGCGCGAGCCGAAGCGGTTACCGAGCAGGTGGTATGCGGTCTGGATCTCTCCGCGATAGTAGCGGGGCAGAAGCACAAAAGAGATGACGATGCGGCCGAGCAGATAGCCGGCCGCGATCTGGAGAAAGTTGAGGTTGGTGAGATAGGCCAGACCGGGGATGCTGATGAAGGTCAGCACACTGGTCTCCGTGGCGACCACTGAAATGCAGATGGCCAGCCAGGGCAGGTCGCGGCCGCCAAGAAAATAGTCGGTGGTGCTGCTCTGCTTCTTGCCGAACCATGCCCCCAGGGCTGTGACCCCGGCGAGATAGGCGAAGATGATGGCGAAATCGAGGGGCGAAAAGTTCATGATCCGGTCCTTTTCCGGGAAGATTAAATTTTCTTAATTTATGAAAATTCAACTCAATTGCAAGGAGAAACTGGCCAGGGTGCCCCCTAAATCTGGATCCCACTTGCCTCCTGGCGCCGCATACCACAATCCTCCGTTCGATTTTCAGCATACTCACGGCTTGCGCCCTGGGCAATGAGGCAACCTTCTTTACAAGGTGTTTCTGGCAAGCATAAAACTATTTTTTAATTAATTGACTCTGGGTGGGACCGAGATTTTTGGGGGTAGCAATGAAACTGGCCAGGGTGCCCCCGAGACACGGGAACAAGAATTTTCTTGCTTCTCAGGGCCAGAGTAATTATATTTCAAATTATTTAAAGGAGTTATGAGGGCAGGGCATGAAGAATCCCTACAAAAGGACCGACGTTTTCACCTGCCATTACGCCCGTCATGCCGCCTTTGCCCACCGGGTTTCCGCCTGGCATGTGCTGGGTGCCAGAAAGTGCTACCCCCAGGGCTGCCTTGAGTTCCGCTGGTCCTGCGCCCTGCTCAACAAGGGCAAGCGCTGCAGCCGCGGCTACAACCGCATGGGGAGACTCTGTCCCGGCTGCGCCCACTATCGCGACGAAAAGATCCATTATCAGCCGCGTATCACCCTCTCACCCGCCGAGTACGCCCTCTTTCAGCAGGATCTGGCCGCCTTCGACGAGTGGGTGGAGGAGAACCAGGGGCGGGAGCGGGAGATCTCCTTCCGCATCGACTCGCTCAAGCCGCGCTTTCACAAGCAGATCGATGTCCACGGCGCCCGGCTGCACCTCCACGGCTATCTTCTCATTGCCCGGGAGGGCTTTATCGGTCTGGATGCCTTTGAGGATTATTTCTACGCTGCCATCTCCCCCCAGCAGCAGGAGCGCCTCGCCCTCGCGCCCGGGGACGAGATGGATGCCCGCGCCGCCTTTACCATCGATCAGGGCCGCCTGCTCTTTCCCCGCCTGCGCGCCATCGAGGTGATGTCGCGTTCAGGGGTGGAGACCTGGCACAACAGCAGCGCCCTGGTGGCCCGGCAGAGTGCCCTCGCCCTGCCCAGGCAGCCGGACAAGTGCCTGCACTGTCCGCAGGGCGCCCTTGTCGATGTCATCGACCGCAGCAACGGCCAGGAGCGCCGCCGCCGCGAACTGCTCTGCCTGGAGGGGATGGCGAGTGCGGAGGCGTGCTATTTTCAGGTCAGGCAGCAGCTCGCTGCCGAGCCGGCCGGATGCACCTCCCGGCCCGGCTCAAACCACTAACGGAAAAAAAAGAACAGGATACTATGGCTAAAGAAATCACCACGCGCGCAGCCGATTATTCACAGTGGTATCTCGATGTCGTGGCCGCCGCCGATCTGGCAGAGCACGCCGCCGTCAAGGGATGCATGGTCATCAAGCCCACGGGATATGCCATCTGGGAGATGATCCAGGGACACCTGGACAAGATGTTCAAGGCCACCGGCCACGTCAACGCCTACTTCCCGCTTTTCATCCCCGAGAGTTTTATGAAGAAGGAAGCAGAGCACGTTGAGGGGTTTGCGCCCGAATGCGCAGTGGTCACCCACGGCGGCGGTAAAAAGCTGGACGAGCCTCTGGTGGTGCGCCCCACCTCGGAGACCATCATCTGGTCCGCCTACAAGAACTGGATTCAGAGCTACCGCGATCTGCCTATTCTCATCAATCAGTGGGCTAATGTGGTGCGCTGGGAGATGCGCACCCGTCTTTTTCTGCGCACCACCGAGTTTCTCTGGCAGGAGGGCCACACTGCTCATGCCACTGCTGAGGAGGCGGAGGAGGAGACTCTGAAGATACTCGATGTCTATCGCCGTTTCGCCGAGGAGTATATGGCCGCGCCGGTCTTTTACGGGGTCAAGACCGAATCGCAGCGTTTCGCCGGCGCCCTGCGCACCTACTGCATCGAGGCGATGATGCAGGACCGCAAGGCCCTCCAGGCCGGTACCTCGCACAATCTCGGCCAGAATTTCGCCCGCGCCTTCGACGTCACCTTTCAGAATGAGCAGGGCAAGCTGGAGCTGGTCTATGCGACGAGCTGGGGAGTCTCCACGCGTCTGATCGGCGCCCTGATCATGACCCACAGCGACGACAAGGGGCTGGTGCTGCCGCCCCGGCTCGCGCCGATCAAGGCGGTGCTGGTGCCGATCTGGAAGGAGGATTCCGAGCGCGAGATGATGCTCGCCAAAGCGCGCGCACTGACCTCCGGCTGGGAGGAGAGCATCTCCTTCAAGATCGACGATCGCGACCAGTACCGGCCCGGTTACAAGTTTAACGAGTGGGAAAAGAAGGGGGTGCCGCTCCGGATCGAGATGGGGCCCAAGGATGTGGAGGCCAATCAGGTGGTCCTGGTGCGCCGGGATACCGGGGAAAAGATCGCCGTGCCGCAGGAGAACCTGCTCGCACGCATCGAAGCCCTGCTCGAGGAGATGCAGCACAACCTCTTTGTGCGCGCCAGGGCCTTCCGCGATGCCAACACCTTCCATGTGGATCGCTATGCAGAACTGGCGGAGCAGATCGAAAAACCGGGCGGCTTTTTCTGGGTCCACTGGTGCGGATCCCCGGACTGCGAAGCCAGATTCCAGGAGGAGCACAAGGCGACCATCCGCCTGGTGCCCATCGATGAAGAGAAGGAAGAGGGCGCCTGCATCGTCTGCGGCGGCCGATCAGGCCAGCGCGTGCTCGTGGCCAAATCCTACTAATCCAACCGGGACGGCGGCCTGCCCGCGCGCCGCCCCCATTCTCTCTTGTGTGCGGAGGCGTTATGCACAAAAACAAAGATGTCGTCGAACTGGAGGTGCCCAGCAAGGTGCTGCGCATCCAGAATGCAAGCTGCCCCAACGGCCACAGCCTTATGGATGAAAACCACCTCATCAACGGCTACCCATCGGTCTCGGTGCTGGCCCGCTATCATGACGAAACCGGCCTCATCCATCTCGATCCGATTTATGGCAGTTTTAAAAATATCTCCCAGATCACGGTCCCGGACGGCGAGCTGGTCGAGTTTCTCTGCCCAACCTGCAGCGTCTCCCTTCAGGATGCCGACCAGCGTTGTTCGGTCTGTTCAGCCCCGATGTTCGCCATGCAGCTGCCCAAGGGGGGAATCGTCGAGGGCTGCCTGCGCAATGGCTGCCAGTTCCACAGCCTCAAGCTGGTCAGCAGCGATGAGCTGGTGAAGAGGCTTTACGAATCCTACAGCCTCGACTCCTATCTGTGAGCACGACCAGGGTGCAGGAGAGCCGGAAGGGGGCTGAACCCTTCCGTTCCGGCTATGTTGCGGTCGCCGGCCAGCCCAATGTCGGCAAATCGACCATTATCAACCGGCTGTTGCAGTTCAAGCTCTCGATCACCACGCCCAAGCCGCAGACGACCCGTCACCGGATCATGGGGATTCTGACCGGGGAGAGCTATCAGATCATCTTTCTCGACACCCCGGGTCTGATCACCCCCAGCTATCGTCTGCAGGAGGTGATGATGGAGACGGCCCGACGTGCCGTCCTGGACAGTGATCTGCTCCTCTTCATGGTTGCCGCCGCGGCCAGGCCAGAGGAGCGCGATCGTGAAATCCTGGCCGAGCTTGCCGCCGCCCGCAAACCCCTCCTCCTCGGCATCAACAAGATCGATCTGGTCGAGAGGGGGCTGTTGCCTGCTCTGGAACAGGCCTGGAGCGCCCTGCATCCCTTCACCGGCATCGTCCCTTTTTCGGCCCACACCGGCGAAAACTGCGATCTCCTGCTCGACACCCTGACGGCGCGCCTGCCGGCGGGCGTCCCTTTTTATGATCAGGATGCCCTGACCGAGCATCCCGAGCGATTTTTTGTCAGCGAGATTATTCGCGAAAAGATTTTCGCCCATTTTGGCGAGGAAATCCCCTATTCGACCGCTGTGATCATCGACGAGTTCAGGGAAGGCCGGCCCGACCGCAAGGATCTCATCAAGGCTCGCATCGTCGTCGAACGGCAGAGCCAGAAGGGAATCATCATCGGCCGGGGCGGGGCGATGCTGCGCCGGGTGGGGGAGGAGGCGCGCGCTGACATTGAAGCCTTTCTCGACCGGCCTGTTTTTCTGGAACTGTGGGTAGCGGTACGCGATAAATGGCGCAAGAATGATACTTTTTTACGGGAATTTGGTTATCAGGGGTAGAGGGAAGTTTATGAAAACACTCTGCAAGCTTCTGGCCGGGGCGGTGCTGCTTGTGGCCGCCGGATGTACCCAGATGCGCTATGTGCCGGTAGCGGGCGATCCGATCATCCGCGTCGGCATTCTCGAGGATCAGGAGGCGGTCTATTTCGAGCCGGCGGGCGAATTTTCCGTCGTCTGCTATGACGAGAAGGAAAATTTCGAGGCCCTGGAAAAGGGGCTCTGGAAGGCGACCGTGCACACCCTCGTGCCCGGCGCACTGACCTATCAGATTCAGCTCTACGAGTCGCTGGACAGCGACCGCGCAGCGGAACGGGCCAAGGCCCTGCGCGCCAAGGGGCTTGCGGTGACCGTGAAGAGCCAGGGTGAGCAGCTCAAGGCGGGCACAAAGAACCTGATCGACCGCATCTATCACCGGGTTCTCCTCGACCGCTCTTTCGCCACCACAGCGGAGGCCGAGCGTCATCTCGCCGCTACACCCGCCCTTGCGCAGGGCAAGGTGGTCCGCAGCATGGATGATGTGGTAATGGGCAAGATCGCCCTGCAGACCCCGGCCGGGCGGACCATCATTCTTACCCAGGCCCTGCGCCTGACCGGCGCCAACATCACCCTGCGCGATGTCGAGGTGGGCAGCGGTTACCACTGGGCGCGCAACGAGGCCCGCACCTACGGCGGGGAGATGGAACTGCGCATCAATGCCAAAGGCAGGCTGACCGCCATCAACGTCGTCCCCCTCGAGCTCTATCTGCGCGGGGTGGTGGCCGGCGAGATGGCCAACTCCTTTCCCGAGGAGGCCCTCAAGGCCCAGGCGATCATCTCGAGGACGATGTTTCTCAACAGCTTCGGCCGTTTCCATCGCGGTGCCGAATTCGATGTCTGCGATGATGTCCACTGCCAGGCCTACATCGGCATCGGCAAGAACAGCGATCCCGTCGAAAAGGCCGTGCACGACACCAAGGGGCTGGTCCTGACCTACAACGACGCCCTCTGTACAGCCAGCTACTCGGCGATGTGCGGCGGCCATACCGCCAGCGCTGCCGAGGTTTGGGACAGCGACGGCGAGCCCTATCTGACCGGACGGCTCGACACTCCCACCGAGATTGGCCGGTTCGACCTCACCCGCGAGGAGAATGTGCGGGTCTGGGTCAACTCCCGCCCTGAGGTCTGCTGCAACCTCGAGGCCGCCGGTAATCCCGATTTCGGCCGCTATGCGGAGAAATATTTCCGCTGGGAGCAGCGCATCGCACGCACCGATCTGGAAAAATCGATCGCCGATTATGCCGGCGCCTCCATTGGCCAGCTGGTCGACATCATCCCCCTCGAGCGCGGCACCTCGGGCCGCCTGATCAGCATCAACTGCATCGGCACTGAGGAGAGCGTAAAGATCCACAAGGAGCTCAACATCCGCCGCGCCCTCTCCAAATCGACCCTCTATTCCGCCTGTTTCACCATCGAGAAGGAGGGGGTGAAGGATGGCCTGGCTGAGAGCTTTATCTTCCGGGGCGCCGGCTGGGGGCACGGCGTAGGACTTTGCCAGCTCGGTGCCGCCGTCCGCGCCAAACGGGGCGACAGTGTGAGCGCGATCCTCAAGCATTACTACCCCGGCACCCAGATCAAGCAGCTCTACTAGATTCCATGCCGGCGCCCGATGTGATGAACCCGGGTGCCGGCTTCACCCCGATCCTGGAGAATTTATGCTGACCGGTTCCGAACCCTCGCTTTGGCTCTATATCCTTCTCGGCCTGGCCGCCGGAACCCTCTCCGGCTTTTTCGGCATCGGCGGCGGCATCATCATTGTGCCGGCCCTGGTCTATTTCGCCGGCTTCAGCCAGCAGATGGCCACCGGCACCAGCCTGGCCGTCCTCCTGCCGCCGGTCGGTCTGGCTGCGGTTCTGGTTTACTATCAGAACAACAATGTCAATCTCAAGGCCGCTGTCATCATCGCGATCTGTCTTTTCATCGGGGCCTGGGCCGCTTCCCACATCGCCAACCGCCTCAATCAGCTCCACCTGCGCCTGGCCTTCGGAGTAGTGATGGTGCTGCTCGGTTTGTTCATGGTTTTCAACTCCTGGGCCAAACTGCACAAATGAGCCGGATCCCCGAGCTGCGCCATCTCCTGCTCTTTTTCATCGACGGGCTGGGGATCGGGGCGGATGATCCGGAGATCAATCCCTGCTGCCACCCGAGCCTGAACCTGTTCCGGCAGTGCCACACCGGGATTTTCCCGCGCCCGACTGCCTCGGAGGGGCTGGCGATGGGGCTCGACGCCAATCTCGGTGTGGAGGGGCTGCCGCAGAGCGCCACCGGCCAGACCTCGCTGCTGACCGGAGTCAACGGGGCCCGGCTGCTGGGCCGCCATCTCAATGCCTTCCCCAACAAGGCGCTGCGTCAGGTCATCGCCGAACACAACATCCTCAAACGCTTCACCGATCACGGCTTCCGCGCCGCTTTCCTCAACACCTTCCGGCCGCCCTTTTTCGATCTCGATCCCTTCCAGATCATCAATCGTCTCTCGGTCACCACAGTGAGTAATCTTTATGCGGGGCTGCGTTTCTTCGATCTCGACGACCTCCGCGCCCGCCGTTCGGTCTATCACGACATCACCGGCGCCGGACTGATCGACCACGGTTTCGATGTGCCCCTTTACACCCCGCAGGAGGCGGGGGAGATCATCGGGGCGGCGAGCAGGGAGTACGATTTCAGCCTCTTCGAGTTTTTCCAGAGTGATGTCGCCGGCCACAGCCGCGATTTCGCGCGCGCCCTGGGTGTGCTCACCCGCCTCGAGGATAACCTGGCGGGTATTCTCGCCGTCGTCGATCTCGACCACACCCTGGTGCTGGTCACCAGTGACCATGGCAACATCGAGGATCTCGCTGTCAAGGGCCACACCCGCAATCCCGTCATGACCCTCCTCTTTGGCTGCGGGCGTGAGGAGATCGCCTCCCGCCTGCACAGCCTCACCGACGTTGCTCCGGCCTTGCTGCGCGCCCTGGCGGGTTGACTCCCGTCAAACCGCCCTCCATTTTATTGTTGATAAAGTCAAATTCTATCCTTAATATAGGTGCAGTCCAGCCACCGCTCACCGGGCTGTTTTTCATCGATGCTCTTCCACACCTTCAACACCAAGCGGCAGAGGAGGTTCTTTCATGGATGGCATACCTCTCATTCCCACACTCGAGGCCATTCCTGCGCCATGGCCGGTTTTTGAAGTCCTCGGGGTCCTGCTTTTCATGCTCCATATCCTCTTCATCAATGTGGTCCTTGGCGGTTCGCTTCTTGCCTTTTTCAGCAAAGCTCCCCGCGAAAACGGTGCAGCCTCGGCAATCTATAAAAAAATCCCCTCGACCCTGGCGATCGGGGTCACCCTCGGTGTTGCCCCGCTGCTCTTTCTGCAGGTCCTCTACGGCCACCTCATCTACAGCAGTTCGGTGCTGATGGCGCTCTACTGGCTGCTGGTCATTCCCCTGCTGATCATCGCCTATTACGGCACCTACATCCACGCCCGCAGCGCCGTGAACTGGCTCGGCAGGACGGCTATTGGCCTGGCCGCGCTTATTTTCCTCTATATCACTTTCATTTACTCAAACAATATGACCCTGATGCTGCAGCCGGAAAAATGGTCCGCCTATTTCACCAACCGCAGCGGCACCATTCTCAATCTCTCGGATCCGGCCCTCTGGCCGCGCTACCTCCACTTCGTCATCGCCTCCGTGGCGGTCGCCGGGCTCTTCAGCAGCCTGGTCTGGCAGATCCGCGCCCGCAAGGGGGTGCCCGGCAGCGGGGAGGAGGTCAGGAACGGGCTGCGCATCTTCGCCATTGCCACCAGCGTGCAGGTGGCGGTGGGGATCTGGTTTCTCATTGCCCTGCCGCGCGACTTTATGCTCGCTTTCATGGGCGGGAATCTCCTCTACACTCTCATCCTGATTGTGGGGATCATCCTTGCCATCGGCGCCCTCGTGCTGGCCTTTCTGGGAAAATTTTGGCCCACTTTCTGGCATCTCATCGCCCTTACCCTGGTTATGGTCCTCAACCGCCTGGCCCTGCGCGATCTCTATATCGGCCGCTTTTTCAAGGTTTCGGAGCTGACTCTCAAGCCGCAGTATGACTTGCTCATCCTCTTCGTCATCATCCTTCTCATCGGTCTGGCGGCGGTATGGTATATGGTGCGCACGATGATCTCTGCGGGTGAGGGGAGGGAAAGCGAATGAACTATCCAATCTGGGAGCTGACCTGGTTCGGCGGGAGTTCGATGATCGCCCTCATCGCCGTGCTGCATGCCTATATTTCCCATCTCGCCGTCGGCGGCGGCATCTTCATCTGGCTGATGGACTGGAAGGGATTCCGCGAGAACAATCCCGAGATCCACGTCTATGTGCGCCGGTACACCTGGTTTTTCCTGCTTCTGACCATGGTCTTCGGCGGCATTACCGGCGTGGGCATCTGGTTCGTCATCGCCCTGGTCCAGCCTGCGGCCACCTCCGCCCTGATCCATTCCTTCGTCTTCGGCTGGGCGATCGAGTGGGTTTTCTTCCTCGGCGAGATCACCGCCCTGCTCATCTATCATTACAATTTCAGCAAACTGGACAAGAGGCCTCGCCTCAATATCGCCTTTCTCTATGCCCTCTTCGCCTGGCTCAGCCTGGTCGTCATCAACGGCATCCTTGCCTTTATGCTCACCCCGGGCAAATGGCTGCAGACCGGCAGCTTCTGGCATGGCTTCCTCAATCCCACCTACTTCGCCTCCACCTGCTTCCGCACCGGGGTGGCGGTGATGATCGCGGGACTTTTCGGCATTTTTACAGCAGTGCGCATACCCAACGGTTTTTCCCGCGACCAGATTCTGCGCTACTGCAGCAAGTGGCTGCTGTTGGCCCTTCCAATCATGGCGGCGACCGGCTACTGGTATTACATGAGCATTCCCGCCGCAACACGGGAGGTGGCCTTTGGGCTCAATCCCCAGAGCGAGCCCTTCATTCTGATCGCCCTGGCGGCTGCAGCGGCGATTTTCCTCCTCGCCCTCTACTATCTGCTCAGATCCCCGCGCGGGTTGCAGCAGGTGCTGGCCGTGCTTCTGGTGCTGGCGGGACTGGGCTTTTACGGCGGGTTCGAGTACCTGCGCGAGATCGCCCGCAAGCCCTGGGTTATCCACGGCTACATGTACAGCACCTCGATCCATGCCGCGGATGGCGCCCGCCTCAATGAGGAGGGGGTGCTGCCGAATGCCCGCTGGACGCAGCACAAGGAGATCACACCCGACAACCAGCTGCAGGCGGGCAAGGATCTCTTCGATATCCAATGCCTGCCCTGCCATACCGTCGGCGGGGTGCGCAACGACATCCTCAGCCGCACTGGTATGTTTCCGCAGGAGGGGATGCTTGCCTTTCTCCATGGCCAGGGCCGGATCAACAGCTACATGCCTCCGGTGGCCGGGACTCCCGCAGAACGGGAGGCCCTGGCGGCCTGGATCGTGCAGGGGCTCCATGGCAAGGCCCCTGAGGCGGCCACCACCACCGCCAGCGCTCCTGCTGCCCGTAAAGCCGAAAAGATTCCCCCCTTCGACAGCCGCAAGGATGACTATCTCTTGCTGGCCTGGAATGACCTGGGGATGCACTGCATGACCGACTGCGACGCCTGGTTTGTCATCCTGCCCCCGGCCAACACCCTGCATGCCCAGCTCATCCGCCGCGGCGCCCTTCCGGCCCTGATATCAGACGGGGTGACCCTGAGCTACAAGGTGGAGGAGGGCTTTGAGAATCCGGCCGGCCAGATGCCTTTCTGGAAACATGTCAAGGCCAATTTCGGCGTCGACCTGCCGGAGAATATCGGCCTGGCGGGCAAGGGGCTATCGGGCGAGATGGAGTACAAGGCCGATTTCGCCAGCTTTGCCGCCGAGATGATCCCGGTCGGCCCCTACAGCGACGACGGCGCCTTCAACGCCTTCCCCACCTTCACGGTGGAAGCCAGGGAGAAAGTCGGCGGCCGCCTGCTCGCCTCCACCCGGGTGGTGGCGCCGGTCTCATCGGAGATGGGCTGCCGCACCTGCCACGGCGGGACCTGGAAGCGGGGCGTCGCCGGGGTGAGCGACGAGACCGCTGTCAACATCCTTGCCGCCCACGACCGCAACAGCGGCACCACCCTTTTGGAACAGGCAAAACAGGGCAAGCCGGCCCTCTGCCAGAGCTGCCACGCCGATCCGGCGGTCGGCGCCAAAGGCGACAGCCTCCGCCTCAATTTCTCGGCCGCCATGCATGGCTGGCATGCCAATTATATGCATCTGGAGGGAGCGGCCGCCTGTGCCGCCTGCCATCCGGCCAGGCCCGACGGCGCCACCCGCTGCGCACGCGATTTTCACAAGGAGATCGGCATCACCTGCAGCGAGTGCCACGGCAGCCTCGAGGAGCATGCCATGGCCCTGCTGCGCGGCGAAGAGGCCAAGCCCGGGGCAGCACGGCTGGTCCGCCATCTGAAATCGGACCAGGTCGCCAGCGCCAGCGAGGTCCATCCACGCACCCCCTGGCTGCAGGAACCCGACTGCCTCAACTGCCATGCCGGTTTTAACATCCCGGAGGATATCGTCAGTTTCAACAAATGGACGCCCGGATTCACCGGCCTCTTCCGCGTGCGCACCGACAACGCCGGCATCCGCTGCGAGGCCTGTCACAGTGCCACCCACGCCCTCTATCCGGCCGATAACCCCTTCGTGCTCTGGCGTGACAATATCCAGCCGCGGCAGTACACGGGGAGCTCCTATGCCATCGGCGCCAACAAGAACTGTGCGGTCTGCCATAAAAAAGTGATGACCGATCCGGTTCACCACGAGAACATGCTAGGCATGGTCCGGAATCCCTTTGATTTTTAATCCAAAGCGGGCAGTGAACAAAACCGGGCCTCGTCCTGCGCGGGCCCATGCAACCAAGGAGACGTTATGGGAACAAAAGGACGCGAAATCGTCGGCATGAATGTCGACCATGTCATCGAGCTGCTCAACAAGGCCTTCGCCGATGAGTGGCTGGCCTACTATCAGTACTGGCTTGGGGCCAAGGTCATCGCCGGACCGATGAAGGATGCGGTGATTGCTGAGCTGATCCAGCACGCTGCCGACGAACTGCGCCATGCGGATATGGTCGCCAACCGCATCATCCAGCTCGGCGGCACCCCCCTGACGACGCCGCAGCAGTGGTTCAAAATGAGCACCTGCGGCTATGATGAACCCGCTGATCCCTTTGTCAAGATGATCCTCGGCCAGAACATCAAGGGCGAGCAGTGCGCCATCTCTGTCTACAACGCCCTGCTCCAGGAGGTCGGCATGAAGGATCCGGTCACCTACAACATGGCGGTGCAAATCCTCCAGGATGAAGTGATGCACGAGGAGGATCTGCAGGCCCTGCTCGAGGATCTGAATTTCATGCTCAAGAAGTAGATCCGCCCTTCTTTTTGAAACGCTGCCAAAAAAAAGGCCTCCCGCTGGGGAGGCCTTTTTTTATTACAGGCGAATCGTCCTGGATCAAACGCTGCCAGGCGGCCTATTTGAAGATCAGGGGGCTGCCGGGGGATTCGACGTAGCGGATGGTGTGGCCGTGCACCCATTGACCGTTCTGCAGAAACTCGGCGACGGACTGCATGGTGCCGTCGGGCAGAAATTCGCTGGTGCTGCGCACCTCGGTGATGCCGTTGGCGTTGTTCTCGACCATCTCATGGGCCACCCATTTGTCCCCGTTGAAGCTCATGGTGCCATGGGTGAAAAAGCCGGCCGTGGTAAAATAGTAGTAGACCAGGCTCCCCAGGCTCGGGTCCCAGAAGAGGATGGTCTCGCCGCCATAGACGCCCTCATCCACCGAGTGGGTCATGCGGATGGCCTGGCCGTTAAGTATGCGCTCCCAACGGGAGATGTCGGTGACCAGGGCCTGGCCGGGCTCCTGTGCGAAGGTGCCCTTCCAGGTCCGGTTCAAATAGGGCTTGAAGGGGAGGAGATGGGGGTTGAGGCTGTCGGACGCGGCGGCCGTCACCGGTACAACCGCTGTCGTTACGGGCGGCTCCTGGGCCATGGCGGCCCCGATGAGCAAAAGGGTGATGAGCAGGATTCTGGTCATGTTATTCTCCAAAAAGCAAGGCTGTTTGTGGCGTGTGATTGCTTAAACACAAACGATCTCGCATTTATTCGTCCCGGCAGGGTCGATGGCGGGCGTCCGCCTCATCCTGCTGCATTCTGCACCCCACTCCTCTAATAACTGTGTGCGTCGAGTTTGACCTTGCCGCGGAAGATCCAGTAGATGCTGCCGGTATAGGCGAGCACCATTGGCACCCCGCAGAGGGCGATGATGAGCATGATCTGCAGGGTCTTTCGCGAGGAGGCGGCGTTGTAGATAGTCAGGCTGTTGGCGGGTTGGGGGTTGGAATAGACCAGGTTCGGATAGGTGCCGATGCCGAAGAGCAGGAGCAGGGCGATCACCGCCGCGCAGCTCGACAGAAAGGCGCGCATCTCACGGCCGTGAAAAATCTCGCGCGGGATATTGGCGATGGCGAGCATGTTGACCAGTGCGACCAGGAAGAGCCAGGGATTGGCGCGGATGGTATCGGTCATGTGCGGCACGTAGAGCAGGGTGAACATGGTGACGGTGATATAAAAAAGGACAAAGGAGATGATGGTCGACCGGCTCCACTCGCGGACCTGCTGCTGCAGCGCCCCTTCGGTTTTCAACACCAGGTAGATCGAGCCGTGCATGGTGAAGAGGGCGACGGTGCAGAGGCCGACCAGCACGCTGTAGGGATGAATCAGGCTCCAGAAAGAGCCGTTGAAATTGCCCTGGGCGTCGAGGGGGACACCCCAGGCCATGTTGCCGAGGGCCACCCCGATGAGCAGGCTCGAGAGGATGCTGCTGAGGCTGAAGCTTATATCCCAGAATCGTCGCCACCAGGCCATCGGCTGTTTGCTGCGGAACTCGATAGCCACCGCCCGGAAAATCAGCCCGAAGAGCAGAAGCATAAAGGCGACGTAAAAACCGGAGAAAGCGGTCGCGTAGACCTCGGGGAAGGCGGCGAAAAGCGCGCCCCCGCCGGTGACCAGCCAGACCTCGTTGCCGTCCCAGATCGGGGCGATGGCGTTGAGCAGGATGCGGCGGTTCTCGTCGCCGCGGGTGAAGAGGTGGAGGGCGCCGACGCCAAGATCAAAGCCGTCGAGCATGGCATAGCCGGCGAAGAGAACACCCACCAGGAAAAACCAGATGGTATTGAGATCGAAGGCCAGGTTCATGCGCGGTGTCCCTCCATGCTGGTGCGTTCTTCGGGCCCATGCTGGATTTTATCATTGAGCAGGTAGATGAACAGGGCCAGAAGCAGCGCGTAAACGATGAAAAACATCACCAGGGAGAAGAGAAGCTCGCCTCCCGAAACGTTGGGTGAAAAAGCGTCGCGAGTCCTGAGCAGGTTCTGCACGATCCAGGGCTGGCGCCCGACCTCGGCGGAGGCCCAGCCGAGCTGGTTGGCCGCTTGCGGCCCAAGCACAGCGAAAACGAAGATCCAGAGCAGCCAGCGCTGTTCACTGAGACGATTCCGGAACTGGAGCAGCAGCGCGAGCAGGGAGAGTCCGATCAGACCCATGCCGAGCAGGACCATGAGATGGTAGGTTTGGAAGACCAGATTGACCGGTGGGCGATCGTCCGGCGGGAAGGCCTGCAGGCCAGTCAGCGGGGCTTTGCTGTCGCCATGGACCATCCAGCTCAGCATGCCGGGGATCCTGAGACCGAGCTGCACCCGCTCCTTCTCCTGATTGACCCAGCCGAAGAGGTACATGTCGGCCGGGGCGCTGGCGGGATAGTGTCCCTCGAAGGCGGCCAGTTTGGCCGGCTGGTTGCGGGCGACGCCGCTGGCGCTGGCGTGGCCGGTCAGAAGCTGCAGCAGTGAGGCGATCATGGCCACGGGCAGGGCAATCCTGAGGGTGGCCTTGCTGAAGGCGATGTGTTTATTACGCAGTAGATAATAGGCGGCGACACTGAGGGCGAGAAAAGCCCCGGCCTGCCAGGCTCCCGCGAGGGTGTGGCTGAGGCGGTGCAGGGAGGAGGGATTGAATACCACCTGCCAGAAATCGACAATCTCGGCGCGCAGGCCAGTGCCGAAGCCGACGATATGGTGCCCCGCCGGGGTCTGCTGCCAGGAGTTGGCGACGATGATCCACACAGCACTGAAATGGGCCCCCAGCGCGACCATGCAGGTGGCGAGGAAATGGGTGACGGGCTTGACCCGGTTCCAGCCGAAGAGCAGGATGGCGAGAAAGCCCGATTCAAGAAAGAAGGCAAAGATCCCCTCTGCGGCCAGGGCGCTGCCGAAGACGTCCCCGACGTAGCGGGAGTAGATCGACCAGTTGGTGCCGAACTGAAACTCCATGACGATTCCGGAAGCAACCCCCAGGGCGAAAATGAGCCCGAAAATACGCGCCCAGAATTTGGTCATCTCCAGATAGAGCGGATCTCTGGTCTTAAGCCAGCGCGCCTCCATGATCACCAGCAGCACGCCCAGGCCAATGCTCAGCGGCGGAAAGATGTAGTGAAAGGCAATAGTGAAGGCGAACTGCAGTCGCGAGAGCAGGAAAACATCCATGGGGTCACTCCCGTGTTGGGTTAGCGGCTTTGCGGTCAGCCCGCTGCTGCCGGTCCTGTGGGGCGCCGCCCGTCAGGGGATGAGGGCCTTGAGCAGCGGCAGGTACCATTCATTTTTGCTGAGGTTGTAGATGGCGAAGCCCGAACCGAACTCCCAATAGCCCCAGCTCATGGCGCGATTCTCCGCCTGCCGCGCCACTGCCTCGGTCCAGAGTTTGCGGCTGTTCATGTCCGCCTTGTTAAAGGCGCCGAATTCCCCCATGAAGAGGGGCCGGTTGTTGGTGCGCGCCCAGTTCCGCGCCACCTCCAGCTCGTTTTGCAGGGTGGTCATGTCGGCCGCAGATCCCCAGGTTGTCCCCAGCCAGGCATCGGAGCCGGAGGCCCAGCTCGCTCCCTGGTGGGTGAAGTGGAAGGGATTGTAGTAATGAAAGGTGATGATGAGGTTGTTCTCACCGGCTGGCAGCACCAGCTTGTTCAGTGAAGCGTAGCTGTTCCAGTCCACTGGGCCGATCACAATGGTGCGGTAGGGGTTGGACTCGCGGATGACGGCGATCACCTCGGCCAGGTACTGGTTCCAAAGGGGGGAGGTCAGATTGGTATTGGGCTCGTTGAGGGGCTCAAAGAGCAGGTCGGCCGGATACTCCTTGTAATGCTCGGCGATCTGCCGCCACATCCCCAGAAAGCGCTCCTTGTGGCTGGGGGGATCGGTAAAGATCTCCTCATAGTGGTGCATATTGATGACGATGGCCATGCCGCGGTCGAGGGCCTGTTCCACCGCCCAGTCGATGCGGTCGAAAAAAGCGGGGGAGATGGTGTAGGGGCTGGCGTTCTGGGCGTGCGTCGACCAGCGGACGGGCAGGCGGATGCCGGAAAAGCCGGCCTCGTCGAGGAGCTGGAAATAGCGCGCCTCGAGGGTGAGGCCCCACTCCCCCTCGTTGGGGGCCTCGAGGGCATTGCCGAAATTGACCGATTTGGCAAGGCGCTGGTTGACGGCGAAGGGATCGAGGGGCGCGGTGATCGGCTGGTATTTGGGTGCGCTTTTTTTGGGAGCGGTGCTCTGTTTTTCGCAGCCGCTGCCGGCGAGCAGGGCGGCGACAAGACAGGGCAGGATGACGGTGGTCCAACGGTAAAAAAGAGGCATGGGCATTTCCTGGCTGCTGAATGGGCACTCTGACCTGCCAAATTAGGCAATCCGGAGGAAAAAGGCAACGGGAATCTTGCGGGAATGCACCGTAAGGGCGGCAACTCCGACTCTTTTGAACCGGGCGATAGCGCCAGCTTCCGTGAGGTGTGTTCTTGTGAGGGCTGGGCGCTGTGGCGGCAGTTGGGAGCGGACCCTAGGAATTACGATGCAGGAGCGCGAGCAGGGCAGGCAGATCCCCGGCGGCGTCGATGCCGGCGTGCAGCCCGGTCTGCTCCAGGATGGTCTCTCTGGTGTCCATGCGGTCGAGCCGCAGCGAGATGGTGCCGCCGAGGGTTTCGGCGATGCGGCCCTGCATGCCCTGCGGCGTGGGCGAGTGCAGCAGACCGGTGGCGGAGCGCTCGGCGCGGACGGAGAGGCGGTGCTGGCGGTCGCAGATCTGCAGCAGGATCTCTGCATCGCCGACCTCGAGGGCCTCAAGAAGGGCGCCAGTATAGGTGGCGAGGCGGTAGAGGTGGTGGCGGTGGTGCAGCCCGATGATGAAGCCCGGAAAGGCTCTGCCCAGCCAGGGGATGATGGCGACTGAGGCCATGAAGCTGGTCCCCGGGACCGGGAAATGGTTGCTCTGCAGCCAGATGTAGGCTTGGGGGAAGGAACGGCCCCAATCTTTTTCGATATAGCCGCGGCCGCCGTTAAAGTCGATCTCCTCACCGTTGAGGATCACCTTCCCGCCGAGTTCGTGGTCGAAGCTGACTACCCCGTGATTGCACTCCATGAAGGGGGCCCAGGCGTACCAGCCCATGGCGCCTGGGGAGCGCAGCGTGACCGGCCATGGGGTGAAAGGGCCGAAACAGAGCTCCCCCTTGAGCTGCCATTCTTCGCCTGTGATCTCGAGAGCCATGCCCCCACGGCTGAAGCGGTTGGAACCGATGCACTGCTCAAGGCTGCGAGGCGAGGCGCTGAATTGGCTGGCCTGCAGGCGATGGTAATAGCTGCGGCCGCTGCGGCCATCCAGGATCTGGATGAAGGCGTGGTCCTGTTCCGGCTCCCGGTGCAGAGCGATGCCGGGGATCACCGCCAGGCGGTTTTCACCGCGGGCATCGACGCATTTGTAGAACCAGCCCTCGAAAAAGGGCGGCCTGCGCTTTTTTCCGTGATAACCCTCCGGATGGAGGAACGTTCGTATGGAGGTGAGCATGGCTCTCCGCAGGGTGAAGGATTAGTGCAACAGGAGTACGGCGCACAGGCCGAGGACCAGTAGGACGGTCATGCCGAGATGAATCTGCACATTCCATCCCGCTGCGGCCTTGAGCTCCCCGGGCTGGTCGTGATAGCGCAGAACCTGTTTCCAGGTGCGGGGCAGGAGGAGGTACGGGAGCAGGGCTGCGAGGAGGGGCCAACCCTGAGGCAGAACGATCAGGGCCAGGACGATCAGGTTGGCGATGAGAAGGAGATGGATGACCAGAAAGCCCCAGCGGCCCAACCTGCTGCCGGTGCGGGCGACCAGCCCGCGCTTGCCGGAGCTGCTGTCGGCCTGCAGATCGATCAACTGCCCCATCCAGAGGATGGAGGAGGTGCTCAGTCCGGTGATCGGCATGGCGGCAATGATGAAGGGGTGGAAGAGGGTGTTTTGGCTCACGGCGGCGACCAGGATGGCCATCGGCCCGAAGGCGAACCATACCGCCAGCTCGCCAAGTCCGCGATAGGCCAGCTTAACCGGTGCGGCGGTGTAATACTTGCTGAAAAAGGCCGCGAGCAGGTAGAGTCCGGCCAGCCAGGGCCAGAGCGTGTGGCGGGTGAAGAAGAGGAGAAGCATCGCCGCGCCAGCGGCGACGATCAGGCTGACCCGGGCGATACGGTACATCCCCGGCAGGAGGTGGGGGTGCTCGAGCAGGAAGCCGCTCCCCCCGCTGAAATCGTTGCGGTGGAGGTTGATCCGGTCGGTCCCCTGCAGGGTATCAAAAATATCATTGTAGACGTTGGTAGCCGCGTGCAGGGCAAGGCCCATCACCAGCACGACGGCGAATCCGACGGGGGAGAAGCGGCCGGTAGCGATCACTGCCAGCAAGGTGCCGGCGAAGAGGGGAGCGAGGATGGAGGAGAAAAAAGGCGCCCGCATCAGGGCGAAGAGACCGGGCCTGGTTTGTGCCATAAAATCACTCCTCTTGGTTTGAGTACTCACTTCATAACAGCAGAATTCCGGAGTGCATTCCTTGAGTTGAATACTTGATTGTACAGGGACTTTTTCTGCCGCTGCGCTGTAGATAGCCCTTCCGGTTTGCAGAATTAGGCTGAAAAATGGCAAAAAAAGCGATTAGTTCTTGCCAATAATCCTCTTTTTCTTTATACTTTAGGGATTGAAACAGGCATCCGTACCCCCCACGGAGACGCGCGTTATGGATTTCCCCATTTTCCATCTCGATTTCATCGGCAACCGCATGCTCATCGCCATCACCGCCATCGTGCATGTCATCATCAACCATCCCATGGCGGTCGGAGCCATCCCCATGGCGACCCTGCTTGAATGGATCGCCCACCGCAAAAAATGGTCTGCACTTGACGACCTGGCTTATAAAATCACCTTCGTCTTTTTCGTCATCACCACCTCGCTCGGTGCGATGACCGGAGTCGGCATCTGGTTCACCACCGCCCTGGTCAATCCCGACGCCATCGGCAGCCTGATCCGGGTCTTTTTCTGGGCCTGGTTTTCCGAATGGGTGGTCTTTTTCCTCGAGGTGGTCTTTATCATGATCTATTTTCTCACCTGGAAGCCCTGGAGCGGTGAGAAGAAGCGGCTGCACCTCGGGGTCGGCCTCTTTCTCAGCATCTTCTCATGGCTGACCATGGCGGTCATCACCGGCATCCTCGGTTTTATGATGAACACCGGTAAATGGGTGCCCTTCTCCTACGAGTGGGTGCCCGAATCGAGCATGTTCACCGCCTTTTTTAACCCGCTTTATCTGCCCCAGCTCATCTTTCGCACCGCCGTGGCCTTTCTGGGCGCCGGGTTGTTTTTCCTCTTTCTCATCCCCTTCTTCAAAAAGCTCACCGCGGAGGTGCGCGGCCGCGCTGTGCGCCCGATCAGCCTCTGGGTGCTGGCCTGGCTGCCCGTGGCCATCGCCGGCGCGATCTTTTACTGGCAGCGCATCCCGGTCTACATGCAGGCCAACGCCCCGGTCGCACTGGCGACTCAGGACTTTACCCGCTGGTACCAGACCATCCTCTGGTTCCTGCTCGGCATGGCGGCCATTGTCCCCCTCGCCGCCCTCTGGGGGGTGGTCAAACCGAAGCGGCTGCCCGCCGCCGCCCTGGTCATCCCTTTCATAGCTGTGGCCACCCTGCTCGGCACCTTTGAACGGCTGCGCGAATTTGTGCGCAAACCCTGGGTGATCCAGGGCTACCTCTACGCCAACGGGCTGCGCGCCCAGGACTATCCTCTCTTCAAGGAGGAGGGAGTGCTCTCCCGCGCCACCTGGGTGCGCCACCACCAGGTGACCGAAGAGAACAAGCTCGAGGCGGGAGGGGAGCTCTTCATGCTCACCTGCAGCCGCTGCCACACCGTTGGCGGGGTAAACAGCGTGCGCACCCGCTTTCAGAAGCTCTTTCCTGTACAGAAATGGGATGAGGAGCAGCTGGCGGCCTATATCAGCACCATGCACAATATCCGCATCTTCATGCCGCCATTTCCCGGCAGCGACGCCGAACTCAAGGCCCTGAGCGCCTGGCTGGCCGCAAACCAGCACTACGCCATGCGCGCCGAGGGAGGGCAGACCGCCCTCCTGCCCAGCGCACCGGTGCTCAAGTAGGAGGCCTCACAACCGGTGGTTGGGCCATCAAACCGGCCGCCGCGCCCCCTTCTGTGCCGATCAAAATCAACGGATGGTTGCCTAACCGCTCACTCAGGATATGACGATGAATCCACAGCCTCTGCCTCATGATCTCCCTCTGCAGCTGCCCCTGCCCGAAGGGCTGGTCAAGCACCTGCTGGTGCTGCTCTTCCTCATTCACATCCTCTTCGTCAATTTCATGCTCGGCGGCCAGAGCCTGGCGGTGATCCTGGAGATCATCGGCCTCCGCCGCAAAAAATACGATCGGCTCGCCTATGAGATTTCCTCCACGGTTACGGTCAGCAAGAGCCTGGCTGTGGTCCTGGGCGTGGCGCCCCTGCTCGCCATCAACGTCGCCTATACCACCTATTTTTACTCCTCGACCGTTCTCATCGGCTTTGCCTGGCTGATGATCATCATCATGGCCAGCGCCGCCTTTCTGCTCACCTATCTGCACAAATACACCTGGGAGAGTTGGGGAGGCAGCCAGCGCGCCCTGCATCTGACCGTCGGCGCCGCGGCGATGGTGCTCTTTCTCGCCGTCGCCATGGTCTTCATCACCAATATCAACCTGATGGTCCTGCCCGCCTACTGGCCGCGGGTGGCGGGCTTTCTCTCGGCCGTGCTGCTGCCGAGCGCTCTGCTGCGCTATTTCCATTTCATCCTCGCCACCCTCGCCATATCGGCCCTCTTCGCCGCCGGCTGGTTCGGCCGCAAGGGCTATGACCTCGCTCGGCTGCCCGATTTCACCCGCACAGAGGTCATTGCACTCTTTCTGCGCATCGCCTTTATCGTCACCCTGCTGCAGTTTGTCATCGGGCCGTCCCTGCTCCTCTCCCTGCCCGTGCATGGCCACTCTCTGGCCGTTTGGCTGCTCCTCCTCACCGGCGCCACCATCGCCGGAGTAATGGCCTGGATCATTTACAGGGAGCTGGGCCGTGCCCCCGCCGTTCTCGGCCGCAGCTACCTGGTCATGCTCACCCTGCTGACCTTCACCGCCCTCTTTATGGCCTATGGCCGCCACTATTACCGCGAACGGGCGGTGAACCCCCACCGCCAGGCGATGATGGCCAAGACTGAGGCGTTCATGTGGGATGCCAAAGCGGCCCAGACGCGCGCCCGCATGGGGATGACCCGGGAGGTCTATAAAAGCTCTGGGGAGAAGGAATTCAAAGCCAACTGCGCCGCCTGTCATGCGGAAAACACCACCATTGTCGGCCCGCCCCTGACCGAGGTGAGGGGGCTCTATGCCGGCAATCCGCAGAACCTGATCGCCTGGGCCAGGGCCCCTCAGGTCAAACGCGGCGGTGCTCCCATGCCCTCCTTCAACCATCTCCCGGAAAAGGTGCTTCAGGAGATCGCCACCTGGATACTGGAAGGGAAGTAACCAGGTGGCGGACTCTGCCACCATGATGAAATATTTTACCTCGATCCGCTGTTAACCGCTGTGAACATAAACACAAACACATGACACGGAATCGAGGAAAAATGAAAAAGCTGTTTGTACTCTTGATACTATCGGCCATATCCGCACTGCCGCTGCGGGCGGAAACACCCTCCGTTCCGGCGGAGCGCATCGGACGCATCACCGGCCTCATCTTCGACGCCGCCACCCGGGAAGCCCTGATCGGCGCCAATATCCAGATCGTCGGCACCACATTTGGCGCCATCTCTGATGTCAACGGCGCGTTTCGCATCGAAAGGGTCCCCGAAGGGACCATCCGCCTGCAAGTGACCATGATCGGTTACAAGCCGATCGTCGAACCTGACCTCATTGTCTCCGCAGTTAAACCTCTCGATGTCCGCATCGGCCTCAATCAGACCGTTCTCGAGGGCGCCAGCGTAACCATCAAACCCAACTATTTCGAGAGCGTCAGCGACAAGCCCCTGAGTGTGCAGACCCAGAACTATGCCGAGATCCGCCGTCTGCCCGGCGGACTCGAGGATGTCGTGCGCGCCATTTCGATCTTGCCGGGCGTGGCCCAGGTCCAGAACGGCCGCAACGACCTGATCGTGCGCGGCGGCGCCCCCTCGGAAAACCTCTACGCCATCGACGGCATCGAGGTCCCCAATATCAACCACTTCGGCACCCAGGGGGCGACCGGTGGGCCCCTCAGTTTCGTCAACCTTGACTATGTCGCCAATACCACCTTCTCGACCGGCGGCTTCGGGGTGCGCTTCGGCGACCGCCTCTCCTCGGTGACCAGCATCGAACTGCGCGAGGGCCGCACCGACCGCTGGGGCGGCAAAGCGACCATATCGGCCTCCCAGTTCGGCCTCAACCTCGAAGGCCCCCTCGCCGACAAGGGCAGCCTGGTCTTCTCCGCCCGGCGCAGCTATCTGGACTTTATCTTCAAGGCGGCCGGCTTCGCTTTTGTGCCGGAGTACTGGGATTTCCTCATCAAGGGCGATTACCGCCTCAGCGACCGCGACCAGCTCACCCTGACTGCGCTATCGGCTATCGACGACGTCAAGCTCTTCAACGATACCGCCGAGAAACGCTACGACAACTCGCGCGTCATCGCCAGCGACCAGTACCAGGCGGTTGCGGGGCTGACCTGGCGGCGGCTTTACAAGGCAGGCTACTCCACGGTCACCCTCAGCAACAACCGCTTCCGCTACGACCTGGTCCAGTCGGACACCAGCCGGAATCCCATCTTCATCAACAACTCCCTGGAGCGGGAAACCCTGATCACCGCCAACCTGGTCTTTAAACCGGCCAAGAGCAGCGAGGTGACCCTCGGCGCCCAGGCGCGCGCGGTCTTTTTCGAGAGCGATATCAAGCTGCCCCCATTTGTTACTCCCTTCGGCCAACTCCTCGAAGTGGATGCCCTGCTCGACACCACCGCCGTCAAGAGCGCCGCCTGGCTGCAGTTCGTCCAGAAGAGCGGCCCCTTTACTCTCACCGCCGGCGGTCGCTTTGACTATTTCAATCTCATCGACCAGGGCAGTGCCTTCTCGCCGCGCCTTGCCCTCGAATATGCCCTGGATCCGATCACCAAATTGAGCGCCAGTGTTGGGCGCTACCATCAGGCCCCCGCCTATGTCTGGCTGGTCGCCAACCCGGAGAACCGCAGCCTGCGCCACATCCAGGTCGACCAGTTCATCCTCGGCCTCCAGCGCTATCTCAAGGAGGATGTCAAAATCAGCCTCGAGGGTTATTACAAGGATTACGACCGCTATCCGGTCAGCACCCTCCAGCCCTGGCTGGTGATGGTCAACACCGGAGCGGGATTCGGCGGCGCCGAGGAGGGCTTTGCCTCCTTCGGCCTCGATCCCCTGGTCAGCGAGGGGAGCGGTTGGGCGCGCGGAGTCGAGCTCTTTCTGCAAAAACGCATCGCCGAGGTGCCCCACTACGCCCTGCTCAGCGTCAGCTATAACGAGTCCAAATTCAGGGGACTGGACGGGGTGCTGCGCCCGAGCAGCTTCGACCAGCGCTGGATTGTCAATTTCGGCGGCGGCTATATCCCCAATAACCGGTGGGAGTTCAGCGCCAAGTTCCGCCTCGCCACCGGCCGCCCCTATACCCCCTACAACGCCGATTACAGCCGTTCGGCGGAGAGTTACAATACCGCCCGTATCGCGGTCAACCACTCGCTCGACCTTCGCGCCGACCGGCGCTGGAGCCTCCCCGGCGTGGATCTGATCACCTATGTTGACATTCAAAACATCTACAACCGGGCCTATCGCGACGTCCCGCGCTGGGACACCTTCAGGCAGGAGCTGGACGAGCGCGCCAGCATCGGCATCCTGCCCTCGATCGGCATCAGCGCCGAATTCTAGCCTCCTCAACTCAGCTTGAAATGAAAAAGCCCGGTGCAAACCGGGCTTTTTTATTGCATCCGCCGCTGTCTTTGTTAACGGGCTGGCAGGTTGGGGCCGAGAACGGCGGCGAAGGCGGCGCGGAGATCGGTGTGATCGAAGCGGAATCCGCTGGCGAGGAGTTTTTTGGGCTCGGCCCGCGTGCTGCTGAGGAGCATCTCCTGGGCCATCTCGCCCATCACCAGGCGCAGGGCGAAGGCCGGCACAGCGAAAAAAGCGGGGCGGTGGAGGAATCGCGCTGCAGCCCGTGTAAATTCGGCATTGGTGACCGCGCCGGGGGCGGTGAAATTGACCGCGCCTTCGAGGTCGGGATGATCCAGGCAGAAGGCCAGGGCGCTGTGGACGTCCTGCATGGTGATCCAGCTCCAGTACTGACGTCCGCTGCCGAGCCTGCCCCCCAGTCCCAGGTGCAGGAGGGGCAGCAGCCTGGCCAGGGCCCCTCCACCAGGGTCGAGGATGATGCCGAAGCGGCTGTGGAGGACGCGGATGCCCGCCTCGCGGGCCGGGTCGGCTGCGTTCTCCCACTCCATGCAGACGTCAGCCAGAAAACCCTCGCCGCGTGCCGAGAATTCGTCCAGCGCCTCCGCGCCGCGATCGCCGTAAAAGCCGATCGCCGAGGCGCTGATGAGGAGCCCCGGTTTGCGATGGAGGACGGCCAGGGCCTGGCTGAGCAGGCGGGTCCCGCGACTGCGGCTGGCCATGATGCGTTCCTTCTTGGCCGCGCTCCAGTAGCCGGAGAGATTTTCACCGGCGAGATGGATGACGGCATCCATTCCCTCCAGTGCAGCATGATCGATTTCATCCTTCTGGGGATCCCAGAAGATTTCGTGCGCCGCTGCCAGAGGCGGCCGCCGCACCAGGGGATGGATCTCGTGGCCCTGCCGGGTCAGATGGCGGACCAATCCCGCGCCCACCAGGCCAGTTGCCCCCGTGATGGCTATTTTCATCGTTCGCTCTCCCCTCTTGTGTGTTCCGCTCCAGCTGTCCTGCCTGCCGCCGCCGGCTATATTGATCAAGTATACAGAATTCCAGGTGAGGGAACAAGAAAAAAATGCAGCGCTGGGCAAAAAAGCCTTGACTCAAATTCCTTTTTATTGTATAATTGTATAGACAATTGAATCGAAGTTGGCCCAAACCCCACTGACCGGGGCAAGAAACTCCTGCACTGTTGAGCGCACCGGCCGGCCCCATCTTTGAGATGCCTGTGATCATCGACCGCAACAGTCCTGTGCCGCAATACTTCCAGCTGCAGACCTGGCTGATCGGTCAGATCGACGGGGGCTTTTTCAAGCCCAACGACAAGATTCCCACCGAAGAGGAGCTCGCCCGCCAGACCGGCATGGCCCGCGCCACCATCCGCCAGGCCATCCAGAATCTGGTCAACATGGGCTACCTTTACCGCAAGCGCCGGTTTGGCACCTTTGTCCTCTCGCAGACGGCGGCAGCGGCGGGCAGGAACCGTATCATCGGGGTGCTGGTGCACGACATCCGCAGCGGCTACGCCCCCGAGTTTCTGCGCGGCATCGGTGATGAGGCCGCGCGCCATAACTACAGCGTCATTCTCTGCAACACCGATGACCTCTACAGCCGCGCCGAGTTCCACGCCAGCCAGCTCATCCGCCAGGAGATCAACGGCCTGATCTTCATGCCCACAGCGGCGCCGGCGGAGAAGAACCTGCAGCTCATCGAGACCTTTCATCAGAAGAACATCCCGGTGGTCCTGTTCGACCGCGAGATCCCGGAGCATGACCACGACATCGTTACCACCGATAATTTTCAGGGGGCTTATGACCTGACTGCCTATCTTATCCGCATGGGCCACCGGCGCATCGCCATCACTCTGAGCACCTCCTTCAGCAGCGAACGGTCCCGCCTCGCCGGCTACAAGCAGGCCATGCTCGACCACAGTCTTGTGGTCGATCCCGGCCTCCTCTTCACCCTCGAGGAGCGTTTCATAGACAAACATTATCAGCAGTATGCGCGCATCATTCTGGCTCAGCGCCATCACTATACCGCCCTCTTCGCCGGCAACGATCCTATCGCCTATATTCTCTATAATGCCGCTACGGAGATGGGCATTGCCGTACCCGCCGAGCTCTCCCTGGCGGGCTACGACGACCTCGCCTTCTCCAACTCTCACCCGATGGAGCTGACGACAGTGCATCAGCCCATCTACGAGATGGGGCAGGAGAGCATCAAGCTGCTGCTCCGCCGCATCGAGGGTGAGGGGGGTGAGCCGCAGCGGGTGGTATTGAAATCCTATCTGGTTGAGCGGCGGTCTGTGCAAGCCCTCGGCCTGCAGTCTTGACGATTAACCATTTCACGAAGGAAGCCATGAAAAAGAAAATCAATGTCGGCCTGGTTGGCGTCGGCCGCCTGGGAAAGATGTACGCCGGATTTCTCGCCCAGCGCGTGCCGCAGGCGCGGGTGGTGGCTTATGCGGATATCATCCCCGAGCGTGCCTCCACGGCCGCGGAGGAGTATGGGGAGGCCAGGTGGTACGACAACCATCACGACCTTAATAACGATCCGGAGGTGGAGGCGGTGATCGTGACCGCCACCACCCAGAGCCACAAGGAGATCATCATCGATGCGGCGGCGGCCGGCAAGGCGGTGTTCAGTGAAAAGCCCCTCACCCTCAACCTTGCGGACGCCCGCGAGATCGAACGCGCCGTGGAAAAAGCGGGGATTTTTTTCCAGATGGGCTACATGCGCCGTTTCGACAAGGGCTTTGCGGCCGCCAAACAGAAAATCGATGAAGGCGTCGTTGGCATTCCGGTCACCTTCCGCGGCTCATCGCGCGATCCCTACCGGCCCAGCCTCGACTATCTCAAACCCGAGAACAGCGGCGGCCAGATCCTCGATATGGCCATCCACGACATCGACATCGCCCGCTGGTACATGGGTGAAGTCGCCACCGTCTATTCCATGGGCACGGTGCTGGCCTATCCCGAGATCAAAGAGGTCAACGATACCGACAATGTCATCATGGCCCTGCGCTTCGAGAGCGGCGCCCTGGGCGAGATCGACATCAGCCGCAACGGGGTCTATGGCTATGACATCCGCGCCGAGGTGCTGGGCTCACAAGGGACGGTGATGGCCGGCTACCTGCGTGACACCCCCATCCAGGTGATGACCAAGGCGGGGGTGACCCACGATGTGGTTCCCTACTTCCCGGAGCGTTTCGGCGAGGCGTATGTCACCCAGCTCAATGATTTTTTAACCAACCTCAGCGCGGGGCTCGAGCCCATGATCAAGCTGGAGGATGGCATCAAGGCCCTGCAGATAGGCACGGCGGCGACCTGGTCGCTGCACCATGACCAGATCGCCCGGGTGAAGGATTTCTAGGGCGCCCGCCGGGGTCGCGATAATACCGGAGTGCACCCATTGCAGTGAATTGTACCAGCCGGCGGGCCGGTTGATCTTGTCCGCCCGGTTTTATCATGGAAAGGAAAAGGTATGAAAGCCGTCACGCTTTTTGCCGACTGGAAACCCAGGCCGGGCTTTCAATTGGGAGCCAAGGATATCGAGGGCAAGCTGAGCTATCTTGGCAGCAAGGTCTGGTGCAACCCCCGCATCGAGATGGTGGAGAAGGAGGTGCCGGTGCCCGGACCGACGGAGGTGCTGATCGAGGTCAAGGCCTGCGGCATCTGCGGCAGCGACGTCCACATGCTGCAGTCGGACGAGCAGGGCTACATCTTTTATCCCGGGCTGACTGCCTTTCCCTGCACCCTCGGCCACGAGTTTTCCGGCGTGGTGGCCGAGGCCGGTCCCGAGGCCTTTAACAAGCGGACAGGCAAACGTTTTCTGCCCGGCGAGGCGGTCTGCGCGGAGGAGATGATGTGGTGTGCGCAGTGCCGGCCCTGCGCCGACGGCCTGCCCAACCACTGCGAGCGGCTGCAGGAGATCGGTTTTTCGATCGACGGCGCCTATGCCAGATACATCCGAATGGATGCCCGCTATCTCTGGAGCATCGAGGCCTTCCGGCCGATCTACGGCGAGGAAAAGATGTTTCTGCTCGGCAGCCTGGTCGAGCCCTCCTCGGTCGCCTACAACGCGGTCATCGTGCGCGGCGGCGGGGTGCTGCCGGGCGAAAGCGTGTTGATCATGGGCAGCGGGCCGGTCGGGATCGCCGCCTGTGCAGAACTGCGGCGGGCGGGGGCGGCCAAGGTGATCATCTCCGAGCCCTCCAGGTCGCGGCGGGAGATGGCCCTGGCCCTCGGCGCCACTCACGCCATCGACCCGGCCGCGGGCGACGTCCCTGGCGCGGTGCTCGACATCACCGAGGGGATGGGCGTCAAGATCATCCTCGAGGCGACCGGCCTGCCGAGTGTGGTCTGGCCCGACATCGAAAAGATCATCTGGGAGGGGCGACAGCTAAACGCCACCGTGGTGCTGGTGGCGCGCGCTGACGACCGCATCATCATGAACGGCGAGGTCTTTCAGGTGCGGCGCGCCAACGTCGTCGGAGCCCAGGGCCACTCCGGCCACGGCATCTTCCCGAATGTCATCAACTCCATGGCCGACGGCATGGACATGACCCCATTGATCACCAAAAAGATCACCCTGGAGGAGACGGCAGAGCATATCAAGCTGCTGCAGACCAACCGCGAGCAGGTGAAAATCACGGTGTTGCCAAGATAGCGAAAGGATAGTACCATGAGTGGATGGCTGACAACCAACCGGCCCGATCTGAACTTCGAAGACACCTCGGTCGGCCGCATGAAAAAACGGATCTGGGAGGCCTCTCCCGAGGAGATCGACCACATCCTGCAGGAGTACGAGATTCCTTCACCCTCCGAGCTGGGCAAGCCCGGCACCTATATCCAGAACACCATCCGCCACCGGGTGGTGGAGAACCGTAAAAAGAACGACATTGTCTTCATCCCCATCGGCTGCACCGAGCAGCACGGCGACCACACCGTCACCGCCCTCGACACCTTTATGGTGACCCAGATCCTCGAGGGGGTCCGCCGCTACACCGCCAAAAAGGGAGCGGCCTGCAATCTGGTCTTTTCGCCCCTCAATTACGGCGGCCATCCCCACCACCACATCGGCATGCCCGGCACCGTCCATCTCGAGGATGAGGTGGTCAAGCGCAACCTCATCGATGTCATGGTCGGCCTCTGGAACGACGGCTTTCGCAAACAGATCCTGGTCAATAACCACGGCCACTCCTGGCTGATGGAGGCGGCGATCCAGGAGCTGCAGAAACGCTGGAACCTGCCGGGTATTTTCCGCACCCTCGACTGGCACCGTTCGGTGCGCGAGTTCTTCCGCACCAAGGCGCGCGGCGGGGAATGGGATGACGATTTTGTCCATGCCGACGAGGCTGAGACCTCCGTGATGCTGCTGCTGGAGCCGCGCTTCGTCGAGATGAACTATGCCGAGGAGACCAAAGTGGAGGGCTTTTTGCCGGACGGCCATTTCGACAAGGCGGTCGATCCCTTCGGCCGGCCGAGCCGCTGGAGCGAGGGCCAGGGCCACTCCCCGATCGAGCTCGCCTCGGTGCCCGAGGGGGTGGTTGGACGCCCGACCATCGGCAGCGCACAGAAGGCCAAACGCACGATCGCGGCCATCCTCTCCTATCTGACCCTGATCAACGACGAGATCCTCGCCGCCTTTCCTCCGGGGCAGCTGCCGCCGGTCGAAAAGACCACCATGCGCACGGCCGCCGAGATGGAACCCTATCTCAGGGAGCCCTTTTCGCCGGGCTGGCGGCCGATCTACAGCATCCAGAAAATGGGGCTCTGATGCGCTGCAGACTGAGCATCGTCCTCTCGCTCCAGCCCGCCTCGTTTGCGGCGATGGTCTACCGCGGCGGACTGGAGGAGGACCTGGGCCGGATCAAGGCCCTCGGCTACGACGGCGTTGAACTGGCCATCCGCGATCCCGGTCTGCTCGACCGGGGCCGGGTGCTGTCGGCCCTCGAAGCCGCCGGGCTGCCGGTGCCGGCCATCGGCACCGGACAGGCCTTCGGGGAGGAGGGGCTCTCTTTCACCGATCCGGACCGGAACGTGCGCGCCCGCGCAGTGGCGCGCATGCACGCCCATGTGCCCCTGGCGGAGAAGCTGGGGGCCCTCCTCATCGTCGGCCTCATCCGCGGCAAATCGGCCGGCGCCCAGGACAAATCCCGGGCGGAGGAACTCATCCTCGAGGCGATGCGGGACATCGCCTTGGGCCATCCCGCGCAAAAATTCGCCGTCGAGCCCATCAACCGCTACGAGACCGAATTCATCAACACCGTTGATGCCGGACTGCGCTTTCTCGACCGCCTCAAGCTGGACAATGTCGGGCTGCTGCTCGACACTTTTCACATGAATATCGAAGAGCCCTCCCCGACCCGCAGCATCGCCATGGCGGGGGAGCGGATTTTTCATTTTCACATCGCCGACTCCAACCGCTGGCACCCGGACGCCGGCCACATTGACTTCGGCGCGGTCATCGAGGCCCTCGACCGCGCCGGCTACCGCGGCTGGCTCTCCGCCGAGATCCTGCCCCTGCCGGACGCCGACAGCGCCGCCCGCAACACCATTGTGCATATGCGGAGGTTCACGTGATCAGCGGCCGGCCCGTGTTGGAGATGCACCACATCGGCCAGGTTTTTCCCGGTGTTGTGGCCCTCGATGACGTCCATTTCGATCTCATGCAGGGCGAGGTCCATGTGCTGCTTGGGGAAAACGGCGCCGGAAAATCGACCCTGGTCAAGATCCTCAGTGGCGCCAATCCGCGCAGCAGCGGGCAGATCCTGCTCGATGGTGTCGAGGTGAGGATCGAAACCCCGCGCCGGGCCCAGGAACTGGGCATCGCCATCATCTACCAGGAGCTCAATCTCATTCCCGCCCTCACCGCAGCGGAGAACATTTTTCTCGGCCGCGAGCCGCGGCGCCGCTCCGGATTCATCGATCAGAAAAGAGTGGTCACTGATGCCCAGTCCCTGCTTGACGAACTCCATGCCGGGATCGACGCCAGCAGGCGCGTGTGCGAGCTCAGCGTAGCCCAGCAGCAGATGGTGGAGGTGGCGCGGGCGCTTTCGCTCCAGGCCCGCATTCTCATCATGGATGAGCCCACCTCGGCCTTGACCGGGCAGGAGATCGGCGAGCTCTTCGCCCTGATCCGCCGCCTGACACAACGGGGGGTATCGGTCATTTACATCTCGCACCGCATGGAGGAGATCTTTGAGATCGGGGAGCGGGTCACGGTGCTGCGCGACGGCCGTCACATCGAAACCAGGCCAATCGCCGGCACCTCCCGGGAGGAACTGGTCCGCCTCATGGTTAACCGCGAGCTCAAGGAGCATTTTCCCAAGGTGCGGGTCGAGCCGGGCGCAGAGGCCCTGCGGGTGGAAAAGCTCAGCCGTCGCGGCGTGCTGGAGGAGATCTCCTTCACCCTGCGCCGGGGCGAGGTGCTGGGAATCGCCGGGCTGCTGGGTTCCGGCCGCACGGAACTGGCGCGGGCCCTGTTCGGGGCTGATCCCGTCGACGGCGGCCGCATCTTCATCAAGGGCAAGCCGGTCCGCATCGGCTCGCCCCGTGACGCCATCCACCAGGGGATCGGTTATCTCACCGAGGACCGCAAGGGCCAGGGACTGGTCCTCAATCTCGCGGTCCGGGAGAATATCTGCCTGGCCAGTCTGGCCAGGTTCTCGCGCCTGGGTTGGGTGAGCCGGACGCGGGAGAGCAACGCGGCCTCCGGTTTCGTCGACAAGCTGCGCATCCGCACCCCCGGCCTGGGGCAGCAGGTCCGTTACCTGAGCGGGGGCAACCAGCAGAAAGTGGTGATGAGCAAGTGGCTCTGCTCCGAGTCGCGAATCCTCCTTTTCGACGAGCCCACCCGCGGCATCGATGTCGGGGCCAAGGTGGAGATCTACCAGCTCATGAACAAGCTTGCGGCCGACGGCGCCGCCATTCTGATGATCTCCTCCGAGCTGGCGGAAATCATCGGCATGAGCGACCGGGTGCTGGTGATGTGCCAGGGGCGCATCGCCGGGGAGCTCTCCGCCGCCGAGGCTACCCAGCAAAAGATTTTGAACCTCGCTTTGGGAGGCAACTGAGTGCGTGTAAAAAGCCTTTTCCTGCAGCACGGACGCCAACTCACCACCCTGTTCGTCCTCATCCTGCTCTCGGCAGCCCTCTGGGCGCTCTCCCCCCATTTCATGTCGCTCTCGAACTGGCTCAACATCGCCCAGCAGACGGCCATCAATGCGATCATCGCTGCGGGTATGACTTTTGTCATCATCAGCGCCGGCATCGACCTCTCGGTGGGCTCCATCCTTGCCCTCTCGGGGGTGGTCATGGCCAGTGCTCTGCAAGCGGGGGCGCCGGTCCCGCTGGCCCTCCTCCTCTGCCTGGTGGTTGGCGCCCTGTGCGGGAGCGCCAACGGTCTTCTCATCGCCCGCGGCAAATTGCCACCTTTCATCGCCACCCTCGGCATGATGAGCGTCGCGCGCGGCGCCGCCCTCATCTTCAGTGACGGCCGGCCGGTCTCGGGCTTTGCGCCCGGCTTCAGGGCGATCGCCAACGGGGAGTTTCTCGCCATCCCCCTCCCGGTCTGGATCATGGCGGCGGTCTATCTCATCGCCCATCTGGTGCTCAGCCGGACCCGGTTGGGACGCTACACCTATGCCATCGGCGGCAACGAGGAGGCGACCCTGCTTTCGGGCGTGAACGTCAAACTGCACAAAACCCTGGTCTACAGCCTCGCCGGGCTGCTCAGCGCCCTGGCGGCCATCCTGCTCACCGCCCGCCTCAATTCGGCGCAGCCCATCGCCGGGATGAATTATGAGCTGGACGCCATCGCCGCCACTGTGATCGGCGGCACCAGCCTGCTCGGGGGTGAGGGGCAGATCTTCGGCACCCTGATCGGGGCCTTTATCATGGGGGTTTTGCGCAACGGACTCAATCTTCTCGGCGTCTCCTCGTTTGTCCAGCAGACGGTGATCGGGGCGGTGATCATCGTCGCTGTTCTCCTCGACATGATGATGAAAAAAAGACGATCCTGAAATCAGGAGAAGACCATGAAAAAAGCAATCCTGTCACTCGCCCTCCTCGGGCTTTGCATCGGCTGCAGCCAGGACAAGTCCGCCCCGGCGGTGGCCCTGGTCATGAAGACCCTCAACAACCCCTTCTTCATGGATATGCAGCTTGGGGCCGAAGAGGCGGCTCAACGCCTGCAGCTGCCGCTCATCGTCCAGGCGGCTGAACGCGAGCTGGATGTCGAAAAGCAGATGCAGATCATCGAGAATCTCATCCAGCGCAAGGTCGCGGCGATCTGCCTCACCCCCGCCGGTTCGCGCGAGGTGATTCCGGCCATTCTCAAGGCCAACCGGGCCGGCATCCCGGTGCTGATCCTGGATACGCGCGTGGATTCGACGGCCCTGGCCGAGGCCGGTGGAAAAGTGGCCACCTTCATCGGCTCCGACAATTTTGACGGCGGCCGCATCGCCGGCGAGCGCATCATCGAAAAACTGGGCGGAATCGGCCGGGTAGCCATCCTCGAGGGCATCCCCGGCCATGAGACCGGCGATTCTCGCCTGCGCGGCTTCCATGCCGCGATCGACAAGGCGCCGGGGATCCGCATCGTCGCCTCCCAGACCGCCAACTGGGAACGGGATCAGGGCTACAATGTCTTTCAGAATATTCTCCAGTCCCATCCCGATGTCCAGGCGGTCTTTGGCTGCAACGACATGATGGCCCTGGGGGCGGTAGAGGCGATCGCTGCGGCGGGGCGCAGCGCGGATATCCTTGTGATCGGCTTTGACGCCATCACGGATGCCCGTGAGGCCATCGCCGCCGGCCGCATGGAGGCCTCGATCGCCCAGAATCCGCGCGAGATGGGCCGGCTGGCGATTGAAAACGCCGCCCGCTTCATGCGGGGCGAGCAAATTCCGGCCTACATCCCGGTCCCGATCGAGCTGGTGAGAAAGTAGAATAAGTCATAGCAGCGGCCTCCCGCTGAGACGCAGAGACGCAAAGAAAAGACAGGAAATGTCTCTCGCAAAGCCGCAAAGGCGCAAAGAAGATCTAAATATATATTTCTTTGTGGCTTGGTGTCTTGGTGAGAGTGATGTTTTACGCTCGTGGCGCGAATACTCATATTATCTTCAAGGAAAGCGAGAAAAAGATGGCAAAGATGAAAGCGCTGGTTTTCAAGAGGGTGGGCTGCATCGAACTTGAGGAGATCCCCATCCCGGAGGTCCGGGAGCACGACGATGTCATTGTCAAGGTGGCGGCCTG
This sequence comes from bacterium, assembly GCA_029554865.1. Taxonomy (GTDB): domain Bacteria; phylum Zhuqueibacterota; class Zhuqueibacteria; order Residuimicrobiales; family Residuimicrobiaceae; genus JAKPUX01. The sequence continues at coordinate 11,085 of JAKPUX010000056.1, read as the reverse complement.
CGGCATCTGCGGCTCGGATGTCAAGATCATGGAAGGCAAGCACGCCTACAGGGAGGGGGTCGTCCTCGGCCATGAATTCTGCGGCACGGTGGTGGAGGTGGGCAAGTCGGTGACTGCAGTCAAGCCCGGCGACCGCGTCGCTGTCGACAACAACCCCCGCTGCGGGGTGTGCGATTTCTGCCGCATGGGGCTGAGCAGCCAGTGCGAAATCATCAAGGAGAAGACCCTGGGTATTTTTCAGAACGGGGGCTATGCCGAGTACTGCCGCGCTCCGGAGAGTGTCTGTTTCAAGCTTCCTGATGTTCTGGATAATATGGTTGCCACCCAGGTCGAGACCCTCGGCACTGTGCTCAACGGCATGAACACCGTGCAGATGCAGCCCTGGGATGCGGTGCTCATCCTCGGTTTCGGACCGATCGGCTATCTTTTCACCGGTATGGCGAAAAACATCGCCGCCCAGGTGGCCGTCAGCGAGATCGACCCCTTCCGCCGCGGCGTCGCCCGGCAGCTCGGTGTGCCGGTCTATGACCCTGACCAGACTGATCTGGTGCAGATGGCCAAAGAGCGGACTCGCGGCAACGGCTTCGATATCGTCATCGATGCCGTCGGCACCCAGCTCGAGAACGCCCTGAAATATGTCGCCCCCGGCGGCAAGGTTCTCGCCTTCGGCATGGACTCGAGCGTCAAGGCGACCATCACCCCTTACGAAATCACCCGCCGGGCGGTCAGGATCCTCGGCACCTATATCGGCCAGAATACCATGCTGCCGGCGATCAAGATCCTGCAGGAGAAAAAGATCGATATGGGCCCCTTCTTCACCGAGACTATCCCCCTGGAGCAGGGTGGAAGTGCCTTTGCCAAGCTGGGGCTGGACCTCCCCACCCTGAGCCATGTGCCCAAGCAGGCGATGAAGATCACCCTCAAGCCCTGACCCGCCGGTCTGTGCCGGGTGACTCGCTGCGTGGAGCGCCCGGCCGCACCGGGATGGGGGAGGGTAAAGTCCATTCATGAGTTAGTCGAGGATATCATCCCATGTGGAATCCCTTTCGTTTTTTTGCCGCCGGACCGGATGCCCCGCGCCTGACGGACCAGGCGGAGATCGACCGGCTCTACCGCCGCCGCCGTCTCTCTGTCATGCTCGCCATTACCCTCACCTACGGCATCGCTTATACCTGCCGGCTGGGGTTGTCGGTGGTGAAAAAGCCCCTCATCGACGGCAATATTTTCACCGCCGAGCAGCTCGGCCTCATCGGATCAGGCATTTTTTACGGCTATGCCTTTGGCAAGCTGGTCAACGGTTTTCTCGCCGACCACGCCAACGTCAAGAAATTCCTCGCCACCGGCATTCTCATGTCCGCCCTGATCAATATCGCCATGGGCTGGTCGACCCTGCTCTGGGTCTGGGTCGCCCTCTGGGCCCTGAACGGCTGGTTCCAGGGCTTTGGGTCGCCGGCGGGTATAGTCGCGCTTTCGCATTGGTTCAGCAATCGCGAGCGCGGCCGCTACTATGGCATCTGGAGCACCGCCCACTCCATCGGCGAGGGGCTGACCTTTGTCGGTTCGGCGGCCCTGGTCGCCTTTTTTGGCTGGCAGGCGGGATTCATCGGGCCGGGTTTGCTCTGCGTCCTGGTCGCTGTCGCCGCCTATCTCTTTGTCTCGGACCGTCCGCAGACCCTGGGGCTGCCCTCAGTGGCCGAGTGGCGCAATGATTTCGCCACCGGGCCGCAGGCGGCCGCGGCGGCGGCGAAGAGCACATGGCAGGCCCAGATCTCGATCCTGAAAATGCCCTCGATCTGGATTCTCGCCCTCGCCAGCGCCACCATGTATATGACCCGCTACGGCATGAACAGCTGGGGCATGCTCTTTCTCCAGGAGGCGCGGGGCTTTTCCGATCTCCAGGCCGGGGGGCTGCTGGCGATGAATCCGGTCGCCGGCATCGCCGGCTGCGCCGCCTACGGCTTTATCTCCGACAAGCTCTTCAAGGCGAGGCGTCCGCCCGTCAATCTGATCTGCGCCGTGATGGAGATCGCCTCCCTGCTGGTGATCTTTTTCATGCCCGGCAACAATCCTGTCTGGCTGACCATTGCCTTTCTCGCCTACGGTTTCTCCATCAACGGCCTGGTCACCGCCCTGGGCGGCCTCTTCGCCGTCGATATCTCCCCCAAAAAAGCGGCGGGCGCGGCCATGGGCTTTATCGGGGTCTTCAGCTATCTCGGCGCCGCCATCCAGGAGCGGATCAGCGGCCGCCTGATCGAAGCGGGCACCACCATGGTTGACGGCGTGCGCCATTATGATTTCTCCAGCGCCATCTGGTTCTGGCTCGGCAGCTCGGTCGCTTCCCTGATCCTGGCGGCCTTGCTCTGGCGGGTGAAAATGAGAGATTGAACACTACACAGGAAAGAACAGTATGAACGAAACCAGACCCTACGACATCGTCCTGCTCGGCAATTATACCAAGGACACCATCATCTCCAAAACCGGCACCCGCCAGGTCGACGGCGGGGGATTCAATTACGGCGCCCACGTGGCGCGGATGATGGGGCTGAGGACCGCGGCAGTGACCCGCCTGGCCCGCAGTGACGTCCATGTCGTCGACGCCCTCACTGACATCGGCGTCGACGCCTACCCCACCTGGACCCCCTGGTCCACCGACATGCGCCTCTACTATCCCACCGACAACGTCGACAACCGCATCCTCTCGGTCACCCATACCGCCGGCTCCTTCACCCCCGACCAGTTCACTGATCTCGAGGCGAGGGCTTTTCTCATCAACGCCTCGGCCCGCGGCGAGGTCGATCTGGATGTGATCAGCTACCTGCGCAGGAAGAAGGGCCTGCTCTCGGCTGATGCCCAGGGCTTTGTGCGCATCATCAACGGGGAGGGAGTGCTCGAGTTCGACAGCTGGGAGGCGAAGAGCGAAGTGCTGCCCTATTTCGACATCCTCAAGACTGATGCGGTGGAAGCGAAGAGCATGACCGGCGAGGAGGATATCCACAAGGCGGCGCGTCTGCTTGCCGGCCTGGGGCCGAAGGAGGTGGTCCTTTCGCATCGTGACGGCCTGCTCGTGCTGGCCGGAGGCGAGAGCTTTGAGGCGCCTTTCCTGCCCGAGCCCCTGGTGGGCCGCAGCGGCCGCGGCGATACCTGCATCGCCGCCTATGTATGCAAAAGGCTGACCGCCCCGCCTGCGGAGGCCACGGTCTGGGCCGCGGCAGTGACCAGCCTCAAGATGGAGGCTGAGGGCCCGATCAAGCGCAGCGTCACGGATGTCGAGACCAAAATCGCGCGTAAATACAACCGGAGCGGGGCCTGAGAGGCCGCCATTCCCTGAGAAGACAAGTTCTTTCTGACACAGAGCGGGGCCTGAGAGGCCGCATCCACCGAAAAGGAAAGTTTTTCTTAACAAAGAATTAATTTGCAGGAAATGAATATATGTGCTAATTTAAGACATTGGAGGATAGAATGAAGGTGACATCCGGACGCCCCCATTTTTACCACTTTTTAGCAGCACTCATGCTGCTCTTCTCCCTTTTCTCCCTCGATTGTTCCCGCTGCAAACTCTGTTCCGCCGACAAGCCCCTCAAACCGGTGATCGTGACCGAGCCGGTGCAGTTCGATTCCGACGATCCGGCCATCTGGATCCATCCCGGCGACCCGGCGCAGAGCCTGGTCATTGGCACCGACAAGGAGGCCAACGGCGGCCTCTATGTTTTTGATCTCAATGGCAAAATCATCCCGGAAAAGTGCGTGCGCCCCCTGCAGCGGCCCAATAATGTCGATGTCGAGTACGGCCTCATACTCGGCGGCCGGCCAGTCGACATCGCTGTCACCACCGAGCGGTTGCTCAACCGCATCCGCATCTTCAGCCTGCCAGACATGCGGCCGGTCGACGGCGGCGGCATCGAGGTCTTTGCGGGCGAAACCCTGCGTGATCCGATGGGCATCGCCCTCTACAAAAGGCCCGCCGACGGCCGTATCTACGCCATCGTCGGCCGCAAGGACGGCCCCACCGACGGCCGCTACCTCTGGCAGTATTTGCTCGAGGACGACGGCTCCGGGACGGTCAAGGCGACCAAGGTGCGGGAATTCGGCCTCTACAGTGGCAAAAAGGAGATCGAAGCCATCGCCGTGGATGATGAACTGGGCTACGTCTATTATTCGGACGAGCAGATCGGGGTGCGCAAGTACCTTGCGGACCCTGATCAAGCCGGTGCAAACAACGAACTCGCCTTCTTCGCCCGCACGGGCTTTGCAGGGGACCTCGAGGGCATCTCGATCTATACCCTTCCCGGCGGACGGGGCTATATCCTCGTCAGCGATCAGCAAGCGAACAAGTTCCATATCTTCAAGCGCGAAGGCGAACCCGGGCAGCCCCATCAGCACACCCTGGTCAAGGTGATCAAAACCTCCACCAGCGAGAGCGACGGCTCCGAGGTGACCTCAGTTGCCCTCAATCAGACCTACCCGCACGGTCTCTTCGTAGCCATGTCGGACAACAAAACCTTCCATTACTACGACTGGAGCGATATCGCCGGCACAGAACTGGAGATGACCGGCAGGTAGCAAACAAATTGACCCTGATGATCACGCCGCCCCTGTAAAGCTGAGCCGATCCCCGCAAGGCGGCGTCACATCAGTAAAGCAGTACAGCGTTTTCCCGAAGAGATTATTGCTGCACCCATATACTTACCAGCCATGTGCATCATCAAGCTAACCCAAAGGAGGCAGGAATGAGAACAAGGAGTAGAGGATGGGGGCTCGCTAATTTCAATGGAGCGCTGGTTATTTTTCTGGCTCTGATGCTGGCCGCTACAGCGCTGATGGCGCAATCCGGGCGCATCACCGGTAAGGTGGTCGACGCCAAATCCGGGGCCTTTCTGCCCGGCGCCAATGTCCTGGTGCAGGGGACGCAGCTGGGTGCGGCGAGCGACCGCCAGGGCCGCTACACCATCGAAAATGTCCCGGCCGGAGCGCATACGCTCGTAGTCAGCTACCTGGGTTATGAAAGGTACACCGGGGACGTGACGGTCACGGCCGGTGCCGATGTCAAGCGCGACATCACCCTCCAGATCAGCTACATCGAGGGCGGCGAGGTCGTCGTCAATGGCCTGCGCGTCGGCCAGATCAAGGCCCTCAGCCAGCAGCGCACGGCAGCCAAGATCGAGAATGTCGTCGACTCTGAACAGATGCAGCGCTTCCCCGACGTCAACTCGGCGGAGGTGGTGCAGCGCATCCCGGGCGTCGCCGTCGAACGCGACCAGGGCGAGGGCCGCTATGTGCTCGTACGCGGCATGTCCGCCCAGCTCAGCTCGGTGACCATCAATGGCGAAAAGATCCCCTCGCCCCAGGGCGATGTCCGCTATGTCGCCCTTGATGCTATCGCCGCCGACCAACTGGCCGGGATCGAGGTCACCAAGGCGATCACTCCGGACATGGATGCCAACGCCATTGGCGGCTCGGTCAACCTGCGCACCAAGAGTGCCCTCGACTATCCTGGCCGCGTCTTCAGCCTCACCGCCGGCTCCGGCTATGACAACCTGCGCGGCAAGCCGATCCTTCAGGGCGGCGTCACCTACGGCAGCCATTTCGGCGAGGCCCAGAATATCGGCCTGATGTTCAGCGCCAGCTTCCAGCGCAGCCAGCGCGGCTCGGACAACAACGAGATGGAGTGGGGTGGCGCCGATCTGGCCGACGGCTCCGAGGCCGATTTCGCCCTTCAGAACATGGAGATGCGTGATTACGCCTTCATCCGCGACCGCCTGACCCTCTCCGGCACCGCCGACTATCTCCTCAAACCCGGCCACAAGTTCTTCCTGAGCGGCCTCTTCAGCCGCTACGATGACAGCGAAAGCCGCCGCGCCCTGGTGATCCTCCCCGAGGATGGCGAGTATCAGACCGCCACCTCGATTACTGAGGGCAAAATCGAGGCCGCATTCCGCAATCGCGACCAGAACCAGACCATCTACAACATTGCCGCCGGCGGCGAACACCAGTTCAGCAAGGTCAAACTCGACTACCGCCTGTCCTATAGCTATGCGGCTGAGGATGAACCCAAGCACATGGAAGCCGGTTTTGAAATGGACGAGGATCCTGACTTCGAACTCGACCTTTCCGACCCCGACATCCCGAAATGGACCACCAACCTGGGCGCCGGTTACGAGTACGATCCCGGCCATTTCACCTTCGACAAGCTGGAATGGCATGACAACCTCACCACCGACAAGGACATCAACGGCCAGTTCAACCTCGAGATCCCCTACATGCTCGGCGTCAATCCTGGCACCTTCAAGCTCGGCGCCAAGGCGACCCTCAAGAACAAGAACCGCAACGAGAATATCTGGGAATACGGCTGGGAGGGGGATGACGACGTCCTGATGACCGATTTCGTCGGGGACTACAAGAATGAAGGTTTTCTCGATAACGCCTACCGCCAGCCCCCCGCCTTCGACCCCGACAAGAGCTGGGCCTTTTTCGATGCCAACCAGGGCAACCTGCTCGAAGGTGAGATCCTCTACGAGGACTCGGACGGCGCCACCTATGACGCCACTGAGGATGTCTATGCCTTTTACGGCATGACTACCCTCAATTTCGGCAACCTCATGGCCCTGGCAGGCTTCCGCGACGAGATGACCAAAAACGATTACACTGGCCATGAGGTGGTTTTTAACGAGGAGGGAGATTACGAAAGCACCACCGAGATTACCAAGACCTCGGATTACAACAACTTTTTGCCCATGCTCCACCTGCGCTACCGCGTCACCCCCAATACCAACCTGCGCGCGGCCTTGACCACCGGACTGGCGCGGCCCAATTACGAAGCCCTCGTGCCCTTCCGCATCATCAACCGCGAGGATGAGGAGATGTCGATCGGCAATCCCGATCTCAAGCCAACCACCTCGCTGAACCTCGACCTCCTCGCCGAGCACTACTTCCAGGGCATCGGCCTTCTCTCCGGGGGTGTGTTCCACAAACAGCTCAAGAAGACCATGTACCCCTCGCAGTATGAGCTGGAGGAGGGCGCTTACGAAGGTTATGAGGTCGAACAGATTGTCCAGGGCGATGATGCCACCCTGACCGGGCTTGAGCTCAATTGGCAGCAGCAGCTGACCTTCCTGCCCGGCTGGATGAGCGGATTCGGTGTCTATGCCAACTATACCTGGACCTCCTCCGACGCCTCGATCGTCTTCGACGGCGAAGAGCGCACCGGCATCCCCCTCGCCGGGCAGTCCGCCAATATAGCCAACTTTGCCATCAGCTACGAAAAGGGCGGCTTCACCGGCCGCGTCGGCCTCAACTATCACGGCAAGTTCCTCTATGAACTGGGCGATTCGGAGGATGAGGATGTCTACTATGACAACCACATCCAGTGGGACCTGGCCGCCAGCCAGCAAATCACCAGGAATGTGCAATTCTATCTCCAGGCGATCAATCTCAACAACGAACCGATGCGCTACTATTTCGGCGACACCCTGCGGCCGATCCAGCGCGAATTCTACTCCTGGTGGATGCACGCCGGCTTCAAGTTCGAGATGTAAGGATCTGGCTGAAGCGGAGGCATTAACCAATCCGCTGATACTGTGGGAGAATCGCAACCACATCCCGGGAACTTGCCCCAGGGCAGTCCCGGGATGTTTTGTTGTGATACCCCTGTTCCTTCGCCATCAGGTTGTCTTTTTAGTGACGGGATAAAATTGTGGTCCGATACAGGATAATTCTTGCCATGGGCCTGCTGGTGTGGAGCGCTGCAATCGGGCAATCTCCATCCTTCAGGAGTTATATGAATCCGGTGATCCCTGGTGATCACCCCGATTGTACGCTGACCCGGATCGGCAACGATTACTATACCGCCGGCTCCTCTTTCAACCCGACTCCGGTGATCTATCATTCGACCGATCTGGTACACTGGGAGGCCATCGCCCAGCCGGTGAGCGCGACGTGGTCCGGCTACGAAGACAAACCGGGAGGCGGCTGCTGGGGCGGCCATCTGGTATACTACGACCACACCTGCTGGTATTTCTTTTCACGGGGCAATACCATGCATTTTACGAAAGCGCCGGATCCAAAAGGCCCCTGGAGTATGCCTGTGAGCGTGAAAAATCCGGCAAGCCTGCCCTACGGCCTGGGATATGACAACTCCCTTTTTATCGACGACGACAACAAATGGTATCTGGTCGTAAAAAACGGCAAGCCCAATAACGGCATCGTTGAGTTGGGCAGGGACGGTCAGCCGACCGGAGTGGTCTACGATCTAAAGTGGCTGAATCCCGATCCACTCTATCCTTACAGCTGGGCCGAAGGGCCGGTAATGTGGAAGCATGGCGGATACTATTATTACTCGTTCGCCAGGGACCTGGGCGGCGGACAGAAAGTGATGCGGAGCAGGACCCTGACCGCCGAAGCCTCAGCATGGGAGTTGCCGGGTGACTTTTTCAACGAAAATGATCCCCTGAAAGGCGGCTCACTGTTCGAAAATCCGAATCATGCCTCACCTGTGGTTATGCTCGACGACAGCACCTCGTGGATTGTGCACCCGCTCTATGCCAAGGGGGAGTGGAAAGGCCAGGGCAGGCAGGGCCTACTCAACCAGGTCCGTTATAATGCCGGCGGCAAACCGGTGGCCGATTATCCCGTTAATCAACCCTTTACGGCGCCGCGATTGTCCGGCAGCGGTATCCCCTGGATGGTGCCCAAATCGGATTTTTTCACTTCGGCCGGTTTGCACCCGGAGTGGTCATTCCTCGGCTACACCCCCGCCAGCAAATCATCCCTGAGTGAGCGTCCCGGATGGCTGCGCCTCTCCGCCAAAAGCAGGCATAAAGCAATGACGGTGATCAAGAACGACGCGGAGCACAATTATTCGTTGATCACCCGCCTCGACTTTGCCCCGGGTTCGACAGCCGATGAAGCCGGACTCTGGATCGTACGGGGAGATGAAACCATGTCTGTCAAGCTCGCCAGTTCGCTGTCAAGCGCCGGAAAAAGGATGATCAACTTTACATTTTTATCGGCCAAATTTGAGACAGAAAACAGCATCGGCGACACCCTGTGGCTCAAGCTGCTCCGTATCAACCACTCCATCAGCGGCTGGTTCAGCGGGGATGGGGTGCAATGGACCGAGGTCGGCCAGGCGGTGGATATCTCACAGATCGACTCCTTTTCCGATTTTACGACCTTTACCGGCACCCGGCAGGGATTGTATGTGGCGGGATCAGCTGCGGCGTGGTTTGATTGCTATATCTACCGGGATGCCTACTCGCCCATTCTGGCGGATTGGCCCTGCAATCAATTTGGCACAACCCGCTCCTATAACAGCCCGGGGTATGTGCTGGACAACATCCATCCGAATGACTGGGCGCTCTATGCGGGTGTCGAATTCGGCCAGGACGAGTACAACAGGGTGCCGGACTCCCTGAAGGTAGTCGCTTCCTGCATCACGACCGGCAGCCGCATCGAGGTCTGGATAGATTCTCTGGATACCGGCCGTAAAATCGCCGACTGCCCCATCAATCACACCGGCGGCTTGAGAACCTTTCAAACCTTCGCGTCGGCGGTGGCCCCGATCTCCGGCCGGCATGATCTCTATCTCAAATTCACCGGCACGGAAACCGGCAAGCTGTTTCAGCTGCGTCTGTTTCAGTTCACCGCCGTGATGGACACCATGACCTCGATCCAGGAGCAGCCGCACTCCGCCCGGCCGGAACAGTTCCGGCTGGAGCAAAACTATCCCAATCCCTTCAATCCGGCGACTACCATTGAGTACTACCTGCCAAGAAGTGGCCGGACTAAGCTCAGTATATTCAACATCAAAGGTGAGGAGATTGCGATTCTCGTCGATGGCTCTCTCCCGGCTGGCACGCATCAGATCCGCTGGGATGCGCGCGACATCGCGGCCGGGCTCTATCTTTATCGGCTCGAGGCGGGGGATTTTATGCAGAGCAAAAAGCTCGCAGTGCTGAGGTGAGATGGGGAGATTCCACGAGGGGAGAGCAAATTACCCCGGTTAAACAAAAAAGGCGGCCATGAGCCGCCTTTTTTATTGCTGGATCGGGATCACGCCTTGCCGGCGCTGCCGAGCACATGCTCGTTTTTATGCTTGTACATCCCGACCAGGGCGTCGCGGGCCGGGCCGAGGTACTTGCGCGGATCGAATTCGGCGGGCTTGGTCGCAAAGACCTCGCGGATCTTGGCGGTCATGGCCAGGCGGCCATCGCTGTCGATGTTGATCTTGCAGACCGACGAGGCGGCGGCACGGCGCAGCTGCTCTTCGGGAATGCCCGCGGCGTTCTCCATTTTGCCGCCGTACTGATTGATCATCTCCACATACTCGGGCATCACCGAGCTGGCCCCGTGCAGGACGATGGGGAAGCCGGGAATGCGGCGCTCGACCTCTTCGAGGATGTCGAAACGGAGAGGCGGAACCTCTTCGCCCGGTTTCACCTTGAACTTGTAGGCGCCGTGGGAGGTGCCGATCGAGATCGCCAGGCTGTCGACTCCGGTTTTGGCGACGAACTCTTCGACGTCATCGGGATTGGTGTAGTGGCTGGCCTCGTGGCTGACCTCATCCTCGATGCCGGCCAGGACGCCGAGCTCGCCCTCGACGGTGACGTCATGGCTGTGGGCATACTCAACCACTTTTTTTGTCAGGGCCATATTATCCGCGAAAGAGTGGGCCGAACCATCGATCATGACCGAGGAGAAGCCGGACTCGATGCAGGAGACGCAGAGTTCATAGGTGTCGCCATGGTCGAGGTGAAGGGCCACCGGCAGGGTCACGCCCGCATCCTTGATGATCTCCATGGCGCCCATGGCCATGTAGCGCAGCAGGATCTGGTTGGCGTACTTGCGCGCGCCCGAGGAGACCTGCAAAATCACCGGGGATTTGGTCTCGATGCAGGCCGTGATGATCGCCTGCAGCTGCTCCATATTGTTAAAATTGTAAGCCGGTATGGCGTATTTGCCGGCCATGGCTTTGGCGAACATCTCCCGGGTGTTCACGAGGCCAAGCTCTTTGTAGTGATGCATGCGGGATCTCCTTTCGAATGATCTATTTAAAATGGCCATGGGTATGGCCCGGACTGCCGATCAAGT
>JAKPUX010000045.1 GCA_029554865.1 bacterium | reverse complement strand
CCCGCGCCGCTGCCGCCACGTCCACCCATCGACTGGACGCCGGAGCTGCGCAGCAAGTTCGACCAGGCGTTGCTCGCGCTCGGGCGGCTGGATAGCGTTTCGACCCCGCTGCCGGACACCTCGCTGTTCCTCTACATGTATGTTCGCAAGGAAGCGGTGCTTTCTTCCATGATTGAGGGAACCCAGTCGTCGCTGTCCGACCTGCTGCTGTTCGAGCTGGATCAGGAACCCGGCGTGCCGCTGGATGACGTGCGGGAGGTCAGCAACTATGTTGCGGCCCTTGACCATGGTCTGCGCCTGCTGGAGGAGGGGCTGCCACTGTCGCTGCGGCTGTTCCGCGAGATTCATGGTGTGCTGCTGACCAAGGGGCGTGGCAGCAATCAGACCCCGGGGGAGTTTCGTCGCAGCCAGAACTGGATCGGCGGCACCCGGCCGGGCAATGCGGCTTTCGTTCCGCCTCCGGCCGAAGAGGTACTGGAGTGCATGAGCAAGCTGGAGCTCTTCCTCCATGACCAGCCGGAGCCGACCCCGGTGCTGCTCAAGGCGGCGCTGGCCCATGTGCAGTTCGAGACGATCCACCCGTTTCTGGACGGTAACGGCCGTCTCGGTCGTCTGCTGATTGCGCTGCTTTTGTGCGAGCAGAAGGTGCTGCGGGAGCCGATGCTCTACCTCAGCCTCTATTTCAAAACACATCGCCAGTACTACTACGAGCTGCTCAACAACGTGCGTATGACAGGTGACTGGGAAGCCTGGCTCGACTTCTTCTCCGAGGCGGTGATCGTCACCGCCACCCAGGCGGTGGAAACGGCGCAGCAACTTCTCGACCTTTCGAACCAGGACCGCGACAAGATCAGCGGTCTCGGCCGGGCGGCTGCATCCACGCTGCAGATTCACCGGGCGCTGATGGAGCATCCCATCGCCACCTCAGGCTCGCTGGTGGAGAAAACCGGCATCACCCCAACGACCGTCAACAAGGCGCTCGGTCATCTGGAGCAGCTCGGCATCGTCAAGGAGTTGACCGCCCAGAAACGCAACCGCCTGTTCAGCTATGCGGGCTATATCGAGATCATGAGTCGCGGCACGGAACTGCCGGGCAGGTAGGTCAATTCGATTCGGTTATGGGAACCGAACCGGCGTCCGAAAACCGGATTCGAAGTTGTTGCGGCTCGACGCCAGGTATCCG
>JAKPUX010000028.1 GCA_029554865.1 bacterium | reverse complement strand
GGAGCCGCTGCCGGCCATGGCGTCATAGACGCTGTAGTCACTCGAAACGCTGCTGCGGTCGAAGACGCCGCGAATGGTCAGGCCCGGAATGGCGGCAAACTGGCTGCGCATGGCGTTCAGGATGGTGTTCTGGGTGAAGGCGAGGATGCAGAAATCGAGGCTGTAGTCGGCGCTCTGGATGGCGCTGATGATGCGGCTCTCGGTGTTGTCGGAGGGGCTCATGTACTGCTCGATCCAGCGCCCGCCGATATTGAAGCGGTGCGGGGTGTTGTCGGTTTTCCTCGCCCCGAAGCGGGAGAGCAGGGGATTAGGGATCTCTGTCTGGCTGCCCCACATCTCGTTGAATTCGATGGTATAGGCCGCACACAGGCTCTCGTCCTGGATGAGGAGCATATTCTCGCCGTTTTTGGTCGCGCCGGCGAGCGAGGCGTTGCTGGAGCCTGTCCAGAGATAGTCGTCGGCGCCTGAACTCTTGTCGCGATGGTCGATGATGACAAATTTATTGTGGCTGGCTGCCGTGCTGTCGTTGACTCCGTAAAGATCGTCAATGACCGGTATGCCGGCTTCCTTGAGCCAGGTGATGCGATCGTTGTTTGAAGTATTGGCGGCATCGTCGCAGATGAAGCGTACGCTCACCCCCCGGCGTTTGGCGTTGACCAGAGCCATGGCGATGTCGGCATGGGTGAATGAGTAATAATGGGCGTCGATGGAGTAGCGGGCCTGGTTGATGCGCTCGGCGATGATGGTGGAGAGGTCGGTGTTGCCCCGCGCGGTTTCCCGCCAGGCCTTGCTGGCGTCGACCGAGCGGGTGAAAAAAACCTCGATGCTGCCGCTTGAGCCTCCGGAGGCGGTCATGAAGAGCAAGGAATCGGAGATCATCGTGCCCGCCGAGTCGCTCGACCAGGCGCAGGCGCGGTAGAGGCTCGCCGGTTCAAGCCCCTCGAGGAGGACATTGTGGTCGGTGACGAGGTTTGAATCACCGGCGGTCCGTTCCCGAAAGGAAGCGCTGCCGAAGCGCACCAGGGAGGTGGCGGGACGGTCAGTTTGCCACGACAGCAGGACGGCGCGGGGATTGATTTCAGCCTCCTGCAGGGGGCGTACCAGCAGGGGGGCGCCGCGCGAGATGATATCGCTGCTGTAGCGGGGCATGATACGATACCCCCCCCTGCCGACCGGCGGCCGGGTGCTGGTGTCGACCTGCTTGAGGATGCCGATGAGGTCGAAATGGCCGTCTGGAAGCGAGGGCAGGCCGGCATCCGGATCGAGGTAGAGCTGGGCGGAGCCGGTGGCGTCGCTGATGGTGTAGAGATCACCCCCGGAACCGGTGACCGCGACATGATCGACGCGGATGAGGCGGCTTTCATTGGGTTCCGAGTTGTCCGCTTTAAAGGTGCCGGCGACCTCGGCGCAGGTCAGGAGCAGGGGCTCCGGCAGGCTCTGGCTGCGGGCCAGCAGGGTGATCTCGGTGGGTTCCTTGATATAGGTCAGTCCGTAGAGATGACTGATGGGACCAGTCACCCTGATCAGATCGCCCAGCTGGACAAAGGCCAGATCCCCTCTGGTAGAAAAAAGGTGTATGCCGGCGGTGCTGTCCTGAATGACGACATCGAAGGTGGTGGGTGAAAAGAGCCCGGAGGGCACGGTCACCACACCGGAGACGGTCACCACGGTGTTGATCGTATAGGGCGAGGCCGGTCTGCCGGCGGCATCATTACGGTGCAGGTTGATGATATCGATGGAAAAAAGCGGGGTTGTAATGAAAAGCAGGAGACCGGTGAAGAGGGAAAAACAGCAATTCTTTTTCATCAAGGTTCCAATCTGCAGGCAGCATACTCCGAATAAGACCTGATCCTGCGTGACCATCGCAGACAGTCTGGTGTTGCCTATAAATATAGCTATTACCCTACTCTTTGTCAACACTAAAACCGCCTTAAAAAAAGGTTGCAGATGTGCTGGAAGGTTCGTAAATTTAGGCCGTTTAATTATGTTAATTTGATTTAACTTTACGGCTTGTGCCGGGATAAAGCATGGACATCTCACATGATCTCCTGACCCAGGAATACATCGAGGTCATCCGCGATCTGGAGAAGAAGAACCGCGTTGCCAGGATCAAGGATATCGCCTCGGTGCGCGGCGTCACCTGCGCCAATGTCTCGGTAGCCATGACTAATCTGGCCCGAAAAGAGCTGGTTGTGCATGAGCAATATGGTCATGTCGTCCTTACCAGCGCCGGACGGCGTCTGGCGCGCAATCTCGAGAAACGGCACCTGGCGATCAGGCGGTTCATGACAGATGTGCTCGGTCTGGAAACCGAGCTGGCGGAGAGCGAAGCCTGCAAACTGGAGCATGTAATGAGTCCCCTGGCCATGCAGGCGATCAGCAGATTTCTGCTTTTCGTCGAACGCTGCCCCAAACGCGACCGGGAAAACGTCGTCCTGTTTCGTATGTGTGGTCTTTTCGGCGACAGCGCTGCCACCTGCATCAAATGTGCCCAAGCGGGCAATGAAGAGGAGAACCCGGCTGAAGATGAACTTTAGATTCCGGCGCTATGCACACAAGCGGACAAGAGCCAGTGCCATCCGCCTCTCCGAGATGCACACCGGCCAGCACGGGAAAATTGCCGAGATCGTGGGCGGGTGGCATCTGCGTCAATCCCTCAATCAGGTGGGCATCCATGTCGACGATGAGTTCGTCGTCGAACGCGGTGCGCATCTCGGCGGTCCCATCCTGATCCAGATTAACTCGGCCCAAATCGCCCTCGGGCATGGCATGGGCCAGAAAATTATAGTCTGCCTCAATGAAAACCAACAAAACTGATCCTGACCTTTCTCTGCACCAGGACACGCCCTCCCATCCGGAGGATGAACATCCTCGTATTATCCTGCTCGGCCAGCCCAACAGCGGTAAAAGCACCATTTTCAACCAGGTGGCGGGATATCGCTCGATTACCACCAATTTTCCCGGCGCAACCGTCGAATTCACCAACAGCCACATCCGCATCGACGGCCAGACCTGTGATCTAATCGATCTGCCGGGTGTCTACTCTCTCACCGCTCTCGATAATGCCGCACGCGAAACCAAACGTTATCTCCTCGAAGAGCCCGTTTCCCTGATCATCAATGTCATCGATGCCTCTCTCCTCTGCCGCAGCCTTGAGCTGACCCTGCAAATCATCGAACTGGGAAAACCGATGGTGATCTGCCTGAATATGATCGATGAGGCGGAGAGAAAGGGCATCAACATCGATGAAGCGCGCCTGAGTGCACTCCTGGGTGTGCCGGTGGTCTCCACCAATGCCGCTCAGGGGGTTCACATTCACGAGCTCTTCATGGCGGTTTTTACTACACTGGAGGCCCCCATCCGGCCGCGCACCCCGCTGATGAGCCGCCATGTCGAACAAACCGTGCAGACCCTGGCCGATCAGCTGCAGGAGTGCCCAGCCGTGCCCTGCATATCGCCCCGCCTGCTGGCCATCAAGCTGCTGGAGGGCGATCCCTATTTCACGGTCTGGCTCAACCAGGATAAAAACGGCATCTGCGCACGGGTGAAGGAGCTGCAGCAGACCCTCGAGGAGGCCCATGGCCAACCGGCCGACTCGGTGATCTCGGCGGAGCGGCACGCCCTCTCCATGGGTTTGTTTGAGGAATGCACTTCTCTTGTTCATCCCCAACACTCCTGGCGCGCCCATCTCGACCGGGCCGTGATGCACCCCTTCTGGGGATACATCATCATGGCTGCCGTCCTTTTCACCTTTTTCAATCTGATTTTCAAATTCGGGGCAGTCCTGGAACAACCGATCCTCGCCTTTTTCGCGCACAGCGAGCAGTGGCTGGCCACCCTTCTGCCGGCGGGTTCACTCGGATTCAGCCTCATCAAGGGCATCATGCAGGGGTTGGCAGGTGGAACTGCCATCGTCCTGCCCTATCTGATCCCCTTTCTGATCGGCATGTCCCTGATCGAGGATATCGGTTATCTACCGCGCATCGCTTTCCTCATGGACAATTTTATGCACCGCCTCGGACTGCATGGGACCTCTGTCGTGCCCGGGATCCTCGGCTATGGCTGCAGTGTACCCGCGGTCATGGCCACGCGCATCCTCCCCAGCGCCCGCGACCGCTTCATCGCCGCCGTCGCCGCCGTCCTGGTCCCCTGTTCAGCGCGCATGACCATCATCCTCGGCCTGGTCGGCTACTACCTGGGGGGGACCGCCGCTCTTTTCATCTATATTCTCAATCTGGTGGTGATCACCGTGGTGGGGACGGTGATGGCGCGGCTGATGCCGGAGGAGTCGCCGGGGATGGTGCTGGTCATCCCCTCCTACAAGCGGCCGGAACTCAAGACCGTTCTCGCCAAGACCTGGCTGCGCAGCAAGGATTTTATCATCTTTGCCTGGCCGATCCTCATTGCCGGCAGCCTCGTGCTCAGCCTGGTCGACGTCTTCGGCTGGGATCAGATCATCACGGCGCTGCTCTCGCCGCTGCTCAGGCTGCTCGACCTGCCTGCCGAAGTGGGCATGACCCTCATCTTCGGCATTCTGCGCAAGGAGCTTTCGATGATCATGCTCATCCAGGCGCTGGGCACTACCAATGTGGCCAGCGTGATGAGCTCCACCCAGATTCTCGTTTTCACTGTTTTTGTGGTCTTTTATTTTCCATGTCTCGCCACCTTTGGTATTCTGGGGCGTGAAGTGGGCTGGCCACGTGCGATCGCAGCCTCTCTGCTGACCTTTTTCCTTGCGGTTCTGCTCGGGGTGGCGGCCAGATTACTCGGTCCACTGTTTTTCTGATTCATTCGCCGTTTTGCCATGAAAGGAGTCTAGATGAAGCGAACGATTCTTCTGCTGCTCTTTACGGTGCCGTTGTTTGCTCAGAGCGGCAGGGTTACCGGGGTGGTCGTCGACCAGGCCACCGGCAAACCCCTGCACGGGGCCAATGTCTTCTGCCGCGAAATCAACATCGGAGCAGTCACGGATGGTGCCGGGGGGTTCCGGTTCGATCACCTGCCTTTGGGCCAGCACACCCTCCGCGCCGCTTTTATCGGCTATCGTCCTGCCTTCAAGATGGTGCAGGTTGGGCAGGAAATCAGCGAGCTACGCTTTGAATTGACCACCTCCCCCCTGCCGGTGATGGATATGACCATCACCATGCCGCGTTATGCTACCACCCTGAGCGAATCCGCCCTGCCCTTGAGTGTGGTGAGCAGCGAAAAGCTGGAGAGCACGGCCCCGACCACCGTTTCCGACGCCCTGCAGAGCGAGCCGGGGATCGCCCTGCAGCGGGACGGCATCTGGGCCACCAGCGTCAGCATCCGCGGGCTCGGCCGCAACAGCATCGTCACCCTGATCGACGGCAATCGCATTGATACGGCGACGGATCTCGCCTCCGGGCTCTCCATGTTCGACATGCAGGAAATCGAACGCATCGAGGTGATCAAGGGGGCTGCATCGGCTCTCTACGGTTCCGGCGCCATGGGGGGTGTGATCAATGTCATCAGCCGGGATGGCTGGTACCAGGAGACCCCTTACTGGCATGCGCGCCTGATGAGCAGATACGCCAGCGTCAACAACGGTGGTCAGGGTCACATCACCCTCAATGCCGGCGGCAGCAAGTGGTACGGTCAGTTCAGCGGCGCGCTGCGCAAGGCAGACGACACCGAAACCCCCACTGGCATGCTGGAGAACAGCCAGTATCGCGATAACAACCTCTCGGCGCGGCTCTCCCTGCGGCCCTTGCAGAACCATGAGCTCAAGTTCAACTACCAGCGCTTTTATGCGGAGGATGTGGGCATGCCGGGCGGATATCCGGTCTTCTCGAGCAGCGCTACGGTGCGTTATCCCTTTGAAAAGCGCGAGCTCATGAGCGGCGAATATATCGCCAGCCATATTTCGCGCCATCTCCAGCAGCTTTCCGTCAAGCTCTACAATCAGAAAATCTGGCGCGACGTCGAGAACATCCCGCACACCGTCACTTCGATCCCCGCCAGCGGCACGCAGCCGGCGCGCAAGGTCAACGCCCTGCGTATACTTCCCGGCGCCACCCATGATCTGAACGGCCTGCAGGTGCAGGGGGATTTTTTCCCGGGCAAACACCACCTTCTCATCGCCGGCCTCGACGCCTGGCAAAAAGCCTATGAAGGTTATCGCACCAAGGAAACCCGGATCGACATCCTCAATCCGGATGGCTCGGTTAAAAAGAGCACCTTCCGCACGATCGGCGAAGCCCCCCTTCCGGATGCCACCTACAGCAGCATCGGCCTCTATGCCCAGGATGAATGGCGGCTGCTGGAGGAACGGTTGATCCTGGGACTGGGCGGACGCATCGACCAGATCAAAACCGAGAACGATCAGACCCTCAACCCCCTCTATGAAATCGTCGACGGAGTGCGTAACAATGCGCCAGCCGGTCAGATAGTGCTCTGGCCGGAGGAATCCGCCACCGACCATTCATGGAGCGGCAATTTTTCACTGCTCTATCGCATCAGGGAACAAATGGATTTGACCCTGAATCTGGGCCGCTCCTTCCGCGTCCCTTCACTCGAAGAGCGCTATCAGTACATTGATCAGGGCAGCCTGGTCAAGGTGGGCGATCCTGATCTCGAGCCCGAGCAAGGGGGTTTCACCGACCTCGGCCTGCGCATCTGGTCCGACCGGCTGCAGCTGCAGGTGAACGGCTTTTATAATCGCATGAACAATCTGGTAGCGGAGATGCCCGGAAGTTACGAGAACCGCAAGGCCTTGCTCAAGACCAACATCGGCAAGGCGGAACTGTACGGTGGCGACGCGCGGATCGATTTCAAGCCCGCGCAGGGATGCGCCATCTGGGCCCGTGCGGCCTATGTGCACGGTGAGGATCTGCGAACAAACAAACCCCTGTCACAGATCGCCCCGCTCAATGGCAGCATCGGCTACCACAACGGCTGCCTCAACTGGCTGTCGATCGATCTCTCTGCCATGATGTTCGCAACCCAGGAACGTCTGGCGGACGGCGAGGTGCGGACACCCGGATATGTCTACTACAACTTTTATCTCAACAGCCGTGCGATACCGCTGGGCAGCGCCAGGGGCTTCCTGACCGTCGGTGTCGAGAACATCACCAACCGCGCCTTCAGGAACCATCTGTCGACTAATCGCGGACTGGTCGCCATCGAGCCGGGGCGCAACTTCACCGCCACCTGGCGGATGGAGATTTAACAAAAAGGGCTGCTTTTGAGCAGCCCTTTTCTTTATTCACTACCGGTGGATGCCCGCTTTTTGGGGCTGGAGGGAAAAAGGAGGAGCACCCCCATCAACGCGCCATAGCCGCTGCTGATGATGGGATTGCCGGTGATGGGGCAGCTGCCGGTGCGGCAGCCGATAAAATAATAAAATGCGAAACCGCCAGCGGCGCCGATCAGGGCACCGAGGGCGAGACGAAGAGATCTGTTCATATTCTATCCTTACAGTTTTGGATGCGGCCCAACTGACCGCGATCAGGATGCTCAGGAAAAACCGCCGCTGCCGCACCCGGGCGAAGGAGAAGCACAGCCGGATGAGCCGCTTTTGGAGGAGGCGGCGATAGCCGAAAAGAGCTTTTCGGGTTTTGGCGCAGCACAGAGCGGGCACTGCAGATCCGAACCATCAGCGCCCATGCGCTGAAAGACCTCAAAGCGATGACCGCAATCGCTGCATCTATACTCGTAGATTGGCATCTAAACTATTCCTTTTATGCACTTTCCCTCTCCTCATCGCCTCTATCCCTTTTCTCTTCCTCCGGAAGAGCACAAGAGGCTGACATTCAGGTCGGAACGCCCAGCCGCGGCAGGACGAACCGGACCAGGATGAACCAGACCGCAAACAAAGCAAGTATGCCCAGACTGTCCATGGCGTCTCCTTATGTCACAGACAAGAATTGGATGCAGAATGAGGAAAAAGGGTTCACGCGATTTTAAAAGAGGGGCAGGGTGCCCTGCATGGGCGGGAGCGTGACAAAACCACCGAGCTCGGGATAATGCTCCGCAAGCTCAGGGGGAACTTGCGGTTTGGCCTCTGTGAGCAGGGCCAACAGCTGCAGGCTGTTGACTACCGCCTGGCCCTTAAAGTGATTATTGAAGACAACGGCGGTTTTTTCGGTTTCAGGAAGGGTTTCCTTGATTCTGAGCAGCCATTCGCCCAGCTCGTCAGAGTTATAGAGATAGTCGTAGCGCTGATTACGACCTGCTCCCTCCCTGAACCAGTTCTGGTAATTGCGGCCATGAAAGCGGTAATAGGCGATATGAGTTGTGGCCAGGCTGGCCGGTCCCATCGAGTCGCCGATGACAGGCTGGTCGATGTTCACCCAGCCGATCTTTTCCCGCCGCAGCAGAAGAATAAGTGCGGGATCCTGCCAGGAGTTGTGACGGAATTCGACATGACAGGGATAGGGACGGAGAGCGCAGACGATTCGTTCGAGCTGTGCGAGGTGCTGCTCCGATTTTTTAAAACTCCAGGGGAACTGGACCAGCACAGTCAACAGCCTCTCCTTCTCAAGGAGGGGTTCAAGCAGCCTCTTGAATGCGGTCATCTCCCCCCCGATGGCCGGTTCCGGCTCGTGGGTGAATCCCTGCCAGAGCTTGATAATGAACCGGAATCGGGGGTTATGAGCGCTCTGCTTGAGCCAGTTGTGCGCAGAGCCCGGATCGGGTATGCGATAAAAGCTGCTGTTGACCTCGACCAGATCGAGAAAGTCGGCGAGGAAAGCGAGCTCATGCTGGGCCCGGGCGGGGCGTCGGGGATAGACGATTCCCTTCCAATCCTCGTAATGCCAGCCCGCCGGCCCGATGAGAAGAGATGGGGGTGTCGTGGCGCTGCCTTTCATGCTGATTTGAAAAAACAGGGGCGGTCTGCGGACCGCCCCTGTTGCCTTCACTTATGCTGGAAACGGCGCTCAGCCGCGTCACAGTTCGAGCCGGTGTGCATCTGCCACAGTCAGATGCACGACAGCTGTGGTTTGCGGATTACTTCTTGCCTTGCTCCGGTTTGGGTACCATCTTGATCGTTTCAAGCATTGGCTTGATCAGGTCAATCGGCAGGGGGAAGACGATGGTGGAGTTGTTCTCCGTTGCGATTTCGCTCAAGGTCTGCAGATAACGCAGCTGCAGGGACTGGGGATGTTCAGCCATGATCTCCGCCGCCTTGGCCAGGGTCTTGGAGGCCTGATATTCGCCGTTGGCGTGGATGACCTTGGCACGGCGTTCGCGCTCG
>JAKPUX010000007.1 GCA_029554865.1 bacterium | reverse complement strand
GGCGATATTGGCGATCTGCAGCATGGCGACGCTCGGGTTGCAGAGGGAGATGGCCGAATTCAGGGGGGTACCCAGGCGGATGCCGTCGATAAAGTTGACAAAGTGGCCGTTGGTCATTGCGTCCCGGCTCTGGAGATCCAGGGTGGTGTTTTCAGAGTGGATTTTGAACTCGGCCATCTTTTTGTCATTGAGATCATAGAGCTCGTAGCCGTCGCGGTCGAGGAGTACCGTCCCGGCCGTGCCATGGATGGTGACGCCGCGGCCGCGGCCATAGGGCTGCTTGCCCTGACAGCTCAGGCACTCCCAGGTGATCAGCTTGTCCTTGTATTCAAAATTGGCCACCAGGGTATCGTAAAACTCCCAGTCATCCCGATAGTGATAACGTCCCCCTGCGGCCGAGATGCGTTCCGGATAGCCGAGCTGGAGGGCCCAGCGGCAGAGATCGACCTCATGAGTGCCGTTGTTGAGGGTTTCCCCGGTGCCCCAATGCCAGAACCAGTGCCAGTTGTAGGGATGGATATTGTCCTTGTAGGGCCGGCGCGGGGCAGGCCCCTGCCAAAGCTCCCAATCCAGCCATTCGGGCACCGGCACCTCCCTGCCCTTGCCGATCGACTGCCGGGTGTTGGTATACCAGGCCTTGCCGAAGTAGGGGGTTCCAATCAGGCCGTCATGAATCTTCTTGATGATCTCGCGGCTGTGCGGGCTGGAGCGCTGCTGGTTGCCCAACTGCACCAGTTTCCCGTACCTCTGCTGGACCTGCACCAAAAGCTCACCCTCATGGGGATTATGGCTGCCGGGTTTTTCCACATAGACATGTTTGCCCGCCTTGAGGGCCAGGATGGCCATCGGCGCCTGCCAATGCTCCGGAGTGGCGATGGTGACGGCATCGACTGACTTGTCATCCAGGATAGTGCGGAAATCCCTGACCCCGACCGTGCTTCTGCCGGTGGACTGCTCCACGACCAGGACGAATTTCTCAAGCTCGTGGCGGTCGACGTCGCAGACATGGCTGATGTGTGTGTTCGGAGCGAAGCGGATGCCGTCCAGATGGGCATAACCACGGCTGTGCAGCCCGATGATGGCGAAATTAATGCGTTCATTGGCTCCGGCGATGCGGCTGTAGCTCCGGGCGGACATCCCCATGGTGGCGCCGGCGGTGCCAAGAGCGGCCAGCCTGAGAAAATTTCTGCGGGTCTGTTCCATAACACCTCTATTCGCTGATGAATTGACTCCCGGGCTGGCAAGTCGTTTAATCCCTGGCCTGAGCAGACCGGGCAACAGGCCCCGGCTGCAGCCTGATGGGCACAGTCAGTTGTCGAAATATTTCCGTTTTAAATCCAGGGCAGGCCCGTAGCCCGGATACTCCCCAAGAATGTCCGCGAGCACCTCCCCGGCATACTCCATCCTCTTCACGGCGATAAAAAAGAGGGCAAGATCATATTTGGCTGCTGTACGCTGTTCCGGACTTAGTTCCGGGGAGATGATGGCATGCTGGATGTTCTGGATCGCCGCGGCCAGCTTTTTCTGCCGTGACTGGACCAGCGCCAGCCTGTAATAAATCATCCCCTTCTTCTCCGTCAGCTGCAGGGCTGCCTGCAAGGTTTTCTCGGCCTCCCCCCACTCCGCATCGGCCTCATAACTTTGCGCCATCTTGAGGAGGGGTTGGGGCTGTTCCGGGTAGCAGGCGAGCACTGCCTGATACTCACCTCGTGCCTTTTCATGCTCCCCGCGGCGGGAAAGGGTATCGGCCATGGCATAATGCGCCTGCACCCAGTTGTGGTGATTGAAGAGATAATCGAGGGCGACGCCGGCGGCTGCGGTTTCACCGTGGGGTTTGTAGAGGGACCAATCGACCTTGCGGTCGGCGAAGGGCCAGCGGTGCTTTAGCTTGTAAACACGCAGCAGGCCGATGTCCCAGTCAAGATCGGTCACGGCGACGGGATTTTCCGGGATTCCGTCCCCAGCCGGCCGGGTCTGGACGAGGCTGCTCTTGCCGATCTCGCGGGCGAAACCCCGCGCCATAAGCAGGTATCCTCCCGGATTGGGATGGAGATGATCGCAAATCAGCTCCGCACCAGGGATCCCGCCAGGCGAGGCCAGGGCAAAGAGCTGCCGGATATCGGCGAGCCCGGCGCCGTCCGCCCTGGCGACTGCGGTGAGAACATGGTTGAAATCCTCGCTGGCGCGAAAACGAACGGGATCCCGATCCTTTGCCTCGGTCAGGCTCTCCAAAGCTGCGAGGGAATCGCCGAGGGCGAGCTGGATCCTGCCGGCGCGGTACCAGTGACTGGCGTTGAGGGAATCCAGGGCGATGAGTTCGTGGGCCACCACCAGGGCTCGAATGAACTCTTCCTGCTCAAGGAGACCGTCGCAGCGTGCGGCCAGCTCTCCGATTTTGTGGCTGAGGGCGGGATCGCTTTCACCGCGGCTGATGCTGCCCAGGGGCGGCTGGTCCTTGAGATTGGAGACCAGGGTGCCGGCGATGACGGGCACCCCCGCACGGCGGCACTTGCGCAGGATGAGTTCGAGATTGCGGCGATAGTTATCCAGGGTCAATTCGTATTGGGCCGAGCGGAAGGCAATGCTCCCGCCGGCGGCAATTTGCTCCATCAGGGTGCTGTTTTCCGGATCCTGCTGCCCGGCTGGCGTGGCGGCGATCACAGCCGCGCGCACCATTTGCACCAGCCTCAGCCGCTGCAGCCCCAGATAGAAGCGGATGAGGGCGCCGCTGCGGCCGGCCGTGACGGCCGAGGCGCTGCCGTAAGCGCCATAGAACTCATTATGGCCCATGTAGAGCAGGATGAGGTCGGGCTTTTGCTCGAGCACCTCAGGGATGAAATCGAGCACAGTGAAACTGTTGACCGCCGAAAGACCGAGATTGATGACCTCGAAGCGGCGCCGGGGATACTGGCTGGCGAGCAGGTTCTTGAGCCGGGCGGGAAAAGGGACCTGGAACTCGAAGGGAAAACCGGCGGTGGTGGAGCCGCCCAGACAGAAGATACGGAAGGTGTTCTCCGTCCGGGTGCGGGAAAAAGTCTCGGGATAAAGGTTGGGCACCACCACCTTTTTGGGATTGAAATAGCGTCTGGCTACATCGGGATTGAGCTGAATGACCTCCCTCCCCTCCTGCACGGCCTCGACAAAGAGAGGCTCGCGCGGAAAGAGGTTGAAGAGGCGCAGAGAGAGCTCGAGCAGCACGAGCAGCAGCAGGGGAGTAAGCAGGAGGACCACTCCAAATCCGGCTCTTTTAGCGGCGTTCACACTCTGCCTTTACATACGATGATCAGGGCCTGATGCGCGGCATGGATCCCGTGCCGCAGCAGATGGTATGACAGCCCAATATAACAATTCGCCACGAGTCAATCAACCAAAAAGTCGCCCTTAAGGCTGAAGCAGCCGGTTGGCCTTGGCCGCTGCCTCATCCAGGGCTTGTTTGGGTTCCATCCCCCCGGCCAGGCACTTTTCCACCGCCTCGGCGATGGTCTGGTTGATGGCGATGCGGTTGTAATCGATAGTCTCCCGGGCCTGGCCATGCTTCATCTGCTCCACGAAAACGCGCAGCGGGGCGTCGACTGCAAGATGGTCCCGATAGGAGTCGAGTTCAAGGACCGAACGTCGCACCGGCAGATAGCCCGATCTGATCGAGAAAAAGGCTTGTTGTTCGGGCTGTAGGATCCATTTCACAAAGATCCAGGCCTCCTGCGCATGCTTGCTTTGTTTGAAGATGGCGAGTTCCTCCCCTGCCAGGTAGGTAGCCTGCTTTACCGGTCCTGTCGGCAGCGGTGCCACCGCCCAATCAACGCCGCTCAGCTGCCGGTATCGGGGCAGATTCCAGGGCCCATCCATCACCATAGCCAGATGCCGGGAAAAGAAGGCAAGATCATGAGCCATAGAGAAAGTTCTAAAGTCCATGGCATCGTAAAGCCGTTTCCAGAGGGTGAGGGCTTGCACACCGGCCTCACTGTTAAACAGGATGCGGGTTTGATCCCGGTTGATGAATTCACCGCCGGCCTGCCAGAGAAAAGGAGTCCACTGCAGGACCATCCAGATGCTCAAGGGCCCTGAGGCTGAGAAGACGGGGACATAAAAGCCATATTGATCGGTCTTGCCGTCATTGTCCCTGTCAACAGTCATCTTCAGGGCATATTCATACAGCTCGTTCCAGTCCGCCGGGGGATGGTCAGGGTCGAGGCCCGCCTGGCGGAAAAGGTCGCGGTTGTAGAGCAGCGCCAGACTGGTCGCCTCCATGGGCAGGGCATAAAGCGTACCGCGCCATTCGCCCGCTCTGAGTAGGGCCGGAAAGATATCCTCCAGATCTGCGGGCGTCATTCCCTCCGGACCCTCGATGAATGTCCGCACAGGATGGATGGCGTCCGCCTCGACCAGCTGCTGGATAAAATCACTGTGAATCCATGAGATATCGGGTGCGGTCCTGCTCTGGATGGCGGTTATCAGCTTCTGGCTCAGGGCATCACCGGTGGGAACGTACTGGGCTTGGATGTGGATGGCGGGGTACTCACTTTCGAATCGGCTGATCAAATCATCCAGCGCCGGGAGGGTTGAAGAGACAAAACTGTGCCAGAAGGTGAGCGTGACGCGTCCCTGTTTATTTTCCCTGTCGATGCATGAGACCAGCAGGGTCAGTGCCACGATGGCGGCGGTGAGCATGATTCGGTGTTTGAGCATGTTGGCTCCATGATTGAAGTGGATCCGCCGTACTATTCGGCCTGGTTCAGCCACAGATCGAGAAGAAATGGCGGAAATAGGCCTCGGCGTCGACGCTCTCAGCCACCTCTTGGGGGTTCTCCTCCCCACCGTCGCGCCAGTGGGTATAGCCAGCATAGGCCGCATCCTCAAGTTCGATAGTGATAGAGCCCTGCCGGAAAGTGCAGAGCCGTTCATCGAAAATTGTGGCGGCCGCCAGGGGATCATGAAAGGTGATGGAGGGATAATAGCCGGCGAACCAGATCTCGGCAAAGTCGAGCACGGGCCTGAGCAGTTCCGATTTGAACCGCCGGCGCACCTCTTCCGCAGTCAGAATCACTTGCCGGGTTACATCCAGGCCCACGGAGCGATGCAGGGGAACGCGGGCGCGGTAAACAATCGCTGAGGCATGGGGGTCGCCCGAGGCATTCCATTCCACCGGACTGACCTCCGGCAGGCGATGAAAGAAGTAACCGCCCATCATCACCACTCCCTTGAGGAGGGCGGGAATCTCCGGGTCGACGGCGAATAGAAGGCCGAGGTTGGTGAGGGGGCCGATGGCGAGCAGGATGACCTCGCCGGGATGAGCGCGGATGGTTTTGCGCATGAACTCGACCGCCTCCCCCTTAGGAAAGTTCGTTTGATGATCCCAGCGCACCAGAGCAGCCGCCTGAGGCGCGCACTTTTGCTTCTGTTCAACGATGAGCGGATCTTCTGCTCCCGGAAAGATCGGTATTTCTCGACCCGCCGCACGGCAAATCACGCTGGCGAGCTTTGCCCGTTCGACAGCCTCGCCGGTCACTGTGGTGATGCCGAGCAGATCGCACTCCGGGTGAGCCAGAAGGTAGGCCAGGCAGACGGCATCATCGACGTCCATACCGATATCGGTGTCGAGCAGAATTTTTTCTCGCATGGCAAGACCTTTCATTTTTTGGAATAGAGGGCGACCCAGTAGGCAAGGCGTTCGCCAAGCTTCCGGCAGGCGGCGATCTCACGCTCGTGGCGCGGCTCGCCGGCGGCGACAGCGCCGTAATGCAGGGTAAAGCGGTCAGCCACATAATCGGGCGCGCCGAAAACAAGATAGCCGAAATTGATCAGAACAGTCAAAATGGATTGGCAGGTGATCTCGGCGCCGCCGCCCCAGCCGCCTGAGGAGGCGAAAGCGCAGCCGATCCGGCCATCAATCTTGCTCCAGAGATCCCACATTTCACGGTCCCAGAACCGCTTCATCTTCCACGAGAGCACACCCATGTTGGTCGGGCTGCCGACGGCGATCCCGTCGCACCAGAGTACATCCTCCCTGCTCGCATCATCCACGGAGAGCAGCCGCACCTCCGTGCCCTCGATGCTGCGCGCGCCCTCGGCCACATATCCGGCCATCCTGCGGGTATTGCCGGTTTCGCTGTCAAAAAGTACTAGAACCTTGCCCATCTCATCCGCTCCATGATTTACCAAGCTGCTCTTTCCGCCAAATCCCGAGATACCAGTGTGGAGAGGGCAGGATGGCTATGCCTCTGCGAGTTCAGTTTCGAGGCCCAGTTGCTATCCAGCCTCTCCTCTTCGCCGCTCCTGACCTGCAAGAGCGGCGGCGAACCCCGGGATGGCCTTGTGTCTTATAATGGCGACCGGTCCTCGTCTATCTTTTGAATGACTGCAAGCTCCTGCGCCCGGGCTTCATAGCCTGTGGAGTGGCCGTTGTAGTGAGTGGTGAACCAATCTATCGTAGTGGCGAGCCACTGCGCTATCGGCGTTGTATGGTAGCCCAGATCCCTGCTGATCTCTTCCAGGCTGAAGGTGGCATCCCGGCGGGTGTTGAAGGGGAACACATCACCCCCGGGATGGCGGCTAAAGGGGAGCCGGTCGAAGAGCTCCTGGTCAAGATGAACGAAACGGATATCCCGTCCTATCAGCCTGGCGAGCAGGTGCAGATAATCATTGAGCGAGAGGATCTCTTCGGCCGCCACATTATAAGCCTTGCCGATTGAATTCTCGGCCTCGAGGAGATCGGTGAAAGCGCGGGCGGCATCCTCCACATAGACCGACTGAAAGAGGAATTCACCATGGCCGGGCACGAGCAGAGGCCCGCCGTCGTTAATGCGTTCGATCCAGAAAAAGTCCCGTTTGGCGGGATCGTGCGGACCGGAAATGAAAGTGGGGCGAAGCATGCTGACGGGAAATTGTCGTTCATCATGGGCCTGCCAAAGGATCTCCTCACAGGCTCGTTTATTGATGCCATAGGTCATGCCGAAGGGATTGCGTTCCCAAAAGGGCATCAGGGGGGCCTTGTCCTGTTCCTCTGTGATCGGGCAGATGACCTGGTCTGAGACCAGATAGACCGAGATCGTGCTGCAGTGGATAAAGCGGCCGACCCTGCCGTGAAAGGTTTTGGCAGCGAGCCGGGATTCAGCCGGCTCATAGGCGATAAAATCATAGACCGCATCGAAGGGGCCGGCGAGCAGGGCATTTTGCAATGCGGCCGGATCATGGCGATCCCCGGTCAGGCGGATGAGGTTCGCGGTTGTGGTGGGCCTTTCCCCGGAGCGTCCGCGAGTGAAAGTAGTGACCTGATGGCCTCTTTCAAGCAGGATCGCTACTGCGACGCTGCTGAGGAATCCACTGCCGCCGATGACGAGGATTTTCATCCTGGTTTCCCTCTCCGCCTGGGGCCTATTTGGTCACCATCATCTTGCGCACCGCTGTGAGTCCGGCCGACTCGAGCCGGCAGAAGTAGAGGCCGCTGGCGAGATGGGCGCCATTAAAGGGCACTTCATACTCACCCGCTTTGCGCTGTTCATCGACGAGGGTGGCGACGATCTCACCCTTGATATTATAGATCTGCAGCCGGACATGACCGCTCCAGTTGAGTATGAAGCGGATCGTCGTGGAGGGATTGAAGGGATTGGGATAGTTCTGCTGCAGTGCCATGGATTCCGGCCGGGCAGCGTGCGGGGCGTTCCGGATGCCGGTCACCGTCACGGTGTCCGCCAGGAGATAAATTCTGGCATTGTATTTATCCATGGCCACGTTGAGGTTCTCCAGGCTGCCTGGTTTGACGGAGAGGACCTCGCCACTGAGGAGTTCGGTGAGATACCAGGTTTTGGTGGAATCGAGGTTCAGGCTGGTGAGCGGCAGGTTCACCGATGCGTTTTCGGCGCGGCTGCCCATATTGAGAAGCACAAAGATGTTCTGCTCCTCATACCAGCGTCTGAAAGCAAACATGTAAGTGGATGGCGAGATGGGCAGTTCTGCAAAATTATCGCTGGTCAGTGCGGGCAGCATTTTGCGCCAGCGAATAAGGGTCTGATAGTAATAAAACAAGCCCTGGCTGTCCTGCGCGCGGATTGTTTCCCCTTTTTTGAAGATGGCCTCGCCATAGTAGGGATGGCGGCCGGTGAAGCCGATTTCCTGTCCATTATAGAGCAGCGGCACGCCGTGCAGTGAAAATTCGAGGGCGGCCGCCATGCGCGTCATCTCCGGGGTATGATGCCTTGCGAAGCGCTGGGAATCGTTGTTCTCCAGAAAGCGCAGAATTTTCGCGCGAGGATGAAAGCCGCTCCCCGAATTGGTCAGGGCATTGCGAAGGCGCAGGCTGCGTCCCGGCTGCCAGGAATTGAAAATGGTGACATATTGGTCCTGCCAATAGTCGTGATAGAGGACCTGCCACGACCACTGTGAAACCCAGCCATCGTCCGCGCTCCAGTCGAAAGCCAGGTCAAAACGCCCGTCGAAGACGCGAGCGGATGGGGCTTTATCTTCCGCGAGCATCAGCAGTTCCGGCTTGATCTCCTTCAGGGCCAGACGCAGTTCGCGGGTGTAATCGGGGCGGCGGGCGTTGACGCCCCAGACCGCGTCAAAACGGTAGCCGTCGATGTCGAACTCCCTGACCCAGTAGGTGCAGATTTCCGTCATCCAGCGCCGGACTTCTGGATTGTCGTAATCAAGGTTGGGCAGTTCATCCCAGAAATAGTAGACAAAACCCTGGGCGTGGAGGTTGTAATACTGCGAGTAGGGCACCTCGGGAAGGACTTCCGCGCTGCGCTGATAGAAATCGTAATAATGCGAGCAGGTGCCAAAGCGTACCGCATCAAGGGCGTATGGATGCCTGATATGGGAGTGGTTGGGGACCATGTCGAGGAGCACGCGCAAGCCTTGCGCGTGGGCAGTGGCGACGAGATGGCGGAGATCTGCCTCATCGCCCAAATCACTGCGCACTGAAAAATAGTCGGTGATGCCATAGCCCATGCCGCCGAAATCGAGGGTGCCAAAGGTCGGCTGCAGCCAAAGCGCCGTCACACCTAACTCCGCCAATTCAGGTATCTTTGCGGTGATGTCCGCCAGTCGACCGTCCTGCACAAAAGAGCAGGGGGTGATCTCGTAGAGGATCGCCCCGTCAATCCACGCGGCATGGTCGGTTTCGATCCGGAAGGGCCGGATGCCGCTCTGATCGAGGGTGATGAAGGTGCGGGCACGGGCGGTATCCCCGGCAGGCGTGACCGCAGTCAGATTGAAATAGTACTCTCCCGGGAGGCCGTCGCAGTTGATGGTGACCAGGGTAGTGCTGTCGCCGGGTGTGAGCAGGTTCACTGCAGCGGGGTTGCCGGGATCCGCCTGCCACTGATAGCTGAGGGGGGCTGAAACGGGATTTTCCATCACACGGCTGTGGAGCCGGATGCTTTTTCCCGGGGCGGTGGCCCAGGCGAAGAGGCGCGGTCGCAGCCTGTAGCCCAGGCTGAGTCTCAGGGTATCGGAGCGGATGGTGGTCCCGCCGCTGTCTGCTTCGGCCACGAGCGTATTGACACCTTCAGTGAGTGTGACAGTTACAGAAAAAGTGCCCTCCGCAGGGCTGACAGCGAAGGGAATCCGTTCTCTGTTGAGAGAAAGAATACCCCGGACCGGAGCAAAGCCTGTGAATGAACCCCTGATGACCTGACTCTGCCCCCAGACTGTAGCATCATTTTTGTGCAGGATAATTTCGGCATGCCCATTGAGGTGAAGCAGGCCGAGCAAAACGATGAGAACTGCGGGTGCCTTCATTGCATCTCCCGGCTTCAGTACTTGCCATAGGTCGTGGCGACTTCCACCATCTTGAAGAGATTGGCCTCGGGGGTATCACGGCCGCACTGGTCGCCGGTGGAGAGAATGAATCCTCCCCCCTCTCCGGCGTCATCGATGAGGCGTTTGCATTTCTCCTCGATCTGTTCCGGCGTGGCGTGCAGCATAAAGTGTGTGGTATTGATATTGCCTTTAAGGCACATTGTTTTCCCGAAGCGGCGTTTGATCTCCTTAAGGTTTACATTACCCGAAGGAGGCTCTTCGAGGGGCTCGATGGAGGCGAGGTCGGACTCCTCGGCCACGATCTCCACCAGCTCATTGGAGCGGCCGCAGACATGCAGATGGGAGACGATCCCCGCCTCCCTGCAGATGACGGAGGCCTTCTGGATAAAGGGGAGTTCGAATTGGCGGAAGAGTTTGGGTGAGCTGACGCTGAGGCTGGCGCTGGAGCCGCCGAGCATGATGACATCGGCCTCGGCGCTGATCATGGCGCGTACATTGGCGAGGGCCCACTCCATCCAGAACTCGTGGATCTCCTCGACCAGCGCGGGTTCCATCATATAGTCGACGAACATCTGCTCAAAACCGCCTTGCCGGTTGCGGAAGAACCAGTCCTGAAAGACCGGCACCATGCCCATATAAACGCCATAATCGCCAATCACCTCCTTGTCACGGTAGGCCGGTTCCCATTTCCAGCCGCTCTCACCCATCATTAATTTCAGTTTTTTAAAGTCGGTGGCCAGCTCCTTGAGGGGTTTGACCCCCACCCAGGGTGGTTCATCGGCAAAAAAGAGCTCTTCCTCGGTGAGATCGCCGAGGGGGGTATGGCAGATGCGGCGCACCAGCTTGCCCTGCGGAGCGTCGGAGATGCGGCTTTCAAACTCGGGGCGGCTATCGGGCTTGATCTGCTTGAGTCCGCCATACATGTAAAAACCATCGCAGCCGAAATACTGCACAGCCTTGACGTAAACCTCGCCGTGGGTCGCTGAAGTCCAGCCGAAGTGTTCACGTCCATCGAGATGGATGTCATAAAAGGGTCGTCCGTCGAGGCGGTCGGGAACCATCACGGAGATATCCGGGCTGACCGGCACATGGTCCGCCACTCCGCCCTTCATGGTGATGAGGAGTCTCTCTTTAGAGGTCATTTTATTTCCTTTGTGGGTTGGGCAGCCGGTCCCATGTGCTGAGGAGCTTCTGGAGGCGCATGAATGACCGTTTCGGAGAGCCGTCCTCCCGGACCAGTCCGCCGTTGAGAATATGGGTGCGAAAATCAGCAAAATCGTACCAGTTGACCGCCTTGATCAACGGACGGCTGTAGTAAAGGGTGTAGACTTGTTCCAGCCAATCGGCCTGGAGCTCCTCGTCCCATGGCCGGTGCCATTCAAACGGTTCGGAGGGCAGGCTCATCTTGCCGGTTGCCACCAGATCGGCGGTAGGCCCGCTGCTGGTGCCCAGTTCGGTGATATAGATGGGCTTGCCGAACTTTTCAAAACGCTCGATCATGCGCATGATATCGGAGAGGTCGCGGCGCGGAAAATAGACCTGGATGCCAAGAACGTCGAATTCGACCCCGGCCTCGACCAGATCCTGGATGAAACGCTGCGGAGAGCGCAGAGGACGACTGGAGAGTTCTTTCTGCCGCGCCATCCGGCCCCAGGCGGCATATTCAGCCCAGGGCGCACAATTGTTGAGGATGCGCACGACGCGGGGATTAGCCGCCCTGGTGGCATCACAGGCGAGGCGAACGATTTCCGTGGTCTGTTCGGGCGTATGGTTGTGGATGTTGGCCCAGTCGTGGTATTCGTTGACGACCTCCCACTGCTGCACCCTGTCGCCGTAATGTTTGACCAGGTTGCCGGCATGGCGCACCACATAGCTCTTCAGCTCCTCAAAATTCTTCTCCTTCAACCAATCAGGTGTGACGATGGGATGAAACCAGAAAAGCGGCCGGCCCTGGATGGTGATGCCATTCTCGCTCAGCCAGTCGACGATATCGTCTTTAACCCCCCAGTTATACTCCCCCTCATGAGGTTCGAAATGCTCGTACCAGCTGTCCCAGATATAGTGCGTGACTGTGGCGAAGTTGAAGAGTTCGGCAAAGCGTTTGATGAATTCATCATGTTTGGCCCAGATGAACTGCCGGGTTTCGCAGCCGAAATAAAAAGCCTCCTTGCGGGCTTGGCGGGCGACCTCGTACCGGGCTTTCTCCAGTTCGATCAATTCGCCGGCCTGCAGGGCATAGTAGAGGGAGCGATCTGAGAGCCTTGCAGCTGTTTCCCCACTGGTGATCTTTTGGGCGGCATCGGCCAGCAGCTCCTCGCTAAGGCCGGCGAGGTGACGGACCTCTGCGGTAAAGCGGCAGCCCTCCTTCTCATAGCGCTGGAGGACTGCACGGTTGCGCATGACCCGGCTGCGGGCAAACTCATGATTGAGATTGAAACGGCCGCCCTCCCGGACTGAATAAAACTCTCCTGCATTGTCGGCGCTGAGGTAGAGGTAGCCAAAGCCCTCGACGTACCAGCGCGCATTGACAGAGAAACGGCCGGTCCCGATATCCGCCGGGACGACGACACCATCGCGGGTGACCTCGATGCCTGAACGGAAGGGATCCTCATGGATATCGGCGGCATAGACATGGCTTAAATCCGGCATCCAGGCATGAGGCCAGGGCTGGAAGCGTATTTCCTGCGCGCTCGCGGCAAAAAGAGGGGCGCCGGTGCCGAAATCGGCGGTGAGGGCGGCAGCCGTAGTCAGGGCGCCGGCCTTGATAAAATCGCGTCTTGATAGTGGAGCCATCATTTCCTCTCCTTGACCATTCACTGCACCTGCCACTGCTGTTTCAACCGCAAGAACCGGTCGTAAGCCGCCTTTTTCTCCCCCTGCGGAGAGCGCAACAATCCGCCGCTCTTGAGGTAACCGTAGGGATCGACAAAATCGTACCAGTTGGCGGCTTCAATCCAGGGCTTGCTGTTGGCGACAATAAAGACCGCCTCCAGCCAGTCGGCCTGCAGTTCTTCGTCCCAGTGGCGGCGCCATTCATAGGGCTGGACGGACCATGGGATCTTCTCCTGGTCGGCGAATTCCATAGTCATTCCTGCCGACGGCGATCCGACCTCGGTGAGATGGACGCACTTGCCCAGCCCCTGATAGCGCTCGATCATCAGCACGCAGTCAGCCAACAGCTGTTTGGTGAAGTACATCTGCACTCCGGCGATATCAAAATCCACCCCCGCCTCGATGAGCTGTCTGACGAACTGATGAGGGGTGCGCTGGGGATATCTGGCCTCCTTGTCGCACCACTTGCCCATTTGTACATACTGGGCAAAGGGGCAGCAGTTGTTGATGAGCAACCGCACCTTCGGATTGGCATCGCGCGCGACATCGCAGGCCAGGCGTGTGAGCTCGATGGTCTGGTCGTGGTTCAACTCCAGTTCGTTGGCCCAGTCATGCAGCTCATTCACCACCTCCCAGACCGAGATTTCGTCCCCGTAATGGCCGACCACGGCACGCACATGATTCTCCAGGTATTTCTTCACTCCGTCATAGCTCTTATGGATCAGCCACTCGGGGGTGACCCACTTGTGCAGCCAGAGCAGGGGCCGCCCCTCCACGGTGATGCCGCGCCGGCGCAGGGCTTGCAAGAGCCGTTCGCGCTCCGCATATTGCTTTTTCCCCTCCTCCGGCTCGAAATTATGAACATCACCGATGAGATAGTGGGTGATGGTGGCATAATTGAACAGCGAGGAAAAGAGATCGAGAAAAAGAGACTCATCCATCTGGAAAAAGCCGCGGCCGTCGCAGCCCATCAGGAAGGGTGGCCTGCTCGAACGAGCGGAAATATCAAAACGGGCCTTTTCTATCTCGAGCAGGTCGCTGGCGTGGAGCCCGTATTTAAGGGATTCCTGGCTGGCCCGGGCGCATCGTTCTCCATCGGCTTGCAGCCGCCCGGCATCTTCAAGATATTCAGAAGCGAGCACGAGCAGGGCCTCGAGTTCGCGGGAGGGCTGAAAGCCAGCAGCGATGAATTTCTCCAGACGCTGCTGATTGCGCCTTGTTCTGCTCGCGGCCAGTTCAAAATTCAGATTCAGGGTGCGTTGTCCGGATGCAGGCAGGCGGTAGAATTCAGGGCCGGGGTCTACCGACATGAAAAGGTATCCATACCCCTCCACATTCCAGCGCAGATTGAGGGCAAAGCGCTCCTCCCCCTCGGTGTCCGAAATTTCGATCCCCTCGCGGGTGACCCTGATATCGGAGTGAAAGGTGTCACCATTGGCATCGGTGGCATAAACAAAGGGATCGAGATGAGGGCCGCGCCCTCGTTGTACGAGCCAGGGTTTGAAAATCAGCTTGCCGTGGGCCATCTGTTGTATCCTTTATGGCTATTCGTGGTGTTGAGGCAATTTGCGCCACTTGTTTTGCAAATTGATCAGCCGCTCATAGGCGGCCTTTTTCTCGCCCTGGGGCGAGCGCAGCAGTCCTCCATTCTTGATGAAGGCGAAGGGATCGAGAAAATCGTACCAGTTTACGGCCTCGATCCAGGGCTTGCTGTAGGCGAGGGTGTAGAGCCCCTCGAGCCAGTCAGCCTGCAGTTCTTCATCCCAGGGGCGGTGCCAGATGTAGGGCTCCTCGGGGAAACCGAGCCGGTCGGTCATCACCGAATTACGGTTTGGGCCCGAGGAGGCGCCGACCTCGGTCAGCTGCACGGGCCGGCCGAACTGCTCGAGCCTTTCAATCAACAGGATGGTATCCTGGAGATCGCGATATGGGAAGTAGAGCTGCTGGCCGGTGATGGTGAAATCGACCCCCGCGCTGACGAGATCACGCATGAACTGGTGCGGGGTGCGCTGGTGATGGCGGGCCTCCCGCTCACCCCACTTTTTCAGCTGGACATACTCCGCATAGGGGCAGCAGTTGTTGATGAGGCGATGAACCCCGGGATTGGTATCCCTGGCCACTTCACAGGCGAGCCGGGTGATCTCGACGGCCTGCTCAGGTGTGACCTCAATTTCATTCGCCCAGTCGTGAAATTCATTGACCACTTCCCAGGCGTACATCTCGTCGCCGTAGTGGCTGACAACCGCCCGGGTGTGCTCCTCGACATATTTCATGACCTGATCGAAGGATTTGCGCCGCAGCCAGTCTGGTGTCGTGGAGTGGTAAAACCAGAAAAGGGGACGGCCTTCGACGGTAATATTGCGCCGGCGCAGCACCTTGAGGAGCTCAGTGCGGAGGGCGAACTGCTTGTTGCCCTCCTCGGGCTCGAAATCCTCAAAGTAGCCACTTTTAAGATAGTGGGTGATGGTGGCATAATTAAAAGCATCGCAAAAGCGCTCCATGAAAATTTCCGTATCCATCTGGAAATAGCCCCGGGCATCGCAGCCGAGATAAAATCCTTGGCGGAATCCACGCCGGGCGATGGCATATTCCGCCCTCTCGAGCTCCATTTTTTCACCCGCCCACATCGCATAAAGCAGGGCGGGCTGGGCGTGTGAAGCGCAGAGAGCGGCATCGCCCGCTTTTTTAACGGCCTCTTCGTAGTGCGATTCGGAAATAGCGACCAGGCCCAGCAGCTCGGCCGAAGGTTTCCATCCCCCCTCCTGCAGCTGCTTCAGCCGCCTGCGGCTGCGCAGAACCCTGCTTTTGGCAAGCTCGAAATTAAGGTTCAACTCGCTGCTCTTCCCGGGAGCAGGCAGCTGGTAGAACTCACCGCCGTTGTCGGCCGTGATATAGATATAGCCGAATCCTTCCACGTTCCAGCGGACATCGATGCCGAATTTCTTCACGCCATAGAGGTCTGATACTTGGACGCCCTCCCTGCCGGCAGTGATATTCGAGTAGGTTGCATCCCAGTTTTCATCGCTGGTATACGCCCAGTCGAGGAGATGCGGCCCTATCCCCTTCTGCACGAAATGGGGTTTGAAGATCAGTTCGCCCTGCGCAGTCGAGACGCCGGTGCGATCCGCCGTCAGCACCAGGGGTGCGGAAAAAAGCCTGCCAGCGCCGAATGCGGCCCCGAGACCGCCCGCAGCAGCAGTTCCGATGAATTTTCGTCTGTTCATATACTCACTCCTTAATTCATTGCCTGAACTGCATGCCCCTGGTATTTCAGACTACTGGCGCCAGGGTCGGTCTGCTCTCCATTCCAGTCTGTCTGATCACGAATCACGATCCGTACCAGCTGTTATCCTCTGAGCAGGAGAAGCGGCAGGATGGCGGGTCTACTGATCACGTGACGCATCGTCCTCTTGCATGGCATTGAAGGCAAGTTCCCCTCCTGCCGTGATCTGGTCGTGGCGGAGGCCACAACCGGCTAAAGGAATGCCGTTGAGCTCGATCCGGTCGTCCCCGCCCCTGCTGCGGATGATGAAAGATTCCCCCGGCCAGTAGCGCCGGTCGAGTTTCAGCTCGGCCTCTGCAAAGAGCGGCAGGCTGAGTCGGTACTCCGGAGCGGCGGGACAAGCCGGGTAAAAGCCGAGGGCGGCGAAAACGAACCAGGCCGATATGGTGCCGCAGTCGTCATTGCCGGGCAGGCCGTCCGGGGCAGTGCTGAATTGGTTCGCCATGAGGCCAGCGGTGATGCGGCCGGCGCGGCTCTCCTCTCCCGGCAGCCAGGTGAAGAGCCATGGATAGGCGAGGTCGGGTTCGTTGTTGATGGTGAACTGGCCGTTCTCAAAGCACTCCTGCAGTTTGCGCGAAAAGGGAGCCGGCCCGCCGAAGAGTCCGATCAGCCCTGCGACGTCGTGGGGTGCGAACCAGGCGTACTGCCAGGCGTTGCCTTCGACGAAGCCGGGGCCGCCTGAGCCCGCCCATGAGCCCGAACCCTCCGTGGCCAGGGGATCGAAGGGCTCCAGCCATGAGCCATCCTTCAGGTGCGGCCGCACCAGCTGAAGCCGGGGATCAAAGAGATTTTTATACCAACCGGAACGGAGCAGCAGTTCAGCGGCTGCGTCGGATTTGCCCAGTTTTTGGGCCACCTGCGCCAGGGTCCAGTCGGCCAGGCAGTACTCCTGCGTCGTGGATACCGGTCCCCAGACCCACCAGGCGGTCGAGGTATCCTGTTCGAAGGGAATGTACTGATATTTCAGGAGTTCATGATAACCGGCGCGTACCGGCGGCGCCTCCTCCCCATCACGGAGAAATACCGCTTTGGTCATCGCCTGCCAGGCGGTGGTGATGTCAAAATCCTCTATCCCCTTGATGTAGGAATCGGCGATGACCGGCACCGCCCCGTCGCCCACCATCATATAGGTCTCATTGCCGGCGAGCTCCCACTTTGGCAGAAAGCCTGATTCCTGGTACATATCGAGCATGGTCTTAATGATCTCCGATTGACGACTCGGGTAGAGCAGGGTGAGCAGGGGATGGAGGGTACGATAGGTATCCCAGAGGGAAAAAACGCTGTAGCGGGCACGCTCCCGGTTGCAGCCGGTGCCGCTGCGGCCCATGAGAGGATACTCCCCGTTGACATCGCTGATGATGCCGGGATGGATCAGGCTGTGATAAAGGGCGGTATAGAATTTGATCCGCTCCTTCTCACTCCCCTCGCGGATGTGCACTGCGGACAGCTGCTCTTGCCAGGCCTCGCGCCCATCCCTGCGCACCCGTTCAAAATCCCAGTGCGGGATCTCCACGCGCAGGTTTTCACGTGCGTTTGCGATGCTGACATAGGAGATGCCCAGCCTGAGCATGAGGGGCTGCCCCGCCCGAAGGGCAATGCGCAGCCAGCCGCCGACGGCCTCCTCCTCTGTATTTGCCTCGTTCGCTGTGAGGAGTTCCTCTCCCCGCCAAACGCCCGCGGCGGCGGGCTGCAGGTTCACCTCACCTGAAAAAAAGATCTGATGACGGTTGTTCTCTCCGCAAAAGCCCCCGCCAATATTAAAACCCTCAATTCCTCCGGCCCGGGTGAGCCGGATCGCTCCACCGCCGAGGCGGCTGAGATTGCGGCCCGCATCAATCTGGATATTGATCTCGCCATCCTGCAGGGGAACGAACTCAAAGATGCCGCAGCGCTCGGTCGCGCTCGTCCGGACGCGGACCGCCGGTTCCTGCAAAAGACAGCTGTAATACGCGGGCTCGGCTTGCTCCTCAGAAAAGGCGGATCTGTACTCTTCAGGACGAGTTTTGATTTCACCGCGCGAGACCGCGACGATGACGCTGCCGAGATCGGCACAGCCGGTGCCACTGAGATGGACCATGCCGAAGCCATAGTTGAAAGGCTGGCCATGATAATAGCCCGAGGGGGCGGATGGTGCGGTGTGAGGACTGGTTGAAACCATGCCCCAGGGGCGCACCGCTCCGGGAAAGGTATTGCCCCCGCCCGCCGTGCCGATGAAAGGGTTGACCAGCCGCGCATAGTCCTCTTCGCCTCTTCCCCGGGCGCCACAGCCGCAACTGCAGGCGGCGACTGCTGCTGGCAGGAGCAGACAAAGCCACCAACGCAGCGCTGAATTCAACCTCAATCTTTTCAACATAACCTCATTTTTTGATCGACTATACACCTGTCACTGCGGCAGGGTCCATTCAGCAAGAAAAACCTGCATGGAGACCGAGCCGGCTGTTCTCTCCCCCACCTTGGCGTTCCAGAGGATGGTTTCGCCGCTGGGATTGGTCCGCTCCGGTGCAAAGAAAAAGGTCTGCACCGGCCGTACAGCACCCGCCGGCAGGGTATAGAGGGCCTCTCCGGCCACATTCCGCCAACCCTCCGGGATTTGGGCCCTCAGCTCCACCTGCACGGACTCGCTGGTATTATTGATGAGCAGCAGGGGGATGTGCAGATAGCCGCCCGCATTGATCATCACCTCCGGCTTGAGGAGGATTTCTATCGCTTCGATCTCATGCGCCCGCC
Source organism: bacterium (assembly GCA_029554865.1). Taxonomy (GTDB): domain Bacteria; phylum Zhuqueibacterota; class Zhuqueibacteria; order Residuimicrobiales; family Residuimicrobiaceae; genus JAKPUX01. The sequence goes on along the minus strand of JAKPUX010000007.1, from coordinate 12,664 downwards.
AGAAATCCCGGTAAAATGCGAAGAGGCCGCCCAACTCGAGGGCGATACCCGCATTGGGATGCGGCTGGTAGCCCCGCACCTGCACGAAGGGAAGCGGACCCTCTTTGATCCCTTCAAAGAGATCCCCGGAGGGCGCGCAGGGCACAACCGCCTTGCCGAAGATCAGTTTGAAACCGGAGATCCACTCAGCGAAGGCAGAGTAATCGCCGGACTCTTGTGCGGCCAGGGCGGTCTCGGCGACGTCCCCCTGGGTGAGGTGTGGCAGATGGAGGCGGGCCGCCAGCTCATAATAGGGCACCTTTTGTGAGGGGGAGATCTCGTGCACATTGAAAGCGGGGCCGGTCGAGGGCAGAGGATGTGAAACGTCGGAAAAGAAATAGAGCTTTTTCGGCTGCCACGGCTGCAGTCCCTCGGTAAAATTGTTGATATCTGCGCGCTCGCGCGGCGGCACGATCTGGGCGGGGAAACGGGTGGGATCGCCGGCCATGTCGAAGGCCTCGACGGCGAGGATCCCTGAAGCCTGGTGGTCGCCATGGTTCTCGCCCGCGCCGTAGTGGGGCAGCCAGGTGATAATCATTTCGGGACGGGTGAGACGGATCAGGCGTACAATCCGTTCGAGGTTTTCGCCGTGACCCCAGTTGGTGAGGGAGTGCATGAGATCCTGGCCGGGAGTATCCTGGCCATCCAGAAACCAGAGCAGGTCGATGCCGAAAGCCGCAGCCGCGCGGCGCACCTCGATTTCGCGAATGGCACCCATGGCTGAAGACTGTTCGTTCCCGAACGAGTTGCCGCCGCCTTCGCCGCGGTTGAGATAGAGGATGGCCACCCGCTTGTGGAGATCATAAACCGCCCTGGCCAGCCAGCTGCCAATGGCGGTCTCGTCATCCGGATGGGAGACGATGAGCAGTATATCGCTCTTGAAGCGGGGATCGGGAGGCAGTGGAGCCGGGGCCTCCTGAAGCTGGGCTGCCAGAAGCGGTACGGCGCATGACAATAGAGTAAAAAGCAGAAAAGTTCGGGTCATTTTCCTTTCCCCGACTAAAAGACGCGTTCGTGCGCGGTTCCTCTCGGCTCCCTGACGACGCTGGCATACCAGCCCATCGAAAAGAGGGCGAAGAGACCGCTGCAGGCGAAGAGGAATTCATATCCGCAGCGATCGGCCAGCCATCCTCCCGCCACCCCGGCTATGATAAAGGGGGAGGAGATCAGATTGGCCAGAGCGACGAAGGTCGGCCGCTGTTCAGCACTGCAGAGTTCAGCGATGAGGGGCAGCCGCGAGATCTGCACCAGTGCAATGGCCAGGGCCGAGCCGACGAAGACCAGACAGTAGAGTTCCGGGCCGGGTGCAAATATTGCCAGCGCACAGGAGAGTGTCATCATTCCCGCGGAGAGGATGAGATTGATACGCTGGCCGAAATGGTCCGCCAGCCAGCCGAAAAAGAGATTGCCGGCGATATTGCTGGCCATCATGATCGCGGTAAAGGTCCCGGCCGCGGAGGCGGGAAGATCGAAACGGGACAGGGCATGCACGGTGAAAAAGCCGTTGGCCATCCAGGCAAGATAAAGGGCGCCGTCGGCGATCAGAAAGTTGCGATAGTTGCGCTCCTCCCGGATGATCCTGGGCAGGGAGCCGAGATATTCACGCAGCTGAGGCGCGGCAGTTCTGCTCCTTGCAGATCGCGGTTCCTTCAAAATGGTCAGAAAGAAATAGGAGACCAGCATCGCCGCAAAGGTGAGCAAAAAGAGCAGACCGAAATTGCCCGGATAGGGCAGCCAATCGAGGATATGCCTGACCGCTATACCGGCACCGATGCCGAGCACTCCACCCAGAATCATGCGCGCTGCGAAGAGCCGGCCGCGCAGGGAGATGGGGGTCATCTTGGCGAAGATATCGAACCAGACCGGCAGATTGATGCTGCCGCCGATCCCTGCGGAGGCATAAATAATAAAAAAAAGCATCAGACCGGCCAGAGGAGTGACCCTGGGAAGGATAAAAAAGGCCAGCACAGCCAGCAGGAGCCACGGCAAGCGCTGTCCCATTGCAGTCTTGAGCAGCAGTCGCTTCTTGTGGCGTTGGCGCTGTGCATGGCTGGCGATGAGTATCTGCGGCAGATTGAAGCTGAGCATCCAGAGAACCGGGATGAGGCCGATGGCGACATTACCGCCGCCGATTTTCTGCACAAAGACCGGCAGTACAGTCTGTTGGGAGGCGAAGCTCAAACCGAAAGCATAGAGGGCTCCGTCCATCATGTTGGCGAAAAAGTTATGCCTCAGAACCCGGCCGCCGGATCCCGCAAAAAAAGAGTCCCGTTCAGCGGCCACAATAGACTTTGACCTCATTGGGCGCGAAATGGACGGCGGCCTGTACACCCCCGCCTTGCGCCGTGAAAAGCAGCCGTTCACCGGAGAACTGCTCGCGGAGCGGCCCGGCCACCGGCTCCGGAAGTGCCACCATAGCCTCGGCCTCGTTGTGGCGCAGATTCTGGAGGATGAGCATGACCTCGCCTTCGCCATTCCGCATCAGGTCGATGCGGATGTCACGGCCGCTTGTCAGGTGTGGACGGTCCAGCGGAGCGGCCATCTCGACCAGACTGGCGATCAGCTCTCCATTGGCGGCCAGCTTGCTGCGATGATAAGCGAGGCCGATGTAGGAACCGATGAGGATTGCTCTGCCGCGGCCGTAACCGGCTGAGGTGATGGCGGGTTCGCCGCTTTCGAAGCGGGCGAGGACCTCCGCGCCGTCGGGAGTGAGCAGTTCCTTGACGATGCTCCCCTGGATCCCGGCGCCCGACTTGAGGTAGGGCAGATCGCGGGTGAGGACCATGGTCACCCCGCCCGAAGGATCGGGTGGTGCAGCGGTATACTGGCGCGCCCCAAAAATCCTGTCCAGCCCATAGCCGGGCAGGACTTTTTCGTGGTGGCCATGCTCGAGGTTCCAGCCCGCAAAGCAGGCCTCACCGATGAGCACCCCCCCCTGCTCCACCCATTCCGCCAGGGCCGAGCAGACTAGCTGCCCAAGCAGATAGGGAAAGGGGATGTAGATCACCCTGTACTGCAGCAGAATTTCGGGCGTGAATTCTCGCGGATGCATGAAATCGATGACATGATTGTGTTCATACAGCGCCCGGTGGGTGCCGAGCAAGGAGTCGGTGACATTTTTTTCGCTTCCTGTGGCCGCCCAGCCGAAAATCTGGTTTTCCGGATGGTAGAGCAGGGCGATACGGGCCCGCTGAGGCACGGCATCGAGCAGAAAAGTGGCGTTCTTTTGCAGTACCCGTCCTGCCTCCGCATAGGCTTTGAGCCAAGGGGTTTCCTCGCCGTCAAGCCCGGAGAGACCCCAGGTCGGCGCTTCGCGGCCGAGGATCTCTGGACGATACTGCCAGAAAATAAAGCCCTTCTGGTTGCCGGCGACCCCGCTGAAGATGAAACGCTTCACCGTGTTGGCGTCGATGATCGCGGGCAGATCGAGGGTATACCCCGGCAGGGCGAGCATCTCAGCCGAAATCACCGGTTTGCCCCGTGCGCAGGAGCGCAGGACGTCGATCATCATGGCGTCATCCATCTGGGTGAAGCCGTGAAGATCGCCGTACTGCCCGATATTCCAGGGATCGTTGGCGGTCGAGGTGACCGGGAAGCCCTGCACGAAGACATGGTGGCACATGATGGGATGGCGTCCCTGGTCGATTTCGCGCGCGATTTCGAAGCGGCGGCGGACGTTCTCGCCGAGGGTGTGCACGAAAAACATACGCCAGTCGATCAGGTCGTTGAAAGTGTTGCGGGTGATCGGGAGTTCGGCCTCATCAAAGCTGCGATAGTTCCGGTTCCAGCATTCGTTGAGCCGATCGATCGAGTCATATTTGCCGGCCAGCCAGAGCCTGAATTTCGCCTGGCAGTTCGGGCAGTAGCAGAGCATATCGCCCATCCGGCCGGCATCATCGGCGTAGAGACGCATCTCGGCCATGCTCGAGGTCAGTTCGGGTTCGCTGCCGACATTCCAGATCGCCAGCGCCGGATGCTCCTTGTAGCGCTCTACAGTGGCGGCAAGAAACCGGAAAAAGTGACTGATGACTCCGTCGTGGTTGAAACAGTAGCCGAGCCCACCGATCTGGCGATGGGGCTGGGTCTGCGGGCCGATGCGGCGGCCGTCCAGAGTCACCATCGATGCATCCGGATAGAGGCGGTATATCCAGGCGGGGGCGACATCGAAGATGGTGTTGAGCATCACGTGCAGCTTCCTGGCCAGAGCCAGTTCCATAAGCCGGTCGATGTCCTCAAACCGGAATTCGTCCTCCGTTGGGTGGTTCCAGCGCCACTGAACCCAAAACTTGACGGTATTGAAGCCCAGGGCGGCCATCCGATCGAGGTCCCGCTCCCACTCCCCGGCATGTGGCGAGGGGGCGCGGTAATACTGGCTGCCGAAAGGGATATATTCTTCTTTCAGGAGTTGACGCATAAGTAACTGCCTCTTCAAATGATAAATGGTGACAGATGTTTGCGTCCGAGCACCAGCCCCCGCTTGATTTTTTCCTCGCTCCCCTCCCAGACCGGATCCTCATGTTCGATGGAGAGGACATAATCGTAGCCGTTTTCCTGCAGTGCGGAAATGAATGCACGCCAGTCGATCTCACCCAGTCCTGGCAGCCGGTAGCGCCACCAGCCCGACTTCCAGGGAGCTGGATCGATCTGGGTGCCGAAGATGGAGTGATGATGACGGCCTTCGGGAAGGATCTCGGTATCCTTGGCATGGGCATGAAAGATTTTCGGGGCGAACTCCCGCACCGCGCGGAGGTAATCAATACCCAGCCAGTGCAGATGGGAAGGATCCAGATTTAGTCCGAAATTATCGGACGGGACCTCATTGAAAAGGGCACTCCAGAGTTCGGGTGAAAAGGCATAGTTGCCGGGGAAGCCGAACCGGACCCAGTTCTCCATGGGGCAGTTTTCGATCATGATCCGCACCCCCTTGTCCGCAGCATAGGCGGTCAGCCCGCGAAAGACCCCGCCAATCTCCCTGATATTTTCGGCCGGTGAGAGATCCGGCCGGGCGCCGACGAAGGTCCCGACCAATCCGACCTGCAGCAGTGCGGCCGTATCGATCACCCTGCGGAGATGGTCGTGATAACCCTCACGCTGCGCCAGATCGGGATGCAGATTGTTATCATAATAGGCCAGGGCCGAGATTTCCAGATCATGCTCCCGGAAGAGCTCCGTAACCCGACCGGCCTCAGCCGGTGTCATTCTCGCGGCATCGATCTGCCGCGCCTGATAGTCGCGGTCCGAGGCCACCGGCCAGGCCGCCAGTTCGAGGGCTTGAAACTGATTCTCCTGCGCCCACTGCAGCAGATCCGCCAGGGCGATGTCAGGCAGACAGGCGATTAAAAAGCCAAGCTTCATGATTGGTTCTCCTTATCAAACCGGAAATCATCGAAATCCATCCGATAATGTCAGCTGTTGTGCGCGAGCGATCATCTCTTTCACCTCCGGCAAATCCATGGCCTGAGCGGCGCTGTAAAGGCAGAGGGCAGGGATGACATGCAATTTTGCATAGGCGCTCTCCTGAAAGGCAAACATGGGATGGGACGGATGCCTGGTGAGCAGATGCGCCATAAAGCGGCAGTAGGGACTGAAAAGCGCTGTCGAGACCGGGTGGGCGGAGCGCCAGGAGAGCTGTCCTTCCATGCCGTGCACTTCGGTGATACTGTCGATACCATGAATTTGGGCCATCGGCAGGGGATTGAGCAGATGTTCATGCATCCCTTCACCCGCGAAGAGAATCTCCGGCATCGCCTCCTGCAGGCGTCGAATATGGGTGCGCATGCCTTCGATGAAATTGGGTCCACGGCTGACATTGAAGGCGAGCAGGGTTTGATCGAGAAATACTCCGTCGATCCCGAAGCGACGGACGAGATCTCCGATGACATCGACCATCAGGTCGCCCCACGCCCTGACACCGGGATTGATGTAGGCGAAGTAGGGTTCTGCCAGCCAGTCGCCGTCCATATCCAGTCCCCATCCCTGGGGCCGCCCGAAACAATCGATCACCTGATGTTCCCGGAAGCGGGGGAAGTGGGGATGGTTGAAGGTCATGGCCAGGACGTTGGTGTGAATCATCACCCTGAATCCCCAGCTGTGAGCGGCCTCGATGAGGCGGGCAAATTCCGCAGCTCCACCGCACTGCGCGCTGGGATGATAATCCGGGGCATGCGAGTCGATACCATGCATGGCGAAGCCGGGGAGATAGACCAGGGTCTGGCGCGGATCATGCATTCCCCGCCAGGCCTGCAGCCGCTCGACCATTTGGGCGAAGGTGTGCATGGGGGCGATGGTATCGCGCCGCGCTCCCCACAGCTCGAGGATGAAATTGATCTCGCGCGCCCAGGCGGGAAAGGAGGCTTTCTGCTGCAGGGGGCGCAGATCAAAGGCCTCCTCGAGCCAACGCTGGTGGCGTTCGACTGCAACCTCCCAGCCGCCGTTTATGCCGTCAAGATACCACTCCGCCTCAAGGGTGCACGGAAAGGGCGGCCGGGCTTCACAGCCGTAGGTCCAGGCAAAACCGTCGCTCGACCGGCCGACGCGCAGCAGCTTGAGGTCGGGTTTTTCATCCCTTGAGAAAAGCCAGAGTCCCCCACCGCCCTTTTTGCCGACGACAAATTGGGCATTCCACCAGAAGGGATATTTATAGCTCAGGGTGGTTTCAGCCGGCATCGCCCCGCTCAGAGCTTGGCCGCCGAGGGCGGGGATGATGACCTCGTCGAATTGAAGTCCGGACAGGCGCCACTCGACCAGCCAGATCGGCTCCGGCGCGTAGGCCTGCAAACGGAAGCGCAGGCCCTGTTCGGCGGCATGAATCTGCAGTTCCGCACGCCAGGCTCCGCTCTCATCCTGGAAGAGCAGTTCAGCGCTGGCAGGCCCGGAAGCGGATGAGCTGACGCGGGAGAGCAGAACCGGTTCCGACACAGCTGCCGGAGTGCGGATGAGAATGGCCTGCCGGCTCGTGCTGCCGACCGGGGTCCCGTCGGCCAGTTTGATCTCGCTGATCTGTTCGGGCTGATCTGCGAAAATAAACGTTGTTTTTGAATTGGAGAGGATCATCCGCGGTCCTGTCCCTTTTGCATAATCTCGATCGGGGAAATCTCCTTTTTACGGACATCCGTATGGGGTGTCCTTCTGGCAAAGATAACAAAATAGGAGGAGTTGGCACAGCCTATCGGCAGGCAGGGACCGTGCCAGATCCCTGCGTCGATGACGACGGCCTCGCCGATTCCGACACGAAACAACTCGGCCTGTTCGACACTGTCGCCATCACGCAGCAGCGGCAGAGCGAAGGGCGCATTGATAGGGATCAGTATCTCCGGGGTGTGCTCATGCCGTTCCACCTCCGTGATGATGGAGACCGGCATATGGTAGACTGTACAGATGCCGATCTCGGTCTCACCATCAATGCGGTAGTGAGCCAGATCGCTCCAGAATTTATAATCCGCCGCCTGCGAGGTAGGCGCCGTCTGCGGTGCGGTGACCACGCTGCCGAAGCGGGCAAAGTTGGCGGGGGTGACCTGTTTCGGTCGCAGAATGATCATATTCGACTCCAGGATAGTCACTGTCAGACCGGGTACTCGTTGCACAGGTAATAGAGGGGTTCCTCGTCCTCGTCGATCACCGGGAAACGTCCGATCGGATCGAGAAAACGGTTGTCCTTGTCGTCGTCATTAACCATGGAAACCTCCCCGACCATCACCGTGCCCTTGCCCGCCTCTCCGTAGAACTTGTGATAAAGATAGGCTGGCAGGGAGATGCTCTCGCCCGGAGTCAGAACAATCTTCCCCCCCGCCTCGACGGAACGGGTGAGGCCGTCGACCTGGACCTGCACCCTACCGCCGGCCAGCTTTTCATCAGGAGTGCTGTTGGCGAGTTCGATGACGAGATTGCCGCCGCCCCGATTGATGATATCCTCCATTTTGCTCCAGTGGAAATGCCAGGGTGTCACCTGGCCCTCGCGCACGATCATCACCTTTTCTGCATACCCCTTGCCCTGAGGGTCTCCCGGGGAGCCGTTACGGATGGTGAAGAGGAGCAGCCCGATCGTGTAAAAATCGCCGGAGCCAAAATCCGTCAGGTCCCACCCCAGCTTGTTGTTAAAGATCTCGCCAGCTGCCTCTCTGTTCTCCATCCACTCCTTTTTCCCCCAGCGCGCCCAGGGGGGCAGATGGAAACAGTGGCGGCCGAAAAACTCCATGGCCGCCCTCTGCAAATGATTGATTTCAGATCTCTTCATCGCTTCTCCTCAGGATCGGGCTGACGCCCTACTTTTCGATATGGATGATGCAGACCGCACCACCCTCCAGGACAATCTCAGGGATCAGGGTCATGCCGCCCTCGCGGCGGATGTTTTCAAGCGCTTTTCCTTCACCGAGATGATCATAGAGTCGGGCGCTTCCTTGCAGCGCCATCGGCAGGGAGACGCTGATGCTCTCCCGGCGTTCATCCCTGACTGTACCGCTGGTGTCGGCGCTGCGTTTGCCGGGGAGAGCAGTCTGCAGCCAGCTGACGATGACCACACTGCCATCCACTTTCTCAAAGACCAGGGCATGGCTGTCGGAATTCTCCGGCCGGGTGATCGCCGCCTGCCCGGTGATGTTCCTGTATTCGTCGCCGAAAAGGCTGTTGAAAAACATCAGGGCCTTCCGGGCCGGCTTGGGTACATAATTTACAAAGGCGACTCCAAGGTGGCGATTGTTGTATTCATCCCCGATGACCTCGTCCGAGGGGGGCAGATCGGAAATCTCGTACCAGGCCACGGCCGAGATCTTTTCGGTCGAGACAATCAGGGCGAGTCGTTTGAAAAGGTCCACCGCCTGGTATTCCGGGGTATGTTCATAGTCGTAATAGGCGGTATATTCGCTCGATATCTTGCTGCCCTGACGGAAGGTGCTGTAGCCGACCTCGGCCATCCAGAGCGGCTGCCTGTTGCCATATTGCCGGATCACATCGGTCATCTTGAGAATGTGGTCATCGATATCCTCGACCGGCCGCTCGCTCCAGGTCTCGAAATAGTTGTGCATATTGACGATATCGATGTAGGGGCTGAGGCCGAAATCCCGGAACATCTTGGCGACGAACTCTTCGCTGTAAGCGACTCCGCCGAGCACGACTCTGGCGTCGGGATCAGCCTCCTTGACCGCTCTGGCGCCAATCCTGATCATCTCTGCGAACTGCTCTGGCGATCCCTGCCAGTAGACCCAGATATCAGGCTCGTTCCAGAGTTCCCAGGTCTTGATATATTTTTTGTAGCGGTTCACCAGCAGCTTGATGAATTCGCCGAATTGCTGGGGATCAACAGGGGGATAGTTCCAGAACCAGTTGTTATCCTCCGGTTTGGTTGAATTCCATCTCGGCATATAACAGATGTAAGGTATAAGGGTGATGTCATACTCCTCGACAGCCATTTTGACAAAATCATCCCAGAAAAGCCAGTCATATTTGTCCTTTTCCGCCTCGATAGCATCCCAACCGAAGGAGATTCTGAGCAGATCGACCTTGCTCTCCTTGAGGAATTCCATGTCCTTGCGAATGCCTGTGAGGGTGGTGCTCTCTTCAGGATAGTCTTCACAGAGGCCGACAGGGACGTGATAGTAGGTGGCATCTGCAGGCCTGACCAGCCGGTCATAGCGGCTTCCGGCGGTGTCTCCGCAGGCCGCAAATGCAGCCATGGCCAGGAGCAGGAGTGCAGCGATGTACTCTTTTCTCATTGAAGGTCCTTTATTATGAGTGGTTAAAATTCACGCCTGAAACGAGCATGATATTGGCGTAGGAGGTTGCCTCGCCGGTGCGGACGAAGGCGATCGTCCCGGGCGCCCGGGTCAACTCCTTGAACTGCTCATGGGCCACTTTCTCGACGGGGATGCCGGGGAGAAGCTGCAGGGTCTGTTTGTAAAGGGTATTGCTGACCTGCTCCATCTCCGCAGCGACAACCGCGCCCTCGATGTGCAGTTCTCCCAGCACCGTCCTGAGGGTATCAAGAAAGGCGGGAATGTTCCAGGTCAGGGCCAGGTCCACAACCTCAGCCTCCGGGGGAATTGGCAGGCCAGAGTCACAGATGACAAGCCGGTCGGTATGGCCCATGCGCGCAACCAGATACGAGAGCTGCGCATTGAGTATCCCCTGTTTTTTCATTATTCACTCCTGTGTTTAATGCATCCATACTTGCCCGGCCGGCGGACAAAGTGGCGCCGGCGCCGGGCTCGACGGCATCAAGTCCGTTTGTCCCGTTACACCCACTCTTCGATGTCGGCCGCTGTCGGCATGCTGCTCTGTGCGCCCATCCGCGTGACCGAGAAGGCCGCCACGCGGTTGGCGAAATGAATGGCCTGCGGCACCGTCTCACCCCGCGAGAGGGCGAAGGCGAAGGCCCCGTTGAAGGCATCCCCAGCCGCGGTGGTGTCGACAGCCTGGACCCGCCGGGCGGCGAACAGCCTGGCCTCCCCCGGGGTGACCCAAAGCGAGCCGCGCTCACCGAGGGTGACCAGCACATTGCCGACGCCCTGGTCCAGAAGCCGTTGGGCGGCGCACCGGACCGACTCGATGTCATCCAAAATGGACATGCCGGCGAGCAGTTCCAGCTCGAGACGGTTGGGGGTGAGAAAATCGACCCGCTGCAGCAGCTTCACAGGCAACTTGCAGGCCGGTGCGGGATTGAGGATAAAACAGGCACCGGCGGCCGCAGCAAGCTCTGCCGTCCTGGCAACCGTCTCGAGTGGGATCTCGAGCTGTGCCAGCACCACGCCCACCCGGTTGAAAAGTGCGAGTCTGCTCTCCACATCCGCGGGCGAAAGCTTCATGTTGCTGCCCGAAATGACGATGATTTCATTCTCGCCGCCGCCATCCACTGTGATCAGGGCGATACCGGTCGGCTCCTGCTCATCGATGAGAAGATGATCCATCACCACTCCGTCACTGGCCATGTTCTGCACCAGCCGCTCCCGGAAAAGATCGTTGCCCATCCTGCCGATGAAATGGGTCTCCCCTCCCAGCTTGGCGGCGCAGACAGCCTGATTGGCCCCCTTGCCGCCTGGATACATGTTGAACTGCCGGCCAAAAAGGGTCTCACCAGGCTGAGGAAACTTCTCCGCCACCACGACCATATCCATATTGGCACTGCCGACGACCAGAATTGCATTGCGATCCATGTTTTTCCCGTCTTCCTGGTTGCTATAGTCCCCTACAGAGTGAATTCATACACCGGCATGTGGATCAACCGGGGTTCAGCAAAAAGTCCCGACGGCTTTTGCACCGCCTCGAGGATATTGATGAGGGTGTTGGTCACCTTGAGGGTAAGGCGATTGCGCCCTGGCTGCAGCCGGCCGGTCAAATCGATTCGATAGGGATGCCAGGGGAGGATGCCGGCCGAATCTCCATTGACCGAAACCTCGAGCACGTCCTCGCCGCACTCGGCCGCAAGCAAGAGCTTGCCCTGCAGGTAATGCGACGGCAGATTGACCTCAAAGGTGTAGAGGCCGGTGCCCGAGAAAAAGGGGTACCCCTGTTTCGTCCAGTCGCCCACGGCGATGCGACCGGCCGGCTCGGTGATGCGGTAGCCATCGGAGGAGCCGGCCAGGGCGAAGGTGCCGACGAGCTTGAGCAGATCGAGAATGCCGTCGGTGCGTCGTTCTGCGACCAGGCGTACGGCAACGACATTGCGCCCGGTGCGGATGAAGGGGCGGATATCCACCTCGCGAATCTCCGCGTCGAGGGGACTGCGCCTGCCCTTATCCTTAATCTCCTCCCCGTTGATGAAGAGGCGATGGGCGCTGCCGCTGAAACCGTCGATGAGCAGACGGAGATCGCCGGGCATACAGTCCATCAGGAACCGGGTGCGATACCAAAGCGCCGCCGGGTAACTCTCCTCTTCGCGTTCCTGTGGAAGCTGCATCTCCCAGGCGCCGAGGGTGACATCGAGCCAGCCCTCGTCATTGAAATCGGGCCGGGCGGGCTCAAGCCCGGACTCTCCGGCCTCCTCGACCCGCATCTTCCAGCGGGAGATGCAGAGCACGTTATCCCCCTCGAGGCTGAATTCGATGGGCGAGCCCAGCGGCAGATCGGGCAGGGGATCAAGCGCCTCGGCGTGGAGTTCCCGGAGTTTTCCTCCCTCATCGACGCGGATAAAAGGCTCGCTCGCCTGCGCATCGGCGTATCCGGTTGCCCTGCAGCCGTCAAAACGCTCGATGTGTACGCTGGCGTCGATTATCCGCAGAGTGGGCTGCTCATCCCCGATGATGACGAAATGCGAGGCTGCCGGCGGAAAATCGAGCTGCAAAACCAGCCGGCCGTCGCGTATCTCATGCACATGCAGCGGTCTGATCTCGCCGCTGTCCGGATCCCAGAGTTCCGGCGTGCCGCTCTTTTCAAAACTCACCTCCACCCTGCCAAGCTCCTGCTGGAGGGTATTGACCAGAAAATAAAGATCGTGTCCGTCCTTGATGCGGTGCAGGTAAAAAACCGCCTCGTGGCCGATGATCACATCGGGGGTGAGCATCTCCCCGAGCAGGCGCATAAATTCATCCTTGGGTTTGTGCTGGTGCAGACCCTGGCCCTGCACCAGGGCCAGGCGTCTGCCGTCTCCGAGGCGCTTTATTTCAAGCGGGGCGCCGGACTCGAACTGCTGCAGCAG